>JBLHTS010000196.1:0-7603 GCA_047627695.1 Yoonia sp. | reverse complement strand
AGACTGTGTGATTTTGTTGTCGCGGTCGAAGATGATGAGGCACGTACGGCAGAAGCGCAAAGCATCTTGTCTCAAAACGGGATCGATAATGCTGCTGTCATGATGCACACATTGACCGAAGGTGCTGCAAAATCGGGCCCCTATGACGTGATTATTGTCCAAGGTGGCGTTGAGCAAGTGCCACCAGCTTTGACGGATCAGTTGCGCGAAGGCGGGCGGATCGCATGCATCTTCCTTGAAGGTAATTTGGGTGTTGTACGTGTTGGTCACAAGATCGACGGCGCAGTGAATTGGCGTTTTGCGTTCAATGCAAGCGCACCGGTTCTTAAGGGTTTTGAAAAGCGGGCCGTATTTGCGCTTTAAGTGATCGTGCGCGCGCGGACTTGCGTACCAAAGAAAATAGGAAAGGTGATATCGAATGAAGCGCAAGGGATTGGTTGTCGTTGCAGCATTAATGGTGCTGGCGGTGGCACCTGCTGCAAAAGCAGAGACTCTGTCTGACGCTTTGGCATCTGCTTACAACACCTCTGGCTTGTTGGACCAGAACCGCGCTCTTTTGCGGGCTGCTGACGAAGGTGTGGCGCAATCTATTGCGGCAGTCTTACCTGTGATCAGTTGGTCATTGTTAGCGAACCGGACAAGTTCAACCGCCAAGTCAGACGTGGACATCGCCGTCGCACGTATCACCGGTAGCCTCACGCTTTATGATGGTGGCTCAAGCCGGCTTGCAACCGACGCCCAGAAAGAGATCGTACTGGGCACCCGCCAAGCCCTGCGTGATGTCGAACAAAACGTGTTTTTGCGCGCAGTGCAATCCTACATGAGCCTGATCAGCGCCCGTGAATTTGTACAACTGCGCGAAAATAACGTGCGTTTGATCACACAAGAATTTCGCGCTGCTCAAGACCGTTTTGAAGTCGGCGAAGTGACCCGTACCGATGTAGCCCTAGCAGAGGCACGGCTTGCTGCTGCCCGCAGCTTGCTGGCGGCTTCACAGGGCGATCTGGCCGTATCAGCGGAAGAATTCCGTGCCGCTGTTGGTGCCGCTCCCGCAAATCCAAGCGCCGTGGGTCCGGCACCGGTGTCGCGCAACCTCGATGACGCTAAAGCATTTGCGGTGCGCAATCACCCCGCGATTTTGGAAGCGCAGCACAATGTCGCTGCCGCAGAATTGAACATCAAGCGTGCCCAAGCGGCTGTTAATCCGACTGTGACGCTGAACGGTTTTTATGCGCGGGACCTTGATGATGTCGATACATTCCAGACGGGCGTTACGGTCTCTGGACCTATCTATCGTGGCGGTTTGATCTCCAGTCAGGTGCGCCAATCGAGCGCGAACCGGGATGCTGCCCGTTCAGGACTACACCTAAGCCGCATCGCGATCGAACAGCAGGTGGCAAATGCGTATGCGCAGCTTCAAGTTGCTCGCGCGACCCGTGAAGCGTCAGAGCAGCAGATTAGTGCCGCAACAGTAGCCTTCCAAGGTGTGCGTGAAGAAGCAACGCTGGGTTCACGGACGACATTGGACGTACTGAATGCCGAGCAAGAATTGTTGGATGCACGTGCGAATCGTATTGCTGCGCAATCCGACGAGGTTATTGCGTCATATTCGGTGCTGGCTGCGATGGGCCTTTTGACCGTCGACCATTTGAACTTGGCGGTCCAGCAGTATGATCCATCAGAGTACTATAATCTTGTGAAGGGCGCACCGACCAGCCGCTCTCCTCAGGGCCAAGCACTTGATCGCGTTTTGCAGTCTATCGGAAAAGAGTAACCGATTGTTGTTTGCCGTGATTTTTTCCGCTACGGTTGTGGTACAGGGTGCAAAATCGGGATAAGAAATAATGTCGAATATGGCACGAACGGATGACATAGACGAATTTTTGACTTCTGTGCGGAGTTTGATTTCGCAGAAAGAACAGCAAAAATCAAAAACGGCAGAGCGGCTTGTTTTGCAGCCTGATCAACGTGTTAGCACAGACGTGCAGGGTGCCGACGAAGAATTTTTGGCTGATGTTGCGTCGGACAGTGAACCAGACGCGAGCAACGTTCTGATGCTTGAACCTGATAAACCTGCCGATCGTGAAGGCCTTGAGGCGACAATCGCAGAACTAGAGGCCGCAGTGACGGCACAGTCTGGTGATTGGGAGCCGGATGACGGCGAAGATTTTGTCGAAGCTGCATGGGCTGCAAGCGCGTTTGAAACACCTAAAGCTCAAACAGTTGAGGCTATGACACAGCAAAAGAATGACATACCCGCAACGCCGCAAGAACCAGTTCTGCAAGCGAAAGATGCAAGTATGGCAGATGAATTAGAAGCCACCGTTATGGCGAACGTGACTGCCGGCCTTGATGCAGACGCCCTGCGTGCGTTGGTTATCGCAACAGTCCACGAGGAGTTGGGCGGAGAGTTGGGTGAACGCATCACGCAGAATGTCCGCAAACTTGTCCGGCGCGAAATTAACCGTGTTTTGGCCAATTACGATATTGGCACAGACTAAACCCTAAACCTCGCCAGCTAGCTTCAATAGCTGATCAATATCCATATGCATCTCAAGGTGGTCGGCAAGGTTGTCGAGGGTGTCTTGGACGCTGGCTTCGTAGTTGTGCGCGGCAACGGGCTTGCCTAATTGCCCGAAGAAGGCACTCCGAAACGCGTCAACTGCGAAAAGTCCGTGCAGATAGCATCCCATTACCCGCCCATCCGCAGACGCAGCCCCTTCGCCGCGCCCATCCAATGACAGCCAAGCACGTGCGCAATCGGGGCCTTCGGTGACGCCGATGTGGATTTCGTAACCGCTGAGTTGATCGCCAGTTGGCAAATAGGTTGCCTGGGATAGGGCGAGCCGCTTTTGCGGGGCCATCACTGTCGTGATGTCCAGTAATCCTAATCCAGTTACGCGCGAAGGCGGCCCCTCTAGCCCGTCTGCATCGACGATCTCTTTTCCCAACATCTGATAGCCGCCGCACACGCCCAACACATGACCGCCACGGCGCACATGCCCGTAGAGGTCAATGTCCCAGCCTTGGGCACGGAAATGCGCCAAATCTGCGATGGTGGATTTAGAGCCGGGAATGATGATCAGGTCCACGTCCGCGGGCAGGGGGCGACCTGCTTCGACAATTTCGACACTGACGCCGGGGGTCGCAGAGAGCGGATCAAGATCGTCGAAATTAGCAATACGGTTCAGTCGCGGCACGGCGATCTTGATTTCGCCACCCGTCTTGCTGGCAATGTCCATAACGTCTTCGGCGGGTAGTTTCCAAGCATCGGCGAACCAAGGAATAATACCCAGCGGTGCCCAGTTCGTCCGCGCGGCGATGATATCCATCCCGTCGTGGAACAGTGTCGTGTCGCCGCGGAATTTATTGATGGCAAAGCCCTTGATCAGGGCTTCGTCTTCAGGCGGCAGAACTGCGTGGGTCCCGACAAGTTGCGCGATGACGCCACCA
This sequence comes from Yoonia sp., assembly GCA_047627695.1. Lineage (GTDB taxonomy): Bacteria > Pseudomonadota > Alphaproteobacteria > Rhodobacterales > Rhodobacteraceae > Yoonia. The sequence goes on along the minus strand of JBLHTS010000196.1, from coordinate 4,150 downwards.
CGGTCGATATCTCCGATCAACACCACGGGCACGTTTGCGGCCGCAGCAAAGCCCATGTTGGCAATGTCACCGACGCGCAGGTTGACTTCTGCGGGACTGCCTGCGCCTTCGATGATCACCAGATCGCGGCCTTGGCCAATGCGCCCAAAACTTTCCAGAACAGGCGGCAGCAACTTGGATTTCTGTTTGCCATAGTCGCGTGCTTTCATCGTGGCAAAGCGTTTGCCTTGGACGATGACTTGCGCGCCGATATCTGATTCCGGCTTTAACAAAACTGGGTTCATATCAACCAAGGGTTCCAAGCCACAGGCAAGCGCCTGAAGTGCTTGCGCACGGCCAATTTCGCCACCGTCAGCGGTGACGGCTGCATTGTTGGACATGTTCTGCGGTTTGAAGGGTGCCACCGACATGCCGCGCCGAACACAAGCCCGCGCGATGCCCGCAACCAGCATTGATTTCCCGACGTTTGAGCCCGCCCCTTGGATCATGATTGCTTTGGTCATCGTGTTCCCCTTCGGCTAACGTCATACGTGCGCATGAGGCGCGGGGAAAGTCCATGAACACGCCAGCGCATCTGATTTTTGGACTAACTGCATTTGGCAAAGCTGGACGGCCCGCAGTGACAGGGGCTGCGTTCGTTGGGGCGATGCTGCCGGATCTGTCTTTGTACGTGCTTGTGGGTTGGCATTTGCAGGTTTTGGGTACGTCGCCCGAAATCGTCTTTGGCCAACTATACTTTTCAGACGGCTGGCAAAGCATCTTTCGGATCGATAATTCGTTCATACTCTGGGGGATAGCTTTCGCTTTTGGTGCCATGTTGCGCGCACCAATTGTCATTGCACTATGCGGTGCGGCCTTGTTGCATTTGGGTTTTGATTTCCTGCTACACAATGATGATGGGCGCGCGCACTTTTGGCCGCTAAGCAATTGGGTGTTTCAAAGTCCTGTCAGCTATTGGGACCCTGACCATTATGGCAATATCGCGGGTTCCGTCGAGGTGGCGCTGTCGCTGCTGTGTTGTGGCATCTTGTGGCGGCGGTTTTTGGGGGTGTGGATGCGTGCGTTGATTGTGCTGCTGGGTCTGATTGAATTTACGCCCTTTGTCCTATTCGCGTTCATGTTTGCAGGGCCCTGAAACGCAAAACGCGGCCCCGAAAGGACCGCGTTTTTGATCTGTTCTTAACAGCGCTGTTTATGCAGCGCGGGCTTCTTGCTCGGCTGCGTTCCGGCGTTCGCTTTCTTCGCGTGACAGAGCGACGGATGTGCGGACACCTTTTCCAACAAAATCCATCAGGCCGCTGACCACACGTTCGTTCGGGTCAATACCAGCACAAGACAAGACTTCACGTCCATCACGCGAACGCGCCCAACGCGCGATCTGTTCAGGTCCGTTTCCGTATTTCTTGTCGTCTGCAATAGCATCATCCAAAGCCGCTAGGACAACTGCTGCAAAGAGCTTACGGGCGCGGTTGCCTTGTTCGTTATTGAAGGCTGTACCGTCGACGAAATCTCGCATCATATATCCTTTTTGTTCTTGTACTTCTTGCGTGAGGGCCTTTATGCATGTTCTTAAGCGATTCGGGGACCCTTATTTGGAATGGCAGCCATGCATTATGCGCATGGCTCGAAGGCGCTTAAGTCGTTATTTTGAGTATCTTGTCACGCTCGTATGCCCCAGATATAGGCTGTCCAGACATTCAATCAAGCTTAACCCCCCTATTTGAGACGAAGTATCCCATGCCCAAAATCAACGGTAACGAAATTCGCCCCGGGAATATCCTGGAACACGAAGGCGCCCTTTGGGGTGCGGTAAAGGTCGACCATGTGAAACCCGGTAAAGGTGGTGCTTTTGCTCAGGTAGAGTTGAAAAACCTGCGTGATGGCCGCAAACTGAACGAGCGTTTCCGTTCTGCCGACAAGGTGGAGCGCGTGCGTTTGGATCAAAAGGACCAGCAGTTCCTATATGGTGACAGCGATATGCTGACCTTTATGGATAGCGAAACCTATGAGCAGATCGAATTGCCAGCCGATCTTTTGGGTGATCGCCGCCCGTTCCTGCAGGACGGCATGACTGTAAAGGTCGAATACTATGGTGAAGAGGCGCTAAGCGTCAGCTTGCCGCAGAAAGTGGTCTGCAAAGTTGCCGAGACAGAGCCGGTCGTCAAAGGCCAGACGGCCGCCAACAGCTTTAAGCCGGCAATTTTGGACAACGGCGTCCGTGTGATGATCCCGCCCTTCGTCGGTCAAGACGAAGACATTGTCGTCAACACAGAGACCTTCGAATATCAAGAACGCGCCTAAGCTATATCAGGCGGGTGAGCGTCGCGTTCCCCGCCTGCATGACCCCATTAGCACGATCAAAGCGCAAGAAGGCCAAGGCCTGATCCCCTGAAATTGTGTGCAACCTCCCGACCGCTTTGCCGTCGGCGGTAATTGCGTCGCCTTGTTGTGCAGTGCCGCTGATTTGCACGCGCGCCAAGCCCTTTTTCAGGACCGTCTTGTGCTTCATCCGCGCGACGATCTCTTGGCCAACAAAACAGCCTTTCTTGAAATCAACGCCGTTCAACGCCTCGAAACCAGCCTCGAGGATATAGGTGTCTTCGGTCAGTTCTATGCCGGTGGTTGGAATTTGATGGGTCACATGCACAGCGTCCCAGTCGGTATTGTCGCTGATGTCCGTATCGCCGTAAGCACGCCAGCCCAAAGCAGGACTACGCGGATCGGCCAAGGCGCCTGCGGGCATCGGACCCGTACCACACGAAACGATCAGGTCTGCTTGTGCAATCTCAACTGCCGCGCGCAAGCGGTACATCATCAAGCGCTGCCCCAACACTTGCGCGTGCGATGTGGCAACATCGATCAGCAGGCGGTCGTCCTGACCAATCACAAAGAAATCGGAGATGAATTTGCCCTGCGGCGTAAGTAGAGCCGTGTAGATGACACCATTTGCCGCCTTCTCGACGTCATTGGTGATCAATCCCTGCAGGAATCCGATCCGGTCATCGCCGCTAATTGAAAGAACCGAACGTTCAGGCATCATCTTTGCTTTCTGTTTGCGAGAATTGCAAGCGGTGCAAGTCGGCATATATGCCGCCGCGTGCAAGTAATGTATGGTGGTCGCCCTGATCTACAACACGGCCTTGGTCCATGACGACAATTGAATCCGCATTGCGTACAGTCGAAAGGCGGTGTGCGATCACCAAAGTGGTGCGGCCTGTGGCAAGTTTTTCAAGCGCTGCTTGCACAATCGCCTCTGATTTGGTGTCGAGCGCACTTGTTGCTTCGTCCAGCAGCAAGATCGGCGTATCGCGCAAAAGCGCGCGCGCAATCGCGACACGCTGGCGCTGCCCACCTGACAGGTTCGATCCACGTGGTCCTGCGGGGCTATCCAAGCCGTTGGAAAGTGCGGGTAGGAAGTCGGTGACATGGGCTGCATCAAGGACCGCTTTCAGCTGCGCATCGCTGACGTCTTCGCGACCAAGAAGGATATTGTCGCGCAGTGTTTCATCAAACAAGGCGGCGTCTTGCGTCACCACGGAAAATAACCTGCGCAGATCGGCCAAATCGTAGTCTGTGATGGGTGCACCATCAATCGCCGCCGTTCCTTGCTGCCCTTCAATCAATCGCGTCAGGACATTAAAGATCGTGCTTTTTCCAGCCCCTGACGCACCTACAAGCGCGGTTGTTTTTCCGGCGGCAGCGGTAAAACTGGCACCGCGTAAGACGGGCAAGTCGCCGTAGTTCAGATGGAGGTCATCGAGCGTGATCTGGGGCGCGCTCATGGGGGCGGCTTTGCCCTGCGTAGGTGACAGGATCGTCGGCTTGAGGTTCAGGACATGCTGCAACCGCTCCACACTGGCGGCAGCCATTTGCCATTGTCCGCTCATCAACCCCAAGCGGCGCAAAGGGTCAAAAGCCAAAGCCATCGCGGTGAAAAAAGCCATGAACTCGCCATTGGTTTTTTCGCCGCTGATGATCTCTGAACCGCCATAAAGCATGACGCCAAAGAATCCGATGCCGGTCATAATATCGATCAGCGCAGGAACCGCAGCTTGACCAACCGAAGTGCGAACTTCGGCATCGACGCCTTGCTTGATTAATGTGTCGTAGCGTTTGGCTTGGTAGGTTTCTAGCGCATTGAGCTTGATGG
>JBLHTS010000195.1:0-7623 GCA_047627695.1 Yoonia sp. | reverse complement strand
CGTTTCAATTATTGGAACAGACCGCAGCGAAAGGTCAGATTGAGATCTACCCAGATCGGCGCGTTTGAATGACGGGTTCAGTGGAATGCGCTGCGACGCCAAATGAGTGACGCTGCATAACGGCTAGATGCAAAAAGCAACGTCATGATAGCAGGCGTGGGCACTGTCAGACAAAACTAGCTTGAGACGGACATGGCAGTATCGTAGCCTCGTCGGATGACAAAACGCAGCCCATTTCGCTACTTCAAAACCAGCCCTGAGGTGATCCGCCTGGCGGTGATGATGTACATCCGGTTTCCTCTTTCGCTGCGGAATGTCGAAGATGCTTTTGCATGAGCGTGGCATCGACATCAGTCACGAAACAGTTCGGTTCTGGTGGAACAGATTTGGCCCAATGTTTGCCGCTGAGATCCGCAAAAACCGGGTCAGTCGGATGCGAGCATATTCAAACTGGCAGTGGCATCTGGATGAGGTTTTTGTGAAGATCAATGGCGACGCACTATCTTTGGCGCGCCGTGGATCACGAAGGCGAGGTGTTGGAAAGCTATGTCACAAAGCGCCGTGATCGCAAAGCAGCGTTGAAATTCTTCAGGAAATCTAAGAAGCTTTACGGCCAACCGCAGATTGTTGTGACCGATAAACTGCGGTCCTATAGTGCTGCGATGAAGGTCATTGGCAATGCCAGTCGACAGGAAACAGGCCGTTGGCTAAACAATCGGGCAGAGAATTCTCATCTCCCGTTACGACGACGAGAAAGGGCCATGCTCCGTTTCAGGCAGATGCAATGTCTTCAGAAATTCGCATCCGTCCATTCTTCCGTCCACAACCATTTCAACCAGGAACGCCACCTCCACTCATGCGACAATTTCAAACTCAACCGAACCGCCGCACTCTCTGAGTGGCGTCAGCTTTGTTCCGCATAAGTTCACGCCTGTTTCGGCAAACTGAGACTAGTTAAAATTGGTCTGACAGCACCGCCACTCCTCCTTTATCTTTGTTATCAAAAATGATGATGCGCCTGCGAAAGTGTTTCCCGAGCATGTCACCTTTCGATCCGTGTGAAAAATGACGACTGGTCAGACCGTGCCGCAATGCTGCCAAAAGCAGCGAAAACATCCGCGCCAACGTGAATCAAGTGATTTCACTTCCGACCCGGGTTGGTCCCGTTGCTACTTCAGGCTGCCACGCTCAACGATTTTGCCTCCAGTCACAAGTTGGTCATTGGGGTGGGTCACGACGGCCATTCCTTCCGTCAGACCGTCAAGGACTTCGGCGAACTGCGTATTCTGACGACCGATTCTGACGGGTTGCTCGGTCGAGATCCCCTCTGATGCTGTGAAGACTGCCCAATCCCCATTGCGTTTGAATAGCGCGCTTAGCGGTACCTGCAGGACGTCGTCTTTGCGCCATTCGGTGATCCGCAAAAACACGGCGAAACCATCACCCAGTCCAGCCCTTTGATCAATCGGTGTCGTCAATTCAAAGACCGCATCAAGGCGTTGTTCCTCGATCCCAAGTGCGGACACTTTTGTGTTGGCGGCAGGTGCGATACTGGTCAGCGTGGCCGTCAATGGTTCAGGGCCGCCCCAACGCGCGACCACCGCTTGTGCACCGGGTTTAAGGCGGACGGCGTCACTGGATAAAAGGTCGGCAACAATCTCGAGCTGCGCAGGATCGCCGATCCGCAGAAGTGGTGCACCGGTAACAACGGGCCGTTCGCTGGTCCCTGCCACGCTAAGCACCAGACCATCGGCGGGGGCCGTGATTTGCAGACAACAACTTTCAACAAGTGCTGCCTGCGATTGGGGCGTTTGCAACATGGTTTCTGCGCGGTTCAAGGTGCTTTGTGCCATGTCGATACGTGCTGTCGCGGCTTCAACTGTGCTGTTGGCCACTGCAAGGCGCTGCGCTGCGTCCTCTAGCTGGGTTAGGGACGCGACATTGCGTTCAACAAGGGTATGGGTGCGCTGGTACTGCGCGTCGGTCAAAACCTGATTGTCGATTGCGCGGGCCAGTTCTGTTTGTGCCACATGCAGCGCGGCTTTGGCTTCTTGGACGCTGGCTTGGGCCTGCAACATGCTGCGGCTGTCCAGAAGTGCGGGTGCGGCGGGGCGAACCTCTGCAATGATCGTTTCGCCTTTGGTCGTTCTGTCGCCAACCGCGACCGGTGATCGCATTGCCGTGCCTGTAATCGGGCTTGCCACGTCATAGATGTCCTTGATCCGCGAAACCCCATCGGCGTTGATTGTCACCTCAAGCGGGCCGTGCATGATGATGTGCAGGTCAACCGGGACTGGATCATCCTGAAATGCGACATAGCCCAGCCCAAGCATGAGGACAGTGCCAAAGCCCACAAGCCCAATCGTGCGTGGTTTCCAAGTCATCGCTTACTCCCTTACTTTCATCACAGAAACGAGGTTTTGTTTGTCCAGCCTGCGGCGGACCATCATCACAGACCCAAAGCTGGTCATTAGAACAACAAAGCTGGCTTTGGCAAAAATAGCGGGGTGCAGCACAAGCGGCATGCTATAAAGATCGCTGGAAAACCCATTCGCCATGGCCGTCGCAATTTCCGCGCCAATCCACCATCCTAATGGCTGTGCCAGCACTGACAGCAACATCGTTTCGCCAATTAAAATGTATGATACTTCGGAACGGGTGAAGCCAAGGATACGCAAACTAGCAAGCTCGCGGGATCGCTCTGACAGTTGAATGCGCGCGCCGTTATAAGTCACACCAATGGTGATCAGCAGGGCGATGACAATGTAGACCATATTCATCACGCCGATGCTTTGTTCGATCGTGTCTGAAAATGACCTGCGGGTATCAGTCATCATGACGATGCCGACAAGTTTTGGAATATTTTTGAGGGCGGCGTGTAGGGCCACCACCTCGGCATCATCCAAGGACACGTTCACCAGTGAAATGCGCGTCGATTGGCGCAAAAGCGTGTTGGCATAGTCCAGATCCATATAGGCCCCAAGGCCAAAGTATTGTGCAATTGTGCCCGTCACTGTCAGGGTATGTGTTTCCTGCCTGCCGCTTAGAAATGATGCTGCGACCTGATCACCCACTCCTACACGCAAATGCGCCGCTAGCCTTTCGGTAAGGACGACTCCTCCTGCGGGTACATTGATCTGCGTGCCATCGCTGGAAATGACCCTGCTCAGGTCGCTATCTGGTCTGCCGGCTTGGATCGTGGTGCGTTTTTCATAAAGCCCATTGCGCAAGATGATCGGGTGATATTGCTGACCTTCCACTTGCAACACCGCAGGAAGGGCAGCAGCCGTAGCCAGCACATTTTCCGGCATATCATGTGCAAGGACCAGTATCGCGTCCTGCCGTGCGCTTTCGTAAAAGGCGCTGTCGACGATCTTGTCCAATGCATAGCTAAAGAACGAAGGCGACACGACCGTCGATACCGCAAGCGCCAACCCAAGGATCGTCAGTCCACTGCGCACAGGCCAGCGGAGTAGACTGCGCAGGATCATGATTGTCGGCTGGCTGAATTTTGCAGCAACCATTGCGTGGTCAATCAACGAGCGTTTGAATTGTGGCGGAGCCGGAGGCTGCATTGCGATGGCAGGCGCCAGACGCGAAGCTTTGATCGCAGTTTGGGTGGCACCCAGCGTTGTCGTCAGCAAGGCGGCGATACCAGAGGCTGCGTAGACCCAAAGCGATGTGCTGAAAATCAAGAAAGGAAAGTCGAAGTAGAGCGCATATTGCGTGGCCAAGACCCGCGCAAGATAGCCGCCCGCAATCCAACCGATCCCGATGCCCAAGAGCGCTATCAAACCTGCTAGCATCAGATAATGCAGGCAGATTTCCAGATTGGAATAGCCGACGGCCTTTAGGAGGCCGATCTGACTGCGCTCTAGTGCGATGATCCGGCCCATCACCATGCTGACCAGAAACGCCGAAATGCCAAAGAAGATTGGCGGCAAGATTGAGGCCATTGTGCGCAGTTGCGTAATTTCGGCATCAATGAAGCTGTCAGAGGGATGCAGGTCACGCCCGAATGCGCCCAAACTGCCATACGGATCAAGCAGTCGGTCCACTGCGTCGATGACATTGGCCTTCTGTGCGCCAGCCGTCAGCGTCAAGGATACATCGTTGAAGGCCCCTGTCATATCAAAGGCAGCGGCGACCGCCGTCTGGGGCATCCAGATGATCCCGAATGTTGCGTTGTTGGGCATCACTGCACCCGGACCGATGGTATAAATAAACTCTGGCGATTGGGCGGTGCCGGTTATGACAAGGGGTCGTTTCTGACCGTTGAGGTTGGCGTAAAAGACGTCGCCGAGTTGAAAGCCATTAGCGATCGCAAAATTCGCATTCACCATGACTTCGTCAGTTGCTGCAGGGTCGGGCAGGCGGCCCGTTTTCAAAATAGGCACGTTCAATCGCGGCGCACCTTCGACGGGCAAAGACAGGATGCGCCCTGTCGCGCTGACATCGCGGCCGGGGATATCCAGCACTGTGTTGCCCACTGTGCGGGTCTCGACCGCCCAAACCCCGTCGATTGCGGCCAATTCACTAGCTAACCTCTCGGGCGCGCGCTGCACGGCGCTGAATACTTCGGCAAAGCGGTTGCGTTCATAGTAAGTTTCGCGGGTATCACTCAGTGCTTTGTACATACCTAAGGCTGTCAACAATATCGCCACGCCACATGCCAGCACCATTGAAATGGCAAAGGCCTGTTTCCACAAGCGTTTGAAATCCCGGAGGAGCTTTCGGTCAAGGGCTTGCATCACCAGACAATCTGCGCGGGTTCAAGACGGTGTTCATTGGTTGATACGCTGCTGATCTTGCCGTCTTGGAACTGGATCACGCGGTGGGCCATGCGCTGAATTTCAGCATTATGTGTGATGATGACCGTGGTTGTACCAAAGCGTTCATTGATGTCCTGCAACACCTCAAGCACTTGGACCCCTGTGGTGCTGTCAAGCGCGCCTGTCGGCTCGTCGCAAAGCAATATCTCGGGCCGTTTGGCGATGGCACGGGCAATAGCGACGCGCTGTTGTTCACCGCCCGACATCTCTGAAGGAAAGTGGTTCATGCGGTCTGCAAGACCGACAAGCGCCAATGCTTCTTCGGCGGGCATCGGATCTACGGACACATCAGTGACCAATTGGACGTTTTCCCGCGCGGTCAGGCTGGGGACAAGGTTATAGAACTGAAAAACAAAGCCCACGTGATCGCGCCGGTAACGGGTCAACTCTCGGTCAGGCATGTTCGTAAGCTCGGTGTCGCGAAACCAGACGCGGCCTTCGGTAGCATGATCGAGCCCGCCAAGAATGTTAAGCAAAGTCGACTTGCCGCTGCCCGACGGTCCAAGCAGAACTGTCAGCTCGCCCGCATAAAGGGTCAGGTCCACACCCGCGAGAGCATAGACCTTCACCGCGCCAGTTTGGTAGACTTTGGTGATCCCTTCGGTCCGAAAGACGGTTTCTGGCACAACATTGGCCCTTAACTTTGAAGTTTATTCGTTTTCACCCTCGCAGGGACGCGCGCAAACTGCATTGACCAAGATCAATGCTGCTTTTGTTTGCTTGCTGTAACCTTCCATTCAGCTAGCGGCATCATGTGAGTGCCGTGGCGCACAGCAAAGGAGACAAAAATGGCTAGCAACGTTGGAAGTTTCGATCGTCTACTGCGGCTTTTGGTTGGTGCAGCATTTATCGTGGCACCGCTGATTGGTTTTATGGGTTTGGGGGCGAATGCAGTCGTCGTCTATGGCATGATTGCCGTTGGCGGTATTCTTGTCCTGACATCCGTATTCGGGACTTGCCCGATCTACAGTTTGCTGGGAATCAAAACAAAGTCATAAGAGCGGTGATTGGTTTCACACTAAACGCAAAATTCGAAATTCGAGCGTCAAGCATTTGCCTAGCGCTCGATTTCTTCTGTCGGATGTGAATGATAGGGTTCTTGTCTAGTGAGCCAGCAGGATAGCCACGTCCTGTTGCGCAATCATCGACTGTGTCGTGCCGCCAAAGATACGTTCTTGCCAGTGTCTGCGGCCATAGGCACCCATAACGACAAGATCGGCAGCACGTTCTTGTGCGCGCTCCAAAATGGCACCCGAGACTGATTTTCGACCGGTGGCATATTCCTGCACCGTGACCTGACATTCGTGATGACTAAGCCAGACAGCAAGGTCGGCACCCGGTGCTTCGCCATCGCCCCATTTCGTAGGATCAGCATCGAACACCCCAATGGTCACCTCTTTTGCGGCCTTGAGCAACGGCAGGGCGGCGCGAACGGCGCGGGCTGCAGGAAGGCTGTTGTTCCATGCAATCAGGATGTTTTCGGGGGCCAGTGCTTTGCTGTCGTGGGTCACATTGAGCATGACAGGTCCGGGGGCTTCGAACAGAAGGCCATAAACCACATTGTCAAAGGCGACTTCATAACTGCGCAGACTGTCCTGCACAATACTAATGTCGGCAAAAAGGGCGCGCTTTGCCACAAGGTCATGCATAGCCGAGGGTTCAATGCAGATCGTAGACACTTCGCCAGTAAGGCCTTGTTTTTGCAGATAAGCGCGGGTCTTTTCCCGCGCGACACCCAGTTCTTCGGACATGGCATTGCGTTCGTCCATCCAGCCTTCGGGGATGACCGGCATGGCGTAGGGGGCGGCCCCGATTGAGGGGACCATGATCGGCACCGGGCCAAGATGCAGCACACTCAGCCGCCCTTGGTTTTCCGTTGCCGCGTTGGCCAAAGGGGCAAGGTCGGCTTGCGTGCCGTCCGGACCTTGCAAGGCGAGTAATGTAAATTTTTTCATGGCAAACCTCTTGGTTGGTGCACCGTCAGTCTAGGGTGACGGTTCGACGTTCACATTGATATGAGTCAATCCATCTGCGTGTTACCTGTGGTATGTTCGTTGCAAAGAAACGGGATACAAGATGTCTGACACTGCACACTACGAAGCGCTTGGGGTGTCGACGGACGCTGCTGCGGACGAAATCAAGCGCGCCTACCGAAAAATGGCGCGGAAATATCATCCTGACGTGAACCAAAGTCCGGATGCGGATGCAAAATTCAAGGCCGCAGGTGCAGCCTATGAGGTCTTGAGTGATTCAGAGAAACGCGCAGCATACGATCGCTTTGGTGCGGACTGGGATCAACCACGTCAAGAATATGACCCGCGCCAGAACACCCGCGCCCAAGGTGGGTTTGCCTTTGACGAGCGTGACGTGAATCCCGACATGTTCCGCGACTTCTTTGGGCAGAATTTTGACAGGTCGTCGATGCAACGTGATCAACATGCGCGTATCGATATTGCGCTAGAGGATGCGATCACGGGGCAGCGCCAGACGCTCACCCTGCAATCGCCACAGGTCGACGCTAAAGGTCATGTGACAATGCGAACCCGCGCTGTTGATCTGCGCATTCCAAAAGGTGTGATGCCGGGACAAAGCCTGCGGCTAAAGGGACAGGGGTCCGGCGGCGGGGATCTGTTTATCGAGGTGGCTTTCAAACCGCATCCTATTTACCGTATCGATGGGCGCGACCTTTACGTCACCTTGCCCATTACCCCTTGGGAGGCGGCCCTTGGCGGCAAGGTCAAGATGCCCACGCCAACGGGTCCGGTCGACCTCAATATCCCTGAAAATGCCC
>JBLHTS010000194.1:0-7641 GCA_047627695.1 Yoonia sp. | reverse complement strand
GCGGCCGCCTTGTTGCCCAAGTTCTTCCCAAAGGACTAGCGCAGCGATGTGACCCACAAAATCATCGCATCTTCGGCACTTAGCAAAATCACATTATGACCCATCGCGGCATCGTAATAGGCGTTGTCGCCACGCTTGAGCTCAATAGGTTCGTAGAATTCGGTATAAAGCCTGACTTGCCCCGTCAGTACGTATAGAACTCTTCCCCGTCATGGCGGACCCAACCGTCAAAATCCTCAAGCTGGCGGGCGCGGACGCGGGTCCGGTAGGGTAACATTTTTTTGGTGGTCAGTACTTCGTCCAGCAGTGCGTGCTCATAAGTGGTGGTCACTTTGGCGGTCTCTTCACCATTGCGGGTCACAGCCATCCGGCCATTTACTTGCGCCTTTGAGGGCTGCGTAAACAATTGTGGTACCGAAATCTCGAGCCCGACAGCGAGCTTTTTCAGTGCGTCATAGGTAGGTGACATCTGACCGTTTTCGATCTTGGACAAAGTTGAACGTGCCAATCCGGCCTGTCGTGCGGCCTGCTCCAACGTCCAGTCGCGGGCTTTGCGCAATTCGCGCACACGTGCGCCCAAATCAAGCGGTTGCGCCACACCGTTTTCGCCGTTTTCATGCGCGATGCGGATCAGTTTTTTAGGATCAATGTCAGCCATGCAATGTCAATAAGCAGCCCTTGAACGTCTTGCAACAGGGCTGCGACTGCCATGTGCAACAGTGCATAGGGTTATTTGGGATTACGGGGTTTTACACGGCTTGAGACATGATAGATAAAGATAAATGCTGTCACACAGGCGATACGCGATAGCGCACTAACCCTACGGGAGACCGGACATGGTCAAGCTTGATATTATCTCTGATCCGATCTGCCCTTGGTGCTATATCGGGAAGGCAAATCTCGACAAAGCGTTAGAGAAGTTTCCCGATCACCCCTTTACCATCGAATGGCATCCGTTTCAGCTAAACCCTGACATGCCGGCGGCCGGCATGGACCGCCGCGCCTATCTCGAAGGTAAGTTTGGCGGCAAAGAGGGTGCGGTCAAAGCCTACGCCCCCGTTGTGACGGCGGCTGAAAAGTCCGGTGCACATATCAATTTCAAAGCAATAAAGACGACCCCCAACACCATCGACGCCCACCGTCTGATCCATTGGGCCGGGATCGAGCAACGTCAAAGCTTTGTTGTGGACTTGCTGTTCAAAGCCTACTTTATAGAGGGTCGCGACATTGGCAGCCTCGAAGTACTGGCCGACGTCGCCGATACCGCCGAGATGGACGCTGCAATGGTGACCAAATTGCTGGCCTCGACGTCGGACATCGACGACATTCGTGCGCGCGATAAGCATAGCCGCGAAATGGGCGTGAATTCAGTGCCGACTTTCATTATCGCCCAGCAACATGCCGTCCCGGGCGCACAACCTCCAGAGATGTGGGTCACCGTTATCAAAGACATCATGGACCAGATCGAAGCCACGGAATGAGCGCACGTATCAAGCCGCTGCCGCAGACAGAGTTCATTGCTCTTATGGCAATGGTTGCTGCAACAGTGGCATTTTCAATTGACGCGATGTTGCCTGCATTGCCGGAAATGGGTGCAGCACTTTCGCCAGATAACCTGAATAATGCGCAATTGATCATCACCAGTTTCGTGCTTGGCATGGGTGTCGGTACGCTGTTTACGGGGCCGCTGTCTGATGCCTTCGGGCGCAAGTCTGTGATGATCGGTGGCGCTGTGGTTTACATCATCGCGTGTTTTGTAGCGTGGCAGGCGCAATCGCTTGAAGTGATGCTGGCCGCGCGGGTCGTTCAGGGCCTTGGGGCGGCGGGGCCGCGCGTTGTTGCCATGGCAATGATCCGCGATCTTTATGCAGGCCGGGACATGGCGCGTATTCTGTCTTTCGTGATGATCGTGTTCGCCTTGGTTCCCGCCCTTGCTCCAACCATCGGGTACTACATTGTGATTTTGTCCGGCTGGCATACGATTTTCTTTTCGTTCATCGTGTTTACGCTCATATCCACGGTATGGCTGATTGTGCGCCAACCCGAGACATTGCCGGTGGAAATGCGCCGCCCGCTGAGCGTCCGTGCCATGTGGTCTGCGACGAAAGAGATGTTTGCACATCGCACAGCGTGCCTTTCTATTCTGATCCAGACACTCACATTCGGCATGCTTTTCAATATGCTATCGTCAACACAGCAGGTATTTGACCAAACTTTCGGCCAAGGTGATGTGTTCCACCTCTGGTTTGGCGGCATTGCAATTGTGGCGGCATCTTCGGGTTTCCTGAACGCGCGTCTGGTTGGACAGTTGGGCATGCGGGCAATCATTAAGGCCATGTATACCGCCCAAATTGCAATCACGGTTATGATGATCGCCATAACCGCATCCGACAGCCCCTATTGGCTGGCCTTTGGCGCCTATGTGCTTTGGGTTCTTTCCAACTTTTTCCAAGCGGGCATGACCATCGGCAACCTCAATGCCCTCGCCATGGAGGAAATGGGGCATATCGCAGGGCTCGCGGCCTCTGTTCTTGCAGCCGTTGCGACCATTGGCGCTGTGATCATCGCGGTCCCCATTGCACTGCAGTTTGACGGAACGCCAATGCCCATGGCGATCGGCACACTGGTTTGCGCCATTTTAGCGCTTTGGCTTACCACCCTGATCAAGCGCCCCGGCGAAGCCTAATCCGCTTTATCCGCGCGTAAACATCCCCGCCGGAGACGTGAAATCCGGCGGGCTTGCCCGACTACTTGCTTTTTTCTTCAGATAACTTCTGCGCCAGATCGCGGGCGATGTTGAACGCCCCTTGGATTTTGTCGCGTTCGCGCTCCCAGTCACGCCGCACGACGATCTTGTTGTTTTTGACCTTGGCCATTCCGTTTTGCGCATGCACAAAATCCACCAACCCTTTGGGCGATGCGAATTTGTCGTTGTGGAACTGGATGGTTGCCCCCTTCGGTCCAGCATCCAGCTTGGCGATCCCTGCCCGCTTGCACATGGCCTTGATACGCACGACCAACATCAGCGTGTTGACCTCGCGCGGCAGTTTGCCGAAACGGTCGATCAGTTCAGCGGCAAAGCCTTCCAGTTCAACCTTTGTTGTCAATTCAGACAAGCGACGGTAAAGCCCCAACCGCACATCCAGATCCGGCACATAGGTATCTGGGATCAGCACAGGCACACCCAAATTGATCTGTGGCGCCCAGTGGCCGTCGTCAATGATACCCTCGGCCTGCCCCGAACGGATCGCGGCAATTTGATCTTCTAGCATTTGCTGATAAAGCTCATAGCCCACTTCGCGCATCTGTCCCGATTGCTCTTCGCCCAGCAGATTACCCGCCCCGCGAATATCAAGATCTTGACTTGCCAGCGTAAAGCCAGCTCCCAACGTATCGATCGATCCCAAGACGCGCAGGCGTTTTTGTGCGGGATCCGTGAGTTTTTGACGTGGTTTTGTGGTCAGATAGGCATAGGCGCGGGTCTTGGAACGGCCAACACGTCCACGAATTTGGTAAAGCTGGCTCAGGCCGAACATATCGGCGCGCCAGACAATCATCGTGTTGGCAGTCGGAATATCCAAACCGCTTTCGACAATTGTTGTGGCCAACAGCACGTCAAATTTGCCGTCGTAAAATGCGTTCATCCGGTCATCAAGCTCGCCTGCGGCCATCTGACCCGTGGCAATGACATAGGTGACTTCGGGGACTTCGCGTTTTAGGAAATCTTCCATTTCGGCCATGTCGGCGATGCGTGGAACAACAAGGAACGACTGCCCGCCGCGATAGTGTTCACGCAGCAGTGCCTCGCGCACGGTGATGGTGTCGAATTCGCTGACATAGGTGCGGATTGCTAAACGGTCGATTGGCGGAGTGCCAATAATCGACAGGTCCCTAACGCCAGACAGCGACAATTGCAATGTACGGGGGATCGGTGTTGCCGTCAGTGTCAGCACATGCACATCAGTGCGCAACTGCTTAAGCCGCTCTTTGTGCTGCACACCGAATTTCTGTTCTTCATCAATGACAAGCAGGCCAAGGTTTTTGAATTTCACCGACTTGGCCAGCAATGCATGGGTGCCGATCACAATATCAACGGTGCCTTTCGTTAGCCCCTCGCGGGTTAGATTGGCGTTTTTGGTCGAGACAAACCGCGACAGTGGCCGCACATTGACTGGAAAACCGCGAAAGCGTTCGGCAAAGCTTTGATAGTGCTGCCGCGCAAGCAACGTCGTCGGTGCAATAATCGCGACCTGCACCCCCGACAATGCCGCGACAAAGGCTGCACGAATTGCGACCTCGGTTTTGCCAAAGCCCACATCACCACAGATCAAACGGTCCATCGGACGCCCTGACGCAAGGTCGGTCAAGACATCCTCGATCACAGTCAGCTGATCGTCGGTCTCTACATATGGGAACCGCGCCAAGAACTGATCCCAAAGCCCCTCTGGCGGATCAAGTGCCGGTGCGGTGCGCAATTCGCGCTCTGCGGCAACACGGATCAGGCGTTCTGCAATCTGGCGGATGCGCTCTTTGAGTTTGGCCTTCTTGGCCTGCCATGCGCCGCCACCAAGTTTGTCCAGCAGGCCAGTATCGTGCCCGTATTTGGACAGCAGTTCTATATTCTCAACCGGCAGATAAAGTTTTGAATTTTCCGCGTATTCCAGCAACAGACATTCATGGGCGGCACCCAATGCGGTGACGACTTCCATCCCCAGATAGCGCCCGACCCCGTGGTCAACATGCACGACCAGGTCGTCGGTGCTGAGACTGTTTGCCTCTGTCAGAAAGTCTTTGGCCTTGCGTTTACGCCTGGTCTGCCGGATCAACCTGTCACCCAGCACGTCCTGTTCGGAAATAACCGTGATCCCCGGCGCTTCAAATCCGTGATCAAGCGGCCAAACAGCCAGATGCACACCCGTTTTGCCTATACGCGAAAAGTCGTTCACAAGGATCGTATTCTCGATCCCTTCGTCTGCGATCAACCCTTCAAGCCGCTCCCGCGCACCTTCGGAGTAGGACGCAATGACGACAGGTCCCCGAGCAAGTTTTGCCTTCACATGATCGGCGAAAGCACTGAAAAGGTTGATGTGTTCCTGCTGACGCTCGGGCGAGAAATTTCGTCCGATCTTGCCGCCAGCATCGATTACTTTCATGCCAGTCGCTTGCTTCAGCGGGGAAAGCTGCATAACGCGTCTGTCGACGACCGCCTGTTCCCAGGCCGCATCAGTGAGATACAAAAGCTCTGGCGGGGCTGGTTTATAGACACTGTCCATCCGCCCTTTTTGGGTCAACGCATGCATCCGCGTGCCATATTGGTCGGCGATACTGTCCCAACGTGCGATACGCATCGACGTGTTTTGATCGTCAAGCGCCACAGTGGCGTTGGGCAGATAATCAAACAGCGTTTCCAGATTGTCCTGAAAGAAACCTAGCCAGTGCTCAACGCCCGCGTGCTTTCGTCCGGCCGAAACGGCCTCGTATAGCGAATCATCGGTGCCAGCGGCCCCGAATTCGATGCGGTAACTTTGGCGGAACCGTGTGATCGCAGCCTCGTCTAAGATCACTTCGGACACAGGGGCCAGTTCGATCTCTTTTAATGTCTCGGTGGTGCGCTGTGTCGCGGGATCAAAACGACGCGCACCGTCCAGCACATCACCGAACAGATCAAGCCGCACAGGCCCTGATTGACCAGGGGGATAGATGTCAATAATGCCGCCGCGCACGGCATAATCGCCCGGTTCCATCACTGTCGGACTTTGGGTGAACCCCATGCGCACAAGGAAATGTCGCAAGGCCTCTTCATCCATGCGGTTGCCGACAGTGGCTTTGAACGCGGCCTCACGCAGCAATTTACGGGCAGGCACGCGCTGCGTCGCTGCCGATAATGACGTAAGCAGAATAAAGTTGGTCGGCATCCCATGCACCAACCCTGCTAGCGTCGCCATTCGCGCTGCCGAAATATCCGTGTTGGGCGACACGCGGTCATAAGGCAGGCAATCCCACGCAGGAAAGACAAATACCGGTACATCAGGCGCAAAGAACGCAAGGGCCGATTGCGTCGCGGCAAGCCGTTTGTCATCGCGGGCAACGTGGACGACAGGCACGCCTTTTGAAAGCTCTGCGAGGATCAGTTGTGCGTCATACCCTTCGGGGGCGCCGCTGACGGTGATGTGTTTGGGATTGGTCATGAAAGTGGACCTACCCCCCGCGTGCGCCGTGTCAACCGTTTAGAGTGCAAACAATGCATCAAGACTGAAGTACAAGCCGTAAACAGCCGTTGTGAAAATGGCGATCATACCGATAACCTGGCTCCAAAGGCGCATCTTGAATAGGCGGTCCACAAGATCACGCCCTCGCGCAGGATTTTCCCGCAGGCCATATGCCACCTGAATATTAAGCCAGATGATCAATGTCAGTGGTGCGCCCAAAACGAACAATCCTTGCGCCAACTCAAATCCGTAATAAAACCCAGTCATACAAAGTACGCTCAACACGAATGTAACAAGGCCCAAAAGCCAAGGCCCCGCCATATCTGTTAAACCTGTAAAGCGGCGCACGTTGACGTCCACAATCGCTTCAAGGTCGGCAATGTCTTGGGGTGCGCATTTGCGGGCCCTAAACAAAAGATCAAACGGCACGCCGATCGGCCAATGACTGGCCACGGCCCAAGATATGATCACTGCAAACCAGTACCAGATGCTGGCAAAGGTGTGAAAATCGATCACGCGGGCGATTGTTTCGGTCCAGTCCACGGGGCTTTTCTTTCTAGCTTGCGTTTTTTTGTCGGCATCAGACTAGTTGTGCAGTACTGGCTTGCCCAGACTTGTGATAGGGTAAAATCCATGAGACGAAAGATTTAGTAAGCAAAAGGCACCACTTATGAAACCGACCCTTGCCCCCTATCCTGCCACCAGATTGCGCCGCATGCGTCGCACGCCTGCACTGCGCGCTCTTGCCCGTCAAAATACGCTGACGACAGACGATCTGATTTGGCCAGTTTTTGTGATGGACGGCAAGGACGATGAAACCCCCGTAGCATCCATGCCGGGTGTAATGCGACGCACGGTGGACCGCGTGGCAAAAGCCGCCGTTGAGGCGCAAAGCCTAGGTATTCCGGCCATTTGCATTTTCCCCTACACCAGCATGGCGGCCCGCACCGAAGACTGCGCGATGGCATGGAGCCCTAACAACCTAACCAATCAAGCCATTCGTGCAATCAAGGATGTGGCCCCCGATATTGCTGTGATGACCGACATTGCGCTGGATCCCTACAACATCAACGGCCATGACGGCTTTGTTAAAAACGGACAGATCGTGAATGATCGCACAGTCGGTGCATTGGTCAAAATGGCGTTAGCACAGGCCGAAGCGGGCGCTGATATTCTGGGTCCTTCTGACATGATGGACGGGCGTATTGGTGCCATCCGAAACGCGCTTGAGGCGGAAGGCTACCAAGATGTTGCTATCCTGAGCTATACAGCAAAATATGCGTCCGCCTTTTACGGACCCTTCCGCGATGCAGTCGGTGCGTCCTCTGCGCTGACAGGCGACAAGAAAACCTATCAAATGGATCCCGGCAACAGTGACGAGGCTTTGCGGCTGGTAGAACGTGATCTGAGCGAAGGTGCCGACATGATCATG
>JBLHTS010000193.1:0-7675 GCA_047627695.1 Yoonia sp. | reverse complement strand
ATAATATCGATCAGCGCAGGAACCGCAGCTTGACCAACCGAAGTGCGAACTTCGGCATCGACGCCTTGCTTGATTAATGTGTCGTAGCGTTTGGCTTGGTAGGTTTCTAGCGCATTGAGCTTGATGGGATTAATGCCGTGAAAGACTTCGTCCAGACGGGTCGAAATGCGGCCTGCGATTTCGCGCGAACTGCGTGCGCGACGGCGGATGTAGGCCTGCACCAGCAAGGAAGGCAGGATCAGCAACGGGATCCCTACGACTGCGATCAATGTCCATTTCCAGTCGATCCAAATTGCAACCGCCAGCAAACCTAAAAGCGAGATCAGATCGCGAGCGAGTGCCGTCAGGATACTGCTCCAAACGCTGTTGATGACGCTGACATCGCCCTGCACGCGTTCGATGAGTTGGCCGGGGGGGTGGAATTGAAAGAACCCGCTGTCCAGTGTCATTAAATGCCGCAGCAAATGCCTGCGCATTGCGGCCGCTGTCAGTTGTTTGATCAGCGACATCAAAATGCGCTGACCTGCCGATGTTACTGCGCGCACAAAGAAAATCGCCATGATTGCGAAGCCCACAAAGAACAGTGCGTTGCGGTCACCAGCGGCAAAAACATCGTCGAACATTGGTTGGATCAGGCGGCTGATCAATGCCAGCATCGACCCTTCGATCATCATCAAGACGACAGCACCAGCTAGCAACAGCTTTTGCGGGCGCAGGTAGTCGCGCCAAAGCCACCAGAAAAGCGTGATCGCTGATTGTTGCTTGGTCGCGTGCGTTTGGGGGGTTGGCGGGGGCATAAAAAGCCTTCTGCGATATGGGTCAGGATCGGTCTAGTCGCAAATGGGGGGGCAGGGCAAGTTAGGCAAGCTTGACGCCCGCAAGTGCCACGTTAATGTCCGATCCAAATCACACTCACGGGATTCCCCTCATGTCATTGTCAAACGGCCGCGCCTACCTCGCAATCCCAGGGCCATCGGTCATGCCTGACGCTGTTTTGCAGGCGATGCACCGCGCCTCGCCAAATATTTATGAGGGGGAATTGCATGATCTCACCGATAGTCTGATCCCCGATCTCAAGGCTGTCGCCATGACAGATGCCAATGTCGCGATCTACATTGGCAACGGCCATGCCGCATGGGAAGCAGCATTGGCAAATGTGTTGTCGCGCGGCGACACGGTGCTGGTTTTGGCGACAGGGCGGTTCTGCATCGGCTGGGGCGAAATGGCTGCGGGCATGGGCGCTAAGGTCGAAACGATCGACTATGGATCCCATGCGCCGATTGACTTGGCCCGCGTCGCCGATGTGCTAGGCGCTGACAAAGAAGGCCGCATCAAAGCGGTTTTGGCCGTACATGTGGATACTTCGACCAGTGTTAAGAATGATATCACAGGTCTGCGCGCTGTGATTGACAGTGTCGGGCATCCCGCTTTGCTGATGGTTGATTGCATCGCCTCGTTAGGCTGTGACCGCTTCGAGATGGACGCTTGGGGCGTCGATGTCATGGTATCGGGCTGTCAAAAGGGGTTAATGACCCCTGCAGGGGTTAGCTTTGTCTGGTTTAATGAAAAGGCAAATGCCGCGCGTGGGAATTGTGTGACCAGCTATTGGGATTGGCAGCCACGGGTAGATCCCGAAATGTATTATCAGTATTTTGACGGTACGGCACCGACCCATCACCTATACGGTCTACGTGCAGCCCTTGATATGATCAAAGCCGAGGGCTTGGACGCGGTATTTACCCGACACGAAAAGTTGGCCCAGATTATTTGGGCTGCAGTTGATTGCTGGTCCAACGAAGGTCCGGTTAAGCTGAATATCGCGGACCCTGTGCACCGCTCGCACGCTGTGACCTCGATCGAGATCGGATCGCCACATGGGGATGCATTGCGCCGCTGGTGCGAACATCAATGTGGGTTAACCCTTGGGATTGGATTAGGTCGCAGCCCTGCGGACGCGTATTTTCGGATCGGCCATATGGGTCACGTGAATGCGCATATGATCATGGGTGCATTGGGCACGATCGATGCAGGGCTTAAAGCGCTTGAAATCCCACACGGTTCAGGCGCACTGGAAGCGGCGGCGTTCGCCTTGGCGCAGCGCGCCTAAGCCGCGCGCTAGTGGCCAATCCATTTGAAGACATGGTCAAGCCCGAAGGTCGTTATTGCGACCCAAAGGTAGCCGAAGGCATCGGCGATGACCCAAAAGGCCACGAACAAAAAGACGCCCAACTTCGTCAGGAAGGCGTGCGTATAGTCTTCGACGCTGCGGGTCGTGTGTAGTGACATCTGCACCTTTCGCTACCTGATCCCAGCTTATCCATCGATTTGTAAAATCACCCTAACTTCTCGTGTGCGGCGGCCAATGCTTTAGGAAATGCCGCCGCAAAAGCGTCCATTTGCGCAGGCGTGCCACAACTGACGCGGATGCAGCGGTCTTGCGGTGATGTGAAGGGCATCCTTACGAAAATGCCGTTTGCGACGAGATGGGTCAGGACCTCGCGTGCAAATGTGCCGTCTTTGGCGCAATCTATGGTCACAAAGTTTGTTGCAGATGGCATTACGGTCAGGCCACTTTCAGCGGCAATCTGGGCAATCCGTTGACGTGCTGTTTCGATCTGCGCGCGCACATGAGCCAGCCAGTCTTGATCCAGCAACGCGGCCAGCGCCCCGATCTGCCCGATCCGTGACATCCCAAAATGGTTGCGGACTTTGTTGAAACCGTTGATGACCTCTGCAGATCCCACGGCATAGCCGACCCGCGCGCCGGCCATGCCATGCGCTTTGGAAAAGGTCCGCATGCGGATAACATTTTCGCTAAAGGGGTCGATTGCAGGGGCTGTACCTTCTGGAGCCAAATCGACGTAAGCCTCGTCGAGGATCAGCATGCAGCCCGCAGGCAATCTGTCGATCATGCTTTGCATGACGCCCGCGCTGTGCCAACTGCCCATCGGATTATCGGGGTTGGCGACATAAATCAGCTTTGCGCCCACCTCGACCGCCTTTGCCAGTAGTGCGTCGGGGTTCTCAAAATCCCCTGAGTAGGGAACGGTGTGCAGCGTGCCGCCAAAACCATCGACGTGGTAGTTGAATGTCGGATATGCCCCGGCAGAGGTAACAACAGGGTCGCCTTTGCCCACGTAAAGCCGGACCAACACACCAAGCAGGGTGTCGATGCCTTCACCGACCATGATGCATTGGGCGGGAATATCGTGATGTTTCGCAAGTGCTTGACGCAGGTCATGGCTTTCGGGATCGCCATACATCCAAACGTCGCCTGCGGCCTTTTGCATTGCGGCGATAGCTTTGGGCGACGGGCCAAACGCGCTTTCGTTGGCCCCCAAACGCGCCACAAACGGGCGGCCCATTTGGCGTTCTTGCGTTTCTGGCCCGACAAAAGGAACAGAGGCGGGCAGGGATTGGGCGAGGGTGGTCAGCTGTGGCTTTTTCATGGGGCTAGATAACCGTGCGTTTGAAATATGCGCAACTGCTGATCGGTCCCGCAGGCACGGTATCGGTGGTTGGGGCGGGTTTGACGCCGCCCCAGTTTGCTTAGCCGATCTCTTGCAGGCGTGCGATGGCCGCTTTGAGTTGGGCCTCTTCGTTTTCGCGAAGTGCGAGGTTTGCTTGGGCTTCGGCCACAACATCGTCCGGGGCAGAGGCTACGAAGTTGGGGTTGTTCAGACGTCCGCGCAGGCCGCCCAGTTCTTTGCTCAGTTTTTGCATGGTCTTTTCGAGGCGTGCAATTTCTTCGCTAACGTCGATCAGGTCGGCGAGCGGGATGCCAAAAGTGCCCCCTTCCATCGGGATCGTGACGCAGCCTTTGGGGAAATCATCGATGTGTGACAGGCTTTCGATCCTTGCGAGACGCTGGATCAGCACATGGTTGTTGTCCCATGCGGATTGCCCTTTGGCGTCCAGACCCGTGACCAGCACGGGCACTTTGGCACCAGCAGGCACGTGGACCTGCGCCCGCGCTGAACGCACATTATCGATCAACCCTATCACCCAGTTCATTTCGCGATCTGCGTCGGCGTCGATCAACTCTGCGCTGGTGTAAGTCGGCCAATCGGCGTGGGCCAGCATTTTAGCGCGGTTATCGGCCAGCCCCCACAGTTCTTCCGTGATGAAGGGCATGATCGGGTGCAGCAGGATCAAGCATTGATCAAGGACCCAGCGCAGGGTTTGTTCCGTCTCAAGCTTGGCCGCCGCATCGTCACCTTGCAGGATGGGTTTGGAAAACTCTAAATACCAATCGCAAACTTTGCCCCATGTGAAGGCATAAAGCGCATCGGCGGCATCGTTGAAACGGTAGGCCTCCATTGCGGCATCGACGGCTTCGCGGACCTTGCCCGTTTCGCCAATGATCCATCTGTTCTGCGTCTGCGTGGCCTCGGGCCGCACCGCATCACCGGGGTAGGAGATTTCATAATGCTCGGCAAAGCTGAATGCGTTCCAGAGTTTCGTGCCAAAGTTGCGATAGCCTTTGATCCGGTCCTCGGAAATTTTGAGAACACCGCCAAGGGCTGCCATTTGTGCGTTCGAGAACCGCAGCGCATCGGCACCATAGAGGTCGATCATATCCAGCGGATCGATCACGTTGCCCTTAGTCTTGGACATCTTTTCGCCTTTGGCGTCGCGGACGAGTTGATGCAGATAGACCGTGTGGAACGGGTCCTGTTCCAGAACCGCTTGCGACATCATCATCATGCGGGCGACCCAGAAGAACAGGATGTCTTGGCCAGTGACAAGCACGTCACCGGGGAAGTATTTCATCGCGTCTGTCTCTTCGGGCCAACCAAGGGTGCCGAATGGCCAGAGGCCGGAGGAGAACCAAGTGTCGAGGACGTCGGGATCGCGCCAAGCGGGGAACTTCAGAACAGTCGGATCTTGGGTGACGTTGTACTCTGCAAGGCTGGCGGAAAACACGTCAATTGCTTCGGCTTTGTCTGCGACCTCGATAACCTCGGCATGGCTCAGCGGACTGGGAACATCAGCATTATCCAAAACAAAACTGGATTTGACACTGTCGAAATCATGCGCGCTGTGCATGACGAGCCCGCGGTGTACCAACCCGTCAAGCAGCAAGCCCAACAATTCAACCTCATCAAGTTCGCCCGAAGGGTTATGTTCATCTTCGACGCCCAGATCGAGACCATACCAAACCGGAATCTGATGCCCCCACCACAGCTGGCGCGAGATGCACCAAGGCTCGATGTTCTCAAGCCAGTGGTAATACACCTTTTCGCCGCTTTCCGGCATGATCTTGGTCCGGCCTTCTTTCACGGCGTCCAGCGCGGGACCAACGATCTTGGCGGTGTCGACGAACCATTGGTCGGTCAACGCAGGTTCGATCACGACCTTCGAGCGGTCGCCGAAAGGCTGCATGATCTTTTTGTCTTCGACGTAAGGCACGATTGTCTCAACTTCTTCGCCTTCGTCGTTCTTGACCATCTTCGTTGTCATCACCGCATTGCCGTCTGCCGTGATGTCGGCGACCACGCGTTTGCGGGCCTCGAACCGGTCCAGCCCGCGGTATTCCTCGGGGACCATGTTCATGGCGGCAATCATGGCTTCGTCAAATTTTTGCCCGCCATTTGCGATGGCTTGGGCAGTTGCCGCTTCTTCGGCGTAGAGTTTGCCGTCAGCGCGCATCGCACCTTTGGTGTCCATTAGCGCGTACATCGGGATGCCGTTGCGTTTGGCGACCTCATAGTCGTTGAAATCATGCGCGCCGGTGATTTTCACAGCACCGGAACCGAAGGTCATATCGGGGTAGGGGTCTGTGATGATCGGGATCACGCGGCGCTGGGCCTTGGGACCAACGGGGATTTCGCACAGTTTGCCGACGATTGACGCATAGCGTTCGTCGTCTTTGTGCACGGCTACTGCACCGTCGCCTAGCATGGTTTCCGGGCGGGTTGTGGCAATGGCAATGTAATCGCGGGTCTCGCGCAGGGTGACGTTGCCGTCTTCGTCTTTCTCGACGTATTCGTAAGTCTCGCCACCCGCCAACGGGTATTTGAAGTGCCACATGTGGCCGTCGACTTCGATGTTCTCAACTTCCAGATCGGAAATGGCAGTTTCAAAATGGGGGTCCCAATTCACCAACCGCTTGCCGCGATAGATCAGGCCGTCATTGTACATTTTCACGAACACCTTGAGGACGGCATCGTGGAAGTTGCCAGCTTTCTCAGTCGCAGGCGCGCTTTCGGCCCCTGACATCGTAAAGGCAGAGCGTGACCAGTCCATGCTGTCGCCCAAACGGCGGGCTTGTTGTTCGATAGTGCCACCTTTGGCGGCTTTCCATTCCCAGACTTTCTCAAGGAACTTCTCGCGGCCCATCTCAACCCGCTTGGGTTGGCCTGTGGCAGCGAGGTCTTTTTCGACCATCAACTGCGTGGCGATGCCCGCGTGATCAAGGCCCGGTTGCCACAAAGTGTCGTACCCCTGCATCCGTTTCCAGCGCGTCAACATGTCCATAATTGTGTGGTTAAAGGCGTGACCGACGTGCAGCGAGCCCGTGACATTGGGCGGCGGCAGCATGATGCAAAAGGTTTCATCGCGGGACGCGTTTGCGCCTGCTTTAAACGCGCCGCTGTCTTCCCACATCTTGTAGATACGTGGCTCTGCGGTTTGGGCGTCGAATGTCTTTTCCATCGGCATCTTCATGGTCCTTGCTGTGTCAGCAGGGCAGATAACGTGCAGACGGCGCGAGGGGAAGGGTAAGGTGGGTTTTAACCCATCTTACGCGGCAAAAAGCGGCATGCGCTGACCTGATTGAATGACGTGGCGGTCATAGGGCGTTCGGGCAAAGACCTCTTCCACGCGCGCTGCGAAATGTGAAAGGGGTAAGGCGTCATAGGCAGGATCGAACGAATTTTGGTCCCACCGTTCGCAAAAAGCCGCGCAGTCGTCAAAGTACGGGCTGTCGTTGTAAGTGTCGCGTTTGTTGGGGTTCGCGCCCACATGTTCACCGTAATAGAGCATCTGGAAATCGCCATGCTTTTCAACGACCCAAGTCACCTGCTCGCGCACAAAGGGACGCAGGATCGTCGCGGCATATTCGTCGTGATTGTAAGGCGCGTAGATATCGCCGATATCGTGCAGCAATGCGGCGACAATCCAGTCGATATCTGCCCCGTCCCGTTCGGCCCGTGTTGCCGCTTGCAGTGAGTGGCCCAGACGCGTGATATGATAGCCCGAAAGACCTTCGTCAAGCCTGACCATCGCTTCAAGCAAACGCGCGGCTGTGCCTTTGGTGTATTCCACCTCGTGTTCAGTCAGAAAGTCATAGTCTTCTTTGTCGCCATCTTTCATGGCAGTGAATTTGACACGGTCCATAGGTGCTCCTTTCGCTGACGCCTTTGCTGGGATGTTACGCCATTGCACGTAGACTTCTAGTGATTTTACGCGATCACGCTGGACAAGGTGCGACTGGCAAGTAGGGTTTAGGCGACGGAAGGACAGCGAGTTAGCCGGTGAAGACCTTGGAAAAAATCCAACCCATCCAATTCAAAAGGGTCTGCTATGCAGTTACCTGATTGGTTCTTTGGTCTTTTCGGTCGCCGCGCGCGTACCGAAGATGAAGGTAATCGAAAGCGTGGCCCGGCCACCCATATTGTCATCCTTGATGGCACGATGTCTTCGCTTTCTGCAGGCCGCGAAACCAATGCGG
>JBLHTS010000192.1:0-7677 GCA_047627695.1 Yoonia sp. | reverse complement strand
GCCGAATGCGCCGCCCAACGCGAGGGTCACTGCCAAATCAATGTCCGCATCATCCATCACGGCAAGCGCGTTTTTCGATCCCATTTCCATCTGTACTTTAGTCAGGTTTTGAATGGCTGCGGTGGCAATGCCTTTGCCAACCGGAACGGAACCTGTGAAAGAGATCGCGTCTATTTTGGGACTTTCGACCAGACGTTGGCCCACATCGCGGCCCGCACCCATCACAAGGTTAAAGAGACCCTTGGGGATATCTTGGCGCGAGATAATCTCGGTCAATGCCACGGCAGAGGCGGGCGTCAGGTTTGCGGGCTTCCAAATGACTGCGTTGCCGAATGCCAAAGCTGGCGCGATTTTCCAGCTCGCCGTGGCAGTCGGGAAATTCCAGGGGCTAATAATCGCAACGACGCCAAGTGGTTCGCGGCGTATGTCAACCTCGATCCCGTCGCGGGTGCTGTCTGCGCTGTCTCCAATCTGGCGCAGGACTTCGGCGGCGAAGTACGTGAAAAACTGGCCCGCGCGGAACACTTCGCCTTTGCCTTCGGCCAGTGGTTTGCCTTCTTCACGGCTCAGCAATGTGCCCAATTCTTCGGCACGCGCCATCAGTTCGTTACCGATCGCCATAAGGACATTTTGCTTACGCTCTAGCCCGTAAGCCGCCCACTGCGCCTGTGCGGTCCGGGCCGCGTTCAGCGCGTCGTCAAGTTGGTCACTGCCAGCTTGGGCAAAAACACCCACAATTTCAGAGAGATCAGAAGGGTTTATGTTTTTAATTTCAGAGGGGCCAGACACCCATTCGCCTGCAATATAGTTCAGTTGTGTCTTCGTCATTTGTACCCTCGTTGGTGCGCGAAGCGCGCGTATTTCGGGCAGCATTAGACGGCCCCCTTCGGGTTAAGTCAAACGCATACCCGACGCTTGAGATCAGGGGCGCTGCTTGGTCGCCATTTCATCCAGATGGGCGGCAAATGTTGCGGCGCTCATGCCTTCGCTTAAGGCGCGTGCGAAGAAAGCTTTCTGGCTCTCAGGGGCTAGCCCGCCAATCGGAGGATCGGTGTCAAGGTTCGTGGGGAACGGATACCCCTCTGCGGTAGCGCCCAAGAGTGCGTCCAACTCCAGCGCCGACAGCGTCTTCTTTGCAACTGCGGTGACAGGATAAAGTGCGTTGCACATCGCAGGGCGGTCGATATTTTCTAACGCCCGTCCGAAAGCAGACGAGACCTGCAAGAGGTTCGCCATCCGGTGAATGTCCGTTGTGCTATTCGCCCCGGCCGCGTGGAAAAGTGCGGGATTGAAAAATAGTGCATCGCCTTTCTTAAGCGGCAGTTGCACATAGTTTTCCTCGAACACGGTCCGAAAATCATCATGTCGCCACGCAGCATAGCCTGCGCGGTAGGCCTGCGAAAACGGCAGCAGCTTTGTCGGACCGCTTTCCACGGGCATATCGCAATGCGCCACAGCACCTTGTAGCGTCAGGACCGGCGACAGATCGTGCACATGGGCAGGATATGCCGCACTTGCGTCCGCTGTCTGAAACCCCAGATGATAGTCGCGGTGCGCTTGTTGTGCCGCCCCTCCTGGATGCACCAGATTGACTTGTGCGGTCATTTGATAGTTTGGGCCCAACCATGCCTCGCTTGCCGCAGCAAGAGATGTGTTCGCAAAATATCGTGCAAAGACATCAGGCGCACGCAGACACAGTTTTTGCAACGAATTCCACACGCGATCATTAGACCCCGCGGCGGCAAAGTGATCTGCACCGCCGCCGCTCGCGGCCTTTTCCTCTGCGATGATCTGCTCGTAGATCGCCGTTGCTTCATCCAGTACGCTCGTGTCCGCATAGGCCCCCTGCAAAGCAATGGCCCCTGCCCCGTGCATCATCACATCCGCCCATTCGGACATCAGTGCCCGACGCTTTGTTCGATCCCCTAACATAGGGCGAAGGTCTGCCATATCGTAGTGCGGGATATTGTGCTTTAGCCCACTGGCCAAAGGCACGTCGCTTTGCTTTGTCGTGCGCGCAATTAAGGTTTTGAATGTCCCAAAGTCACAGCTATTAAGTGTGAAGTACCCTTTGGTCTGTTGCTGTTCGTCGCCCATCGTTTCGGCCTTCCATCAAATTACTGCAAATAGCTTGTCAGGTTTGTGCTATTTTTCCAGCCCCTATTTAAGTGAGGAAAACCGAACCAAACTTTTTGGCGCCTTGCCTTCCAAACCATCAGCGGCCAACGTAGACATCCAAGATTGCTCTCAAAAGCCCGACATGCCGCAAGACCGAGAACACACGACTTCACTCAATATTATGATTGTTGGTCAAAGCGGGCGGCTTGAGCATGAAGCGTTGCTTTTTGCTGCGTCCCTACGCCAAAGCACGCCAGACTTCGCGGGCTCGCTTTATGTAGCCAACCCCCAACCCGGCCCACTTTGGGATCATGATCCGCGCATGTCGCAACCAATCAAAGACGCTTTGATCGCGCTTGGTGCAACAATCACGCCTTTTACTTGCGTGCATTTTGGCCAAAGCTATCCGCATGGAAACAAGATCGAAGCGCTGGCTGTTCTGCCAGCAGGCAAACCATTTGTGTTTTTCGATACCGACACGTTGATTTCTGGCGATTTGTCCAAGGTCGCATTTGATTTCAGTCGCCCCTCCGCATCAATGAACCGAACAGCCACTTGGCCCATGATAGAGCTATATTGGCCCGGCTATACAGCCATATAGAAATCGCTTTATGACCGTTTGGGGATAGATTTCCAAAGCTCGCTCGATCTTGGCCAGCCCGATGAAAACTGGGAGCGGTATCTGCACTTTAACGCAGGCTGGTTCTTCGGGTCAGACCCTGCCGACTTTGATGCGCGGTATGTACAATCCGCAACGATCCCCCGCCAGAACTGGTGATCCAACCCCTTGATCCTTGGCTTGATCAGGTCGCCTTGCCGCTACTTTACGCGACGGGATCAGACGCACAGGTGGCGTTTCTTGAAAACGTCGCCGCGCACAACAAGATCAAAAAGCTGCTCAAGCTCCATGATCCGTTTAAGCGCATGATCTACCAAAAGCGCCGGCTCAAAGTGCGTGATATGTTTGATCGCACAGATTTGCCTCGCCGCGAACGGGCGATCAGGAACAAGATCAAATCGGCAGGGTTCTGGATGCGTTAACTGGCGAAGATGCCGCTTTCAGCTGCAAAACCTTTGACTTCGATCGGGTTACCGGATGGGTCACGAAAAAACATCATCCATTGCTCGCCGGGCTCGCCCTTAAAACGGACCGAGGGGGCGAGAATGAAATCGATTTGGCGATCTTCTAGACGCCCCGCCAATGCAGTCCAGTCATCCAGCGGCAGGACAACACCGAAATGCGGCATCGGGACCATGTGATTGCCCACTTTGCCAGTCGCCTCGTTTGCGAATGGTGTGCCAAGATGCAGGCTAAGCTGATGCCCAAAGAAATCGAAATCTACCCACGTTTCGGTCGAGCGTCCTTCGATGGCACCCAAAGCACCGGAATAGAATTCTCTTGCGGCGTCCAGATTCAAAACATGAAACGCGAAATGAAAGGGTACAGGCATAGTTTTGTCCTTTTTGTTTTGGGCCGTTGAGTGCATCTGCAAATCCGCCTACACCTTGCTGCAACAGATTTCAAAGGGAGACATCATATGACCGACGGCCCAAATTACGGCTTTGACACACTGCAAGTTCACGCAGGTGCACGCCCCGACCCCGCCACTGGCGCACGCCAAGTACCGATCTACCAAACAACCGCCTATGTGTTCCGCGATGCAGAACATGCAGCGGCTTTGTTCAACCTCCAAGAGGTTGGCTATATCTATTCGCGCCTGACCAACCCGACGGTTTCCGCCTTGCAAGAACGTATTGCAACGCTCGAAGGTGGCGTGGGCGGCGTTTGCTGTTCCTCTGGTCACGCAGCACAGATTATGGCCCTGTTCCCGTTGATGGGGCCGGGCCTGAATGTTGTCGCGTCCAGCCGTCTTTACGGCGGAACGGTCACGCAATTCAGCCAGACCATCAAACGCTTTGGCTGGTCGGCAAAATTCGTGGACTTCGATGACCATAAAGCAGTGGCAGCAGCGATCGATGAAAACACTCGTGCCGTGTTCTGCGAAACGATTGCGAACCCCGGTGGTCACATCACCGATCTGGACGCGATTTCCGCAATTTCTGACGCGGCGGGTATCCCGTTAATCGTCGATAACACATCTGCCACGCCGTACTTGTGCCGCCCGATCGAGCATGGCGCTACACTTGTGGTGCACTCAACCACAAAATACCTGACCGGCAACGGCACCGTCACCGGTGGCTGTGTCGTCGATAGCGGCAAATTCGACTGGGCCGCCAATGAAAAATTCCCATCACTGAGCCAACCAGAGCCAGCCTACCACGGTATGAAATTCGCCGAGACCTTTGGCCCACTTGCATTCACCTTCCACGGTATCGCGATTGGCCTGCGGGATCTGGGCATGACACTGAACCCACAAGCCGCCCATTACACGTTGATGGGGATCGAGACCTTGTCATTGCGGATGGAACGCCATGTCGAAAACGCAATGAAAGTTGCAAAGTGGCTCGAGGATGATCCGCGTACGGATTATGTGACCTATGCAGGCTTGGAAAGCTCGCCTTATTCGCATCTGGTACCCAAGATTTGCCCACGCGGCGCAGGTGCTTTGTTCACTGTTGCGGTCAAAGGCGGCTACGATTCTTGTGTCAAACTGGTTGATAATCTTGAGATTTTCAGCCATGTCGCCAACTTGGGCGATACGCGCAGTTTGGTCATCCACTCGGCCTCGACGACGCACCGTCAGTTGACCGCCGTACAGCAAGAAGCAGCAGGCGCAGGTCCCGGTATTGTGCGGCTTTCGATTGGCATCGAAGATGTGAACGACATCATCGCTGACCTTGATCAGGCATTGGCCAAAGCCACAGCCTAACAAAAATACAACCCGTCCGTGCCCTTGGCGTGGGCGGGTTTCTGCTGTAGCATTCGCATGCGGGGGCAAACGCGTTTTGCCAGATACACCAACATGGTAGAGCGTGCAGATGACCATCAATTTTGCGCTATCATTATCCTTTGACGGAATTGAACTGCTGCACCGCGTTCAAAGCGGCTGGCGGCGGATCGGCCGCGTGGATCTTGCCAGCAAAACATTCGACGCTGACCTGACCGAGTTGCGACAAAAAGCGATTGCTTTGACACCTGACAGGATCACTTCAAAGCTGATAATTCCCGCCGATCAGATCAAGTTCACGGCCATCGACAGCACCCAAACAAACCAAGATGATATCGACGCAAAGCTTGCTGGTGCCACGCCATATACGCTTGACGAATTGGTTGTGGATGCGGAACGTTTTGGCGGGCGGACCCATATCGCCGCAGTTGCCCGCGAAACGCTTGACGAAGCCGAAGCTTTTGCGACCGCGCATGGCTTCAGCCCCGTCGCATTTGTGGCGATCCCCGAACCGTTTACGTTCCAACAAGAAGTGTTTTTTGGCCCGACAAGCGTGATGCCTGATATTTTGGGAGAAAATGCAACAGTTGCGCGCGATGACCGGCCAGTGTTCATTGCCGGAACGAGACTGAAATCCCGCCTTTTGATCATGGATGACGCTGCGGACTATGGCGACGACGACTTGGACGACCTCTTTGATACCGCAGCCGCGGTGTCGCCAGAGGTCGTTGCGACAGCGCTAAAAATAGCCACACAAGCTATATGGCTCGACGCAATCCCTGTCGAGTTTTGGAAGAAGCCCGCAGAGGTCGCAAAAACCCAACCAGCGCTTCCTGAACCTATATTGGCTGATACGGTGCTCCCAGAGCCGGTCCTTGCGGAACTGCCGCTTTTTGATTTGGTGATCGCCGAAGTTTATCCGTCAGCCGCAGATCGCATGACACCTGTGTTGACTGTGGTCGCCAATGGTGGTTCTGCCCAAGCACCGAAACTTGGTGTCCCTGCAGCAGCGCGCCAATCACAATCAGCGACACAGCCCAAATCTAGAAAACCATTGGCGATAGCGGCCAGCATTGCCGCAGCAGTTGCTATCGGCGCATTGGCGTGGTCGCAAATGGCCTCCTCGAACAACACTTCGCCAACCGTCATTGGGGAACAATTGACGGTCGCGCCGCCGACCTTTGACGTTGGGCCGATAATCCCCGAATTTGCTGCAACGGCTTTTGGTGCGTCAAACATCCAAGGCACAGTCCTGCCAGATATCACGCCAATCGAGGCGCCAGAGACAACAACGGCTGTTCCCGACACCATTCTTGCTGGTACGCCCGACGCAGTTCCTCCATCGCCACAGCTACCGCCTGAGCCGTCGGGTTTGCCGGATGATGTAACGCCCATCGCGACAGGCATCGTTCAAAGCCCAGCACAGGCCGAACTTGCGTATGCCGAAACCGGCGTCTGGCAACGCAGTCCCCGCTTTCTGGATACGCCATCGGGCGCTTTTGCTTTGAGTTTTACCACTCCTGCGTCGCTAGTCCCCCCCCTGCGAACAGCCCTGCCCAACATACCAACACCGGCCACCCTACAAGACTTTAGCTTTACGTCGCCTGCAACACCCCCGTCTGCAGACACAACTTTCGCGCGCGACGAAAACGGGTTCATTGAAGCCACCCCCGAAGGCACCCTGACGCCAGATGGCGCGTTGGTATTTGCAGGGCTACCTGATCTAAACATCAATCTGCGGCCAAAATTGTCCCAAGATGACTTGGATCGCATGGTCATGCTTGCCCCTGCCCCTGAAGGCGTTGTTATCATTGCTGGCACGCCGGCGATTACACCGCCCCTGCGCCCCACGTCACTGTCGGCTGTGCAAACGGAGCCAGCCGCGCCAGGCACTGCATCCGCACTTGGTGGTGTTGGACTGGCCGGGCTAGAGCTGCAGAATTCGGGCGCGGTCGCGCTTGATACCGCAACAGTAGAAGAGAGGTCGGTTACCGACCTTCGCCCCAAACTGCGCCCCAATGGCCTTGCGCCGGTGACTGATCGAGGCACACCTGACATCACCGAGATCTTAACGAGTATTGCCGCAGAAGACGCAACCTTGCGCTTTGACAGCAGTACAACACTTGCGGTTCAAGCATCCCAACGACCGGCTGTTCGCCCATCTGGCTTTAGCAACTTGGTCGCGGCGGCAGCTGTTTCACAACCGGCGGTCGCGGTCGCACCAGCGGCTCCGGTCGCAGCCGCCGCACCCGTCGCCCCGCAAAACTATGCACCCGTCCCCGGCGGTGTCGCCCGCGCCGCCACACAAGAGGACGTCATCAGTTTGCGTGAAATCAATCTGATAGGGGTTTATGGCAGACCTAATGCCCGCCGCGCATTGGTAAGACTTAGCAACGGACGCTACGTCCGTGTTGAAGTCGGCAGCGAATTAGACGGAGGCCAAGTCACCGCAATTGGCGACGAGGCGCTCAACTTTGTTAAGCGCGGACGGACATACGCTATCCAATTGCCTGCAAGCTAAAGTCGCGCCGCGCAAACGCCTTTTAAAACGGGCAAGGTCAGCTAAAGTATTTTCTTAACAAAAATAAAAAGACAAAACACCAACGTCCTTTGGACACATTCAGCAGGACCCATGGAATCTTTCCTTTTTCAAGCAACAATCTATCTGGGCGCTGCAGTGATTGCGGTGCCGCTTGCCGCGCGCTTGGGG
>JBLHTS010000191.1:0-7688 GCA_047627695.1 Yoonia sp. | reverse complement strand
TGCACTTCCTTGACTGATTGCATCGCAAGCGGCGCTGACCACGCGATTGAGGCGGCCCATTCACGCGCGGCATCCATCAGTAGTTCTTTGGGCACAACCTTGTTAACCAATCCGTAATGCGCTGCCTCGGTTGCTGTCATGCGGCGCCCCAGCAGGAACATTTCCATCGCTATATTATGCGGGATACGGCGTGGCAGGCGCTGTAACGCTCCTGCATCGGGGACAATCCCCAAGGGCATTTCGGGCAGGCCGAATTCCACATGGTCCGCCGCGATCAGCAGATCACAGCCCATCGCCATTTCAAACCCGCCGCCAATCGCCAAACCGTTGATGGCCGCAATGACAGGTTTGTTCAGCGCCCAGTTTTCCGTCAGACCGGTGAAGCCGCCAAAGCCGTATTCGTCAGCTTCCCACCAGTTATCCAGCTGCATCTCACCATCGTTCAACGCCTTAAGATCCCAGCCGGCCGAGAAGATTTTGTCACCACCCCCGGTCAAAATTGCGCAACGCAAGTCGTTGTCTTCGTGGAGCTCCTGAAACGCTGCGGCCAATGCCTGCGAGGTTGGGACATCGATGGCGTTCACCTTGCCCCGTTCCAACGTTACCTCAAGCACATGTCCGTCGCGGCGGACCGTTACACCTGTCGACATGAGGGTCTCTCCTTATTTAAGTTCCGGCATGACTTCTTTGCAGAACATCCGCAAAGAGCGCTTCTGCGCCTCATGGCTTAGCCCCATGGAGGCGTAATAAATGAACTCATTTACCCCCAGCGACTGATACTGTTTCAGTTTTGCAATGACCGTGTCGGGCGACCCGAACATCAGGTTTTCTTCCAGCATCGCGGGGTCATATTGTTCGCGACCCTTCAATTCATCCAGCGGGATCGAGGCTGGAAAGCCGTTGATCACATCACCGGAGTTGCGGAAGAGGTTTTCAAATTGGCTGAGCAACTTTCGGATGGAATTCAACGCGTCCTGGCGGTCAGCTTCATTGTCATAAAGGCACGCATGGCGCATCAAGGCAAAGCGGGGAACCCAACCATTATCAGCCTTCACAATCGCCTCATCAAGTTGCTGCATATAGAGCTCAGCCTCCGCAAAGGGACGGGTCAGCGGCCAGCAATTCACATTGCAACGGTTTCGCATGGCATAGTCGTAAGTGATTGGCGAACGTGCCGCGACCCAGACGGGTACTTCCTTCTGTACGGGCTTGGGGACGGAAGTCGAGGTCGGGAACTGCCAGAACTCGCCATCATGGGCCACGTCGCCCTTCCAGAGGTCACGAATGACCGGCAACATTTCCTGCATATAGCGCCAAGCATCAGACTGTTTCAGCCCCGGTTTCATACGATCGAATTCGCGCTGGTACGCGCCCGAGCCGATCCCAAACTCCAGCCGGCCACCGCTGATGAGGTCTACGAAGGCAGCCTCACCTGCAAGGTTTATCGGATGCCAATAAGCCGCCGTAGCAACCGCTGTACCCAGCCGAATGCTGCTCGTTTCATTGGCCCACCACGTCAGAATCTGCAGAGGGTTTGGTGCAATCGTCATTTCCAGCGCGTGGTGTTCCGCAGACCAGACAATATCAAACCCGCCCTCTTCGGCGATTTGCACCATCTCGAGCGTGTGACGCGCCACATCGTCCATGTCGTAACTGGCGTCGATACGCTCCATGTTAATGGCCAGTTGGAATTTCATCTCTTTTCCTTTCTCAGGTCTTGGGTTGGATCACCGCATCACAAAGGGATTGGCCATTGGTTCATCAGAGGTATTCATCCAGATCGTCTTGGGTCGGGTGTAATCATAGATCGCCTGGAACCCGCTTTCACGGCCATAGCCGGACCCTTTGCCGCCGCCGAATTCCGCGATTGGCGACACCATGCGGTAGGTGTTCACCCAGACAATTCCTGCCTGAACGGCGTTGGCCATCCGAAGCGATCGCGCCGAATTTTGGGTGAATATACCTGCGGCGAGCCCATGATCACTGTCATTGGCAAGGGCGAGCGCCTCTTCCTCGGTTTTGAAGCGCTGAACGCATAGTACGGGGCCAAACAGTTCGGTATCCACAATGCGTAAGTCCTGACGCGGACAGTCAATTATTGTCGGTTCATAAAACAGGCCCGACTTGCCTTCGGGCTGTTTGC
This sequence comes from Yoonia sp., assembly GCA_047627695.1. GTDB lineage: Bacteria > Pseudomonadota > Alphaproteobacteria > Rhodobacterales > Rhodobacteraceae > Yoonia. Next base: position 5,545 of record JBLHTS010000191.1, on the reverse strand, counting down.
CCCCGGCGAGGAGTACGGCACCTTCTTCTTGGGCATGAGCGACCTCGCGCTGGATGTGTTCCAACTGGCCTATTGTACAGAGCGGGCCCATCTGGGTCTCTTCTTCCAATGGATCACCGATCACAATCTGGCGTGTCAGTGCTGTCAACTTTTCAAGAAATTCATCCGCGATGTCTTCGTGCAGATACAACCGCGACCCGGCGACACAGCTTTGACCCGTCGCACCGAATATCCCTGCAATCGACGCATTCACGGCGCTTTCGATATTGGCGTCATCAAACACGATGAACGGGGACTTTCCGCCCAACTCTAGCGATACCTCAGCAAAGTTGCGTTTCACGTTTTCCAGCACATGGCGCGCCGCATTTGGACCCCCTGTGAAAGAGACCCGGGCAACCAATGGATGCCCCGTCAACGCCCGCCCGCAGGGTTCACCGTGACCTGTCACAATGTTGACAACACCGGGCGGGATGCCGGCCGCTGCGATTAATTTACCAAATTCCAACATCGCGGCACTGGCATGCTCAGAGGCTTTCAGCACCACAGTATTACCAGCTGCCAAAGCAGGCCCAAGTTTGACAGCAACCAAGAAAAGTTGCGAATTCCACGGCACGACAGCGGCAACCACGCCAAGCGGTTCACGTTTGGTAAAGACGAACATATCTGGCTTGTCGATGGGCAGGGTCTCGCCACTGACCTTATCTGCGCAGCCTGCGAAAAAATGAAAGAACTCCGCGATGTACTTGGCCTGCCAGCGGGTCTCTTTGAGCATCTTACCGGTATCGATAGATTCCGTCCTGCCCAGCCCTTCAGACTGCTCAGTCAACAAATCCCCAAGCTTGCGCAAGCACTTACCGCGCTCGGTAGGTGTCAGCTTCGACCACGGCCCGTTGCGAAATGCGTCATGCGCGGTTTCCACGGCACGGTTTACATCTGCTTCGGTTGCCTCTGGAACACGGCTCCAGACGTCGCCTGTGGTGGGGTTTACACTGTCAAACGTGCCGCCATCAGAGGCATCGACCCATTTGCCGTTGATCAACATTTGATAGTTCTTGATCTCGCCCATTTCAACTTCCCCCTTTTCTTGCTGTCTATTCAAGGCTGCTTTCGCCTTTTACTTACCGGAAAAAACGACACGTATTGTCGAAAAATCCGCGATCTTAAAATTGCAAACGGGGCACGGTTCCTTAGAAGGAGGCCCACACTATGGTCAGCAAGAAACAAGTCATCGGCGGTCCACTTGAAATTGGTGGGCGTGTCCTGTCGCTGTCGCGGGCGATTCGTGCAGGCGATTTCGTCTTCCTGACAGGGCAGATTCCAATGCGTGGCGGCGTGCCCATGACGGACGGGACCATCCAAGAGCAAACCCGCGCCGTCCTTGAGGATATCACCTCCACTTTGGCTGAGGCCGACTGCACCCGAAACGATGTGGTGAAGGCCATGGTCTGGCTGCGTGATCGTGCCGACTTTCCCGGTTTTAACGCAATCTATGGCGAATATTTCCCAGTCGAACCGCCCACACGATCCGCTATTGTCAGCGACCTGTTGGTCGACGCCCGCGTCGAGGTCGAGGTAATAGCTTACCGCCCGTTGGAAAAGGATGCGTCATGAGCATTGCGCCGGATGGCACGGAATACGAGTTGAGCGGATCAGAGGGTGCGCCAGTCGTTGTCCTGATACATGGCCTTGGATTGAACAAAGACTGTTGGCAATGGACCACCCCTGCCCTGACGGACGCCTACCGCATTCTGAGCTATGACCTGTATGGCCATGGCGGGTCCGCCGCCCCACCCGAAACGCCCAGCCTCCCGCTGTTTTCTGAACAACTGAAGAGGTTGCTTGATCATTGCGGCATTGAATATGCAACAATCGCGGGGTTCTCTCTTGGTGGGATGATCGCGCGCCGTTTTGCACAGGATACCCCGCAAAGAGCACAGGCGCTGGTCATACTGCATTCGCCCCACAAACGCAGTGATGACGCACAGGCAGCCATTCTCAGACGGGTCGATCAGGCGCGTGAAACGGGTCCGCAGTCAACGGTTGAGGCTGCCCTTGAGCGTTGGTTCACCGAAGCTTTCCGCACTGCCAATCCCGAAATGATGGAAACCGTGCGTGGCTGGGTAACAGCCAACTACAAAGAGATTTACCACACGATTTACCGTGTTCTGGCAACTGGAATTGACGAGATCGTCGCTCCGTCTCCCCCGATCACCTGCCCTGCGTTGGTCATCACCGGTGACGAAGATTATGGCAATGGTCCCGAGATGAGCCATGCTATTGCCGCCGAAATTGCGGGGGCGAAGGCGCTGATACTGCCCGGTTTGCGGCATATGGCACTGGTTGAGGCACCTGAGGCCATCAACAGACCAATTAGGGAATTTCTTGATCATCTGGGTCTGTCCGCATGAGTACGCAAATCCTCAAAGGGCTGCGGGTTTTAGACCTCAGCCGGATGCTGTCTGGACCCTATTGCACGATGCATCTTGCCGATCACGGTGCCGAGGTTATCAAAATAGAAGGCGAGAGTGGCGACACAAGCCGCGGAAACGGCCCTTACCGCGACGATGATACTGCGCAGGAGTGGGCCGGTTATTTTGTCAGCCTGAACCGAGGTAAAAAGAGTATCAAGCTTGATCTAAAATCCCCCGAAGGTGTCGCAAGTTTTCGTAAACTCGCAGCCAGCGCTGATGTGATTGTCGAGAACTTTCGCCCCGGCGTTATGGAACGTCTGGGGCTTTCTTACGAGACCCTTGCCGCGGACAATCCAAAGCTGGTGTACGCCGCCATCCGCGGCTTTGGTGATCCGCGCAGTGGTGTCAGCCCTTACGGCGACTGGCCGTCATACGATGTTGTAGCGCAAGCCATGGGCGGGCTGATGGCGATGACCGGCCCAGATGCCGATACCCCGACCAAAACCGGCCCCGGTATCGGGGATATATTTGCCGGCATGATGATGGCGTTTGGTATCATGGCCGCACTGCGCGAAGCCGAGGCGACGGGTAAGGGGCAATTTGTAGATGTGGCCATGTACGACGCGATGATCTCGCTCTGCGAACGCATGGTCTATCTGCACGATATGACGGGCGATGTGCCGGGACCAGAGGGCAATGGTCACCCGTTCCTCGCCCCATTCGGGTTGTTTCCCGCCAAGGACGGCCACATAGCTCTTGGCATTGTGGATGATGCGTTTTGGCGACGCTTGGCGGCGCTGATGAACCAGCCTGACTTGGGCTATGATCCGCGCTTTGCAACCCGCGCTGCGCGTTCAAAGAATGCAACTGAACTGAACGCACTGACCGCCAATTGGTGCAGGCTTCACAGCAAATCCGAACTGACAGCATTATTGGGCGGTCAAGTCCCTTACGGGCCGATGAATACCATCGCCGACATCATCTGTGATCCGCATGTAATTGCACGCGGCATGTTGGCTGAGGTTCCCAATCCTGCACCTGATCAAAAGCCATGGACGGTTGCAGCCAATCCGCTACGTTTTGGGGCACATGGTCACGGTAGGCTTGCCTCCCCTCCTGCTTTTGGTGCACACGATGATTTGTTAAATACCCTAGCACAGCATAAAGAAATGGACCCTGAGGCCAAACGCGCGCTGCGCAACGCATTCGGTAGTTTTGCAACAGGGGTGACCGTGGTGACAACGCGCCAGCCAGATGGCAAACCGCGTGGATTCACGGCCAACTCTTTTACCTCCGTCTCGCTTGATCCTCCGCTGCTATTGGTCTGCATCGCCAAGGCAGCGCATTCTTGCGACACCTTTGCGCAAGCCGACCATTTCGCTGTCAACATTCTGGCGGACAACCAAAAAGAGATTTCCGGGCTCTTCGCCTCACAATCGACCGAAAAATTTGACATTGCAAAATGGCATGTCGATGCGCAAAACGTTCCGCTGATCAAGGGGTCTCTGGCAAATTTCAGTTGCAAGCGTCACCGCTTGGTGGACGCTGGCGATCATCTGATACTGATTGGGCAGGTATTGGATTTTGAGACCTCTGATCAGTCCCCGCTCGGATACTATAAAGGCGCATATTTCGACATCGGTCTGGATGAGGCGCTGGCGGACGCAGCGGCATCGGCGGCTGGAATTTCGCTTGGGGCCGTTTTGAATCGCGATGGTCAAGTCTTGTTGCAAGAAGATGAATCTGGTCAAATCTCAGTGCCTACTGCTCCTGCCATGACAAACTCTGTTGGTGGGCTATCCGACTATTTCGCGGGCCTAGGTCTGACGCCCGTGCTCGACCACCTGTATGCGGTTTATCAAAATACACAGAACGGCACACAACGTATTCTTTACCACGGGACCGTGGCGGGCAAAGCGCCAGCAGGGATGCGGTATTTTGAATTGGACGCACTGCCGCTTGAATGCGTCAAAGACGAAGCCGAACGCTCTATGCTGCGTCGGTATACACAGGAAAATCAACACGGTGCCTTTGGCATCTATCACGGAACCGAAGTTGAGGGTGTCGTCCATTCCGTCGCCGGGCACCGAAACTATCATATCTGACAGGAGAAAATCCATGCTTCCCGAACTGCGAAAATTAGTCACATTCGACGAGGATATTCATACCGAAGGCGGGCGCGCCTCTGATCCGGTTCTACGCATGATCGGAGTCGCCGCTGTGGTGACAAACCCTTGGGCAGGCCGTGGGTTCGTCGAGGATCTGTCACCAGAGATCAAACGCATGGCTCCGGTTTTGGGTAAATTGTTATCCGATCGGCTCATTGCATTGGCTGGCTCCGGCGATGCGATCGAGGCGTATGGGAAGGCCTGCATCGCGGGCACGAGTTGCGAAGTTGAGCATGCTTCGGCGCTGATCCATACCTTGCAATTTGGTAATTTCTACCGCGAGGCTGTTGGTGCGAAAAGTTATCTCGGCTTTACCAACACGCGCGGCCCGGCGAACACCCAGATCCAAATTCCCCTCATGGATAAACACGATACAGGCCGCCGTTCACACTATTTAACAGTGCAGTTTTCAATCTACGACGCACCCGCCGTCGACGAATTAGTCGTGGCATTGGGTGCGGCAACACGAGGGCGACCCCATCACCGGATTGGAGATAGGTACTCTGATTTAAAAGCCATGGGACGTGATGTGGAAAATCCGGCAGGTGTTTAAAGACTGAACGGGGGCCAACGAAAAGCGTACCAACTCACGCAATCGTTGGCTCACTAAATCTGTAAAGGGCGCAACGTAAGCGCCATTAGGCGCCTTCGTGCGTAGTTTATCGCAATCCCATCGGCGGTTTCTTGGTTAGTTTGGCGTTGTTGCATGGACCCCCGCTCCACTGATACCTGCTGCAGTCTGTCTTCTTGAGGATGCTGTAAATGCCGCACAAGTTCAACGCTGATCGTCGCGCCAAGATCCCGAAGCAAAAGCGTCGGGTGACCAACTGCGCCGAGTACGATGAAAGCCTGCGGCGGCGTGGCGATCTGACTGTTTGGATCAGCGAGGATGCTCTTGCGGTGTGGTCGGCTCCGCCGCGCACGACACCTGGTGGTCAGCCTGTGTATTCTGATTTGGCGATTGAA
>JBLHTS010000190.1:0-7695 GCA_047627695.1 Yoonia sp. | reverse complement strand
CCGCCTGCTTCAGGATCGCCATGATCTGCGCGTCGCTAAATCGTCCAATCTTCATCGTAAATCTCCTCAGATATCTTGCCGAGAAAATTCTACTTCTGAACACCTCTAATTTTAGGGGGGATTACCAATCGGGCCGCAAGCAGGGCTTACTTTTTCAGCCGCTGCTTGTATTTTAAATACAGCCGTTGGTTTAGTCGGATGAACTGCGAAAGCCCCTGTCCCAACATGCCTGCGGAATTGCGGAGCAAATAAACGTAGCCAGTAAGGCTGGCGATAAACCCGCCAAGCGCGTTCACGATAAGGTCGCCCATCGTGTCATCCAATCCGGATTTCTGCATGCTTAGACCAAAGGACAGGTCCATCGCATACTCAAAGACCTCCCAAATGGCACCGACTGTCATGGCGACGCAAAAGGTGATGAACGCGATAGCTGACGGAGGGGCCGCAAACCGGTCCCCCTCAAACAACATAAAGACAAACAGAAATCCAGTCAGCCCAAATCCTAGCGCTGAGGAGCCGTGCAAGGCCAAATCCCACCACCACAGACGTTCATAAAAATCGAAAGCCTCTCCCAGAAAGATGGAGGCGAAAAAGAACAAGGTGGTGAAGATCAAGACCGGCAGTGGCAGGGTCAAAGACCAGCGCGCAGCAAGTAGAGGAGGCAGCAGTGACAAGGCCAAGGTTGCAAAGCTGACAAAGGCCAGCGACCAGTGGGCAAATCCCAATGCAACGAGCCCTGCAATGAGGAGGAGTGCCCAAATGGCAAGGATCTTGGGGCTGCTATTTTTGATCAGTCGCATGAACTTGTTGCCAACTTGATGTTAAATTTTTATGTAAGACAACCTATATAGCACTCATGGATGCCAACAGGATACGTATTGCCAGTTATAACGTGCGCAAGGCTCGTGGGCTTGATCAACAGCGACGGCCAGAACGCACGCTGCAGGTCATCAACAGTCTTGGTGCAGATGTCGTCGTTTTGCAGGAAGCCGACAAGCGGCTTGGCTCGCGTTACCCGGCGCTGCCGCGTCCGATGGTTGAAACCGAAACAGATTTCGACCTTGTCGAAGTCTGCGCGAATGGCATCAGCATCGGCTGGCATGGCAATGCTGTATTGGTGCGGAAAGGGCTGATAGTCCGTGACATTGAGAAGCTAGGTTTACCGGGCTTTGAGCCGCGTGGTGCCTTGCGCATGACTTTGGATGTGGGCGCGGGGTTGACCGTCGTGGCCACTCATCTTGGGCTGTTGCGCCGTGATCGGCGCGCGCAGCTTGCCGTTTTGGATGACGCGACATCGGCCGACGCGCATGTCGTGATCGCAGGTGATTTCAATGAATGGTCTGCGCGCAAAGGGTTTGAACCACTGGCGGCGCGTTTTGTAACCCACAGTCCAGGCCGGTCGTTTCACGCTGCACGACCCATGGCAGCGCTTGACCGGTTCGCTCTGTCGTACGGCCTGGAATTGCGTGACGGTGGGGTAGAGCAGGGCACTTTGGCAAGAGTTGCATCAGACCATTTGCCAATCTGGTCCGATATCCTTGTGCCTGAAGTTACTTGCTAAACAGCACCGGCAACTTCTGATCACGCAGCAATGCATGGGTCGTCGCACCAATAACGAAATCATAGGCACGCGAGTGGCCAAAGGCCCCTGTTGCAATAAGGTCCGCGCCCATTTCAAAGGCCGTTTTGTTAAGCACTTCCGTGATACTCAGGCCCTGAGCCTCACGGTGCTCCAGAGTGGTCTTCAAGCCGTGGCGTGCGAACATTTCGACGACATCAATTGCATCGCCGTCTATCAGGGCGTCTTGAGGTGACTTGCCGACACGCAGCACAGTCAGGTTTGCACCGGCATCGGAAACGCCCAGCAGATCATGTGCCGCGCGCGCCGCTTCTCTGGTGTCGCTCCAGCCCAAAAGTAAATTGGCACCTATCTCGGGGCCATCATAATCCGTAGGCACCACAATAACCGGCCGCCCGCTTTCACGGATCACCTGAATTTGTGCGTGCCTTTGATCATAACGGTCATTCTCTTTATCTTCATGCGCCATGATAACAAGGTCAGCTGCACGCGCGCACTCAACCATCCGCTCACTGGCAGAAACAGCCTCGGCGCGCACCAGCCGGAACTCGCTGATGAAATCCTCGTTTTTCGTGTGTTTAACAAAGATCGCTTTGATCGCCTCGGATTCCTTTTTCTGACTTTCGTTGAAGGTGGCGAATGCAGGTTCGGGGATATGCATGGCAATGCCCGGATAGACCAGCAACGCCTCAACTGTGTGCAGCCCCATCAAATGAGCATTGTGTTTGCGCGCTAAGGGAACCGCCACTTTCAACAAAGTTTTGGTGTTTTCGGGTGTGGTCAGACAGACCATGATTGTTTTCAGTCCCATGCGTACATTCCTTATCAAGCATAACTAAGCGTTCGCTGAAGCCTAGCAATGCGCGAAAAGGCTGGATTGATCCGGGTCAATCGGCTGTTTGCGCATTGGGATATTTCAAAGGGCAATTCCCACTCTTGCGAGGAGCGTATTCATGTTCACTTTCACAAATCTACTGGCCGTCATTGCCACTTTTGGCCTTTCGACGGCGGCTTTGGCTGATATGATTTCAACGCGAAACGGTGAGGATACCTTTTTCGCCGGATCGCAGATTAGCCAAGCTGTGGATACGGTCGGGGATACCTTCATGGCGGCCCGTTCGGTCAAGGTAAATGGAACTGCGCAAGGCGATCTGCATGTCTCCGGACTTGACGTTTCGGTACGTGCTGATGTCGTCGAAGATCTGTATGCGCTGGGGGGGGACCGTTATTATCCGCGGTGCCATTGCCGAGGATCTGGCCGCAGCGGGGTTTTCCCTGCGCACCGAAAGCAGCTCAATCACGCAAGGCAATGCACGTTTGATGGGCAATTCGGTCACGGTTGAGGGCCCCGTCATGGGTGCGCTCTCGGTGATGGGACGTGATGTCATCTTGAATACCGCAATCAAAGGGGATGTTCGCATTTTGGCGCAAACCCTCTCGTTTGGGCCCGATGCCGTTATCAACGGTACACTGACATATAGCCTTGAGGAAAAGATGGTTGTTCCTGATCGGGTTGCCGCCGCTGAACGTGTGATATTTGAAAAGGTTTCAGGCGGGCGCGTTTGGGAGGAATGGCAGGAAGTGGGCAAAGACATGCCCGCTTTGCCAACCTTTATGTCCCTGATGTTTGGCTTTGCTGTCTCGCTGCTATTCTTTCTGGTGCTCGGTGCTTTGATGTTGGGTTTCATGCCCAAACGTCTATCAAAAATGCGGCGCAGTATTGCTCAGGCACCCGGTCAAACTTTCCTTCTCGGTGTGATTGGTTTGTCTATGTTGTTCGGCATGGTTCCAATCGTGGCGCTCACCATTGTCGGCCTTCCTTTTGTGCCCATTGTGCTGCTGGCAATCGTCGTGGTCTGGACGCTTGGCTATGCGTTGGGTGCCTACAGCGTCGCGATGCGGATTTGGTTGGGCGTGGGCGGAACGGCCGAGCCAAGCAACGTTGCCCGGTTGTTGGTTCTGGCGGCCGCGATCATCTTTGTCGCATTGTTGAACTTCATCCCGTTCGTCGGCTGGGTCGCCAATTACACACTGGTCCTGCTTGGTATTGGTGCCATGACACGCGCGGTTTTCCAATCAATGCTCGGCAATCCCGGCCTCGCATTAGACGTTGATCTGAAACCCATCGAAGACTGAACCGAAACAGGAGAGAACCCATGACAGCTCAAGGTTTGGAAGTAATTGACCATAGCATCCATTTGACCCACGAATGGATCAACGAACTGTCAGAGCGCCTTGATTGGTCTTCAAAACGAAGCACGCTGCGCTTGTTGCGGATAACACTGCACCATATCCGGGATCATCTGTTGGTCGATGAGCTCGCACAGATGTCTGCGCAACTGCCACTCCTGATACGCGGTTTTTTCTTTGAAGGATGGGTGCCCAAGCGAACACCTATCAAAGAGCGCAATGCCCAAGATTTCATCACATTCATCACCGAACAGATGGGAGAGGCCGAAGAATATCGAGGACGCGACGATATCAAATGCGTGTTTGATCTGTTGAACAACCGCCTCAGCCGGGGGGAGGTCGAAGACGTTCGCGCCACGCTACCTGCACCGATCCGTGAATTGTGGCCAGCACCCTAGGGCCAAAGCAAACGCCACAGGGATGGTTATCCCCGTGGCGTTTGAAGTGCACAGCAAATTATCTTAGTTTCAGTCGCGATCACCCAGTGACAACCCCAGCAAGGCAGTCGGGCGCTGTACGATAATCGTGTGAATGTTGTCGATGGCGATGATTTTACTTTTGCGCAACTGCGTGAACGTCCGGCTGACAGTTTCAGTGGTTAGGCCCAGAAAGTCAGCGATGTCAGAACGGCTCATCGGCAGCGTTACACTCCTGTAGGCACCCAAGTCGGTTCCGACTCTCTCAACCAGAACACACAGAAACGACGCCAGTTTTTCGCTGGCCGATTTCCGCCCAAGCATCATAAAGTGGTCCTGCATGCCGCTAATCTCACGCAATGCGGCCTGCAGCAATGCCGTGTGCAGCTTGGGATCACCCTCACCACTCTCAAGAGCAGAACGGCGAAAGGGCTGCAAGCGAACTTCCGTCAGCGCCTCACAGTCCGTATGGTGGATGCCCGCGGAAGGAAATCCAACGATATCACCGGGATACCCAAATGCGATAACTTGGCGACGTCCATCAGCAAGCAACCTTGTCAGCCGTAAAACACCACTGGTGACTTGATAAAGCCACTCCACATCGTCGACCTCAAAATACAAATACGCACCGGGTTTCAGACGGGCTTCGGCGGTTTGAGGTAGCGTTGTTGCGATTGGAGTGAATGCAGATTGGATGGCATTTTCGGTAGGGATTGTGACATACATCGTAGTGAGCCTCCATTATGATTTGAGGTCACCTTGCTTAGTGAATGTAATCTGGATTATTCTAGCAGGGCGGGTTTTTGTATCAATTTGTATCAGCCGTACCGATGCTGCGCATTCGTACCCATAAGTTTGCTGTAATGGTTCTGCACTTCGCGCGGAACTAAGAGGTGCCTAATGACGGACCAGACTATCCTTGTCGTCGATGACGATCCTAAGATCAGGAACCTTCTGCGCAATGTGCTTGAGGACGACGGGTTTGCTGTGTCTGAAGCAGAAACTGCAGCGGAAGTGATGCAGGCAATAGAAACCTCCGCAGTCGGCCTGATTACTCTGGATCTAAATCTGGGGTCAGATAACGGCATTGATCTGGCCCGCAAGGTCAGGCGTATCTCTCAGGTTCCCATTATCATGGTGACGGGGAAGGAAGATGTCATTGACCGTGTAGTCGGGCTTGAGGTTGGGGCGGACGATTACATCACCAAACCTTTCCATGTGCGCGAAGTACTCGCGCGGATCAGAAGTGTTTTGCGCCGATCTGAGACAACATCAAAGGTGTCGCAAGGCGTCGTAGAGACTGTGGTAAGCAGCCCGGCTCACGCCCTAGAAAGCGTCCACTTTTCCTTTGATGGCATGATCGCAATCCCGGATCAGATGAGACTGATGGATCGGAGTGGCGTCGAGTGCGGGTTGACCAGCGGTGACTTTAAGTTGCTGGATGTTTTTCTCAGCAGACCCAAGCGGGTGTTGTCGCGGGATCAATTGATGGACCTTACAGGCGGGATCGAGTGGAACCCGCTGGACCGCGCCATCGACAACCAAATCGCACGTCTGCGCAAAAAGATTGAACGCAATCCGTCGGATCCAAAGCTGATCAAAACAGTGCGCGGTGTCGGCTATACGTTCGCTTGCGAGGTGCAGATTATTCAAGGGTCAGATACACCTGCCAAAAGCGCCTGAAGCCGCCTTGCCAATTCTGACTGGCGGTAAGGCTTGTGTAAGATTTCGTATGGCCGTTCATGTGCCAATCCAAGCGTGATCACATCGCTTGCATAACCTGAGGTCAGAAGCACTTTAAGCTGGGGGAATTCCTGCGATACCTTCGCCGCAAGGTCATATCCGTTCAACGCACCCGGCATCACCAAATCTGAGAAAACAAGATCGACCTGCGCACCGTCTTGCAGCATCCGGTAGGCTTTATCTCCGTTCTCCGCCTCCAAAACCTTAAAGCCAAGATCGCGAATGCGTTCAATCGACAGCCTGCGCACTTTGGGATTATCTTCGACCATCAAGATGGTTTCCCCATTACCCCGCAGCGGCTCTGAGGCGTGACCAAGGTAAGCATCATCCCCACTTTGCGCAGTACTTTGCCGCAAGGCTGGGAAATAGAGACCAAAACTGGTTCCGAGACCAAGCTCACTATAAATAGTTACGTGCCCACCTGATTGGCGCACAAAACCATAGACCATGGCCAGCCCTAAACCAGTGCCACCACTTTCAGATTTGGTTGTAAAGAAGGGTTCAAATGCGCGTTTTTGCGCCTCAATGCTCATCCCCGCACCATTGTCGCTGACAGACAGGCGGACATAATCCCCCGGTTCAATATCAGTTTCCTGTGCCATGTACGTGTCATCGATGCCCACATTTTGGATTGAGACCAGCAATTCACCACCTGCGCCCATCGCGTCACGCGCATTCAGCGCCAAGTTCATGAGGGCGGATTGCAGTTGAACGGGGTCAACCATCACTGCATCCAGATCATCAGCAAAGTCGGTTCTGATATGATACGACGTACCCATCGTCCGTTTGAGAAGTGCGAGTGTATCAGAGCAGAACTTTCGCAAGTCCGCTCTTTCAGGTTTGAGGTTGCCTTTACGGGCAAAAATCATCAGCCGGGATGTTAAATCCGCGCCAAGTTCAGCAGAATCAAGCGCGTCCTTTATCAACGGCAATTGCCGCGCGTTGGCACCGCGCATCTCCAACAACTCCAGATTTCCCACGATCACGGTCAGCAAATTGTTGAAATCATGCGCAATACCACCCGTCATTTGGCCAATTGCATCTAGTCGCTGCGAGCGGGCAAGCGCGTCTTCGGTTGCTTTGCGGTTTGTTAAATCATGCAAAATACCGATGAAGAGGCGTTGCCCGGCAACCTCTGAGTGACCCACCGAAAGATGCAGTGGAAACACAGACGCGTCTTTGCGCTGGCCCTCAACATCGCGCCCGATCCCGATGATCCGTTTCTCACCGGTCTCGATATGATGCGACATAAAGCTGTCGTGAATCTCAGCCAAAGCCTGCGGCATCAACATGTTCACACTTTGCCCAACCATTTCGGCGACGTCATACTTGAACATTTTTGCTGCTGCCGGATTGGCCCGCAGGATTGTTCCTTGCCCATCTGACACGATTATTGCGTCCACCGCGGCTTCAAGGATCGCGAATAAGACTGCGCTGTCTTCGTGGGCATTGGTCATTTGGGATGTTCCTTTTCTCTACCCTGCCAAATGCTGCGCCACGGGAGCAAGCCTGAATTGACTTGTATCAAAGGTCTGCGGACCAGATCTGCCAAATTCGTGACGGACACAAAGACGGAGGCAGGAATGAAACCAACCATTACTTGGATTGTTTTGGCAAATGCGCGAACCGCGAGGGTTGTAACTGACCTGCCCCCCGAGGCTCCCTCATTCATAACGAGAGTTTGCGGGTTTGGATTTCATATTCTTCATCGTCAGTTTGGGCAAGCGCGGCGTGCGCGGAGCCCTCAAATTGCTCCAGCGCTCGGCG
>JBLHTS010000189.1:0-7745 GCA_047627695.1 Yoonia sp. | reverse complement strand
TTTGGCTTGCCCAAGGTCAATGGCAGCGCCGTCGTCATGAGCCTGTATCTGTTGTTTTTATTGCTGCCTATCTATTGGCTGGTGATGATGAGCTTGAAGACAAACTCGGAAATCCTCAACACCTTCACGCTTTGGCCTCGCGATCTGACCTTTGACAACTATCTGACAATTCTGACTGATGCATCGTGGTACACGGGCTACCTGAACTCGATGACGTATGTTGTCATGAATATGGTCATCTCGCTGGCTGTCGCGCTGCCTGCAGCATATGCGTTCAGCCGTTATACGTTCCTTGGCGATAAGCATTTGTTCTTTTGGCTTCTAACTAACCGCATGGCGCCGCCCGCAGTCTTCGCGCTGCCGTTCTTCCAACTGTATAGTTCGGTTGGATTGTTCGACACGCACATCGCTGTGGCCCTGGCGCACTGCCTGTTCAACGTGCCATTGGCGGTTTGGATACTGGAAGGTTTCATGCGCGGTGTTCCAAAGGAAATCGATGAGACCGCCTATATCGATGGTTATTCGTTCCCGCGGTTCTTCGTTAGGATTTTCACCCCGCTTATTTCTTCTGGCATCGGTGTAACGGCATTTTTCTTGTTCATGTTCAGCTGGGTCGAGCTGCTGCTTAGTCGCACGCTGACCAGTGTCGATGCAAAACCAATTGCCGCGACGATGACGCGGACGGTTGGTGCCTCTGGGATTGACTGGGGTGTGTTGGCGGCGGCTGGGGTTTTGACGATCGTGCCGGGTGCTTTGGTTATCTATTTTGTCCGTAACTACATCGCCAAGGGCTTTGCCCTGGGCCGCGTTTAAGAGAGGAGAGACCATAATGGAATGGATGGCATGGACATGGCCAACGGCCACTTTCTTCGCAGTTATCGCAACCACATTGATCACTTTTACGATCCTGGCGATCAAATATCCTGAGGCACCGCGCGTTGGTATCCTTCGGATCGAAACGACCCGCGGTGACAGATTGTTCATCACGCTGCTAGGCTCTGCCTTTCTTAATTTGGCTTGGCTTGGATTATTCGACGTGCCCCAATGGGGCGCGCTGATTGTAAGTTTCTTTTATGCCTTAGCAGTCTTTCGCTGGGTATAACCGAATGGGTGATTCGGCGCGCAAGAACCGGATTACCTCCACTGTTCTTATTTTAGGGAGGAACAAAATATGACCTTGCGACTTAAAGGAACGACTGCGTTAGGGCTTGCTGCTTGCATGTTCGCCGCACCTGCGTTCGCAGATATGGAAGCCGCTAAGGCATTCCTTGATAGCGAAATTGGGGATATGTCATCGCTAACGCGTGCCGAACAGGAAGCTGAACTTCAGTTTTTTATTGATGCTGCAGAACCATATGTAGGTATGTCGATCAACGTTGTGTCTGAGACGATTGATACTCACACATACGAGGCCACAGTTTTGGCACCTGCATTCGAAGCCATCACTGGCATCAAGGTCACGCATGACCTGATCGGCGAAGGCGACGTTGTTGAAAAGCTGCAAACTCAAATGCAGTCTGGCGAAAATATCTATGACGCTTATGTCAATGACAGTGATCTGATCGGTACGCACTGGCGCTATAAGCAAGTTCGCAGCCTGACCGACTGGATGGTCGGTGAAGGTGCTGCTGTAACCAACCCGAACCTTGATTTGGAAGACTTTATCGGCCTTTCATTCACAACGAGCCCTGACGGTGACCTTTACCAGTTGCCTACCCAGCAGTTCGCGAACCTTTATTGGTTCCGGTATGATTGGTTCAACGACGAGCAGAACAAAGCCGACTTCCTTTCGGAATATGGCTATGATTTGGGCGTACCTGTGAACTGGTCCGCTTACGAGGATATCGCGGAATTCTTCACTGGCCGTGACTTGTCGCGTCTTGGCGTTGAAGGCGAAGTCTTTGGCAACATGGATTACGGCAAGAAAGATCCATCATTGGGCTGGCGCTATACTGATGCATGGCTGTCCATGGCCGGTACTGGCGACGTGGGCGAGCCAAACGGCTTGCCAGTTGACGAATGGGGTATCCGCGTCAACGAGAACTCGCAGCCTGTAGGATCTTGTGTCGCACGTGGTGGTGCAACCAACGGCCCAGCAGCAGTTTATGCTGTGACCAAGGCAATCGAATGGCTGGAAAAATACTCTCCGCCTGCTGCGATGGGTATGACATTCTCTGAGGCGGGGCCAATCCCTGCGCAGGGTAACGTTGCACAGCAGATGTTCTGGTACACTGCGTTTACGGCTGCATCAGTAGAACCTGATCTGCCGGTGATGAACGAAGATGGCACGCCAAAGTGGCGTATGGCACCTTCGCCACATGGCGCGTACTGGACTGAAGGCACCAAGATTGGCTACCAAGACGTTGGATCTTGGACGCTGATGAACTCAACACCACTGGATCGTGCGCAGGCCGCGTGGCTTTATGCGCAGTTCGTGACATCCAAAACAGTGGACGTGAAGAAAAGCCAGGTTGGTCTGACATTCATCCGTGAATCAACGATCCAGCATGAAAGCTTTACTGAACGTGCGCCGCGCCTTGGTGGCCTGGTCGAGTTTTACCGCTCACCAGCGCGGGTTCAATGGTCGCCAACCGGCACCAACGTTCCTGACTACCCAAAGCTGGCACAGCTATGGTGGCAGAACATCGGCGACGCTATGTCCGGTGCAAAAACACCTCAGGAAGCGCTTGACCAACTTTGTGAAGATCAGGAAAGCGTCATGATCCGTATTGAGCGTTCAGGCGTTCAGGGTGATCTTGGTCCGGTCATGAACGAAGAAAGTGATCCGTCTTTCTGGTTGGACCAGCCCGGTTCGCCAAAAGCGAAACTGGAAAACGAAGACGAGACACCCGTCACCATCTCCTATGATGAGCTGATCAAGTCTTGGCAGTAAGCTAAATATCTGGGGCCACGCTGTTGGCCCCAGATACCCTACCAATCCACTCAATAAATGATAACCAGTCAAACGAGCCGCCAGCCACCGTGGCCGCCGTATTTCTGCAAGCTAAACACTGAGGCCTCAGATGACCTATATCCTCGCAATCGACCAAGGCACGACGTCAACTCGTGGCATGATTTTTGACAGCGCCATGGTAGTCGCGGCCAGTGAACAGCAAGAGTTCACACAGCATTTCCCGCATTCGGGCTGGGTCGAACATGATCCCCGGGACTTGTGGGATACGACGCTTGCCACCTGCCGGGGTGCGATCAAAAGTGCGGGCATTTCCGTATCTGAGATTGCGGCAATCGGCATCACCAATCAGCGCGAAACCACAATCGTGTGGGACAAGCGA
Source organism: Yoonia sp. (assembly GCA_047627695.1). Lineage (GTDB taxonomy): Bacteria > Pseudomonadota > Alphaproteobacteria > Rhodobacterales > Rhodobacteraceae > Yoonia. Next base: position 4,452 of record JBLHTS010000189.1, on the reverse strand, counting down.
ACTGGCGAACCCATTCACAACGCAATCGTTTGGCAAGACAGGCGCACGGCTGATCAATGTCGCATCCTGCGAGATGCCGGACATGAAGAGATGATCACTGCGCGCACTGGTCTTTTGATCGATCCCTATTTTTCCAGCACCAAGCTCAAGTGGATTTTGGACCATGTTGACGGGGCACGCGCACGCGCAGCCAAAGGCGAGCTGCTTTTCGGCACGGTCGATAGTTTTCTGATATGGAAGCTGACGGGCGGCGTCGCTCATGTGACGGACGCGACAAATGCCGCGCGAACGATGCTTTACGATATCCGCAAAGGACGCTGGAGCAAAACCATCTGCGACCTGCTCGATATTCCTATGCAGATGCTTCCCGAGGTCAAAGATTGCGCCGCCGATTTTGGCCAAACGCAAGCGGACCTCTTTGGGGCGCCAATCTCGATTTGTGGCGTCGCGGGCGATCAACAGGCCGCCACCGTGGGGCAAGCTTGCTTTCAACCGGGCATGATGAAATCGACCTACGGCACCGGATGCTTTGCACTTCTGAATACCGGTGAGACGCCAGTAAACTCACAAAACCGCTTGTTGACGACAATTGCTTACCAACTTGATGGAAAACCGACTTACGCATTGGAAGGGTCTATTTTTGTGGCAGGCGCTGCGGTGCAATGGCTCCGTGACGGGCTGCAGATCATCACCGATGCTGCACAAACACAGGTGCTGGCGGAACAAGCTGACTTGCACCAGAATGTTGTTCTTGTGCCAGCCTTTGTTGGGTTTGGTGCACCCTATTGGAACCCTGATAGTCGCGGTGCCGCCTTTGGCTTGACGCGCAGCACTGGTCCTGCCGAAATGGCGAAAGCCGCCCTCGAAAGCGTAGGCTACCAGACCCGTGACTTACTTGAAGCCATGTCTGCCGATTGGCAGGTGGCGGGCGTGCAACCAACCTTGCGGGTTGATGGTGGTATGTCGGCCAGCGATTGGGCCATGCAATTCCTTGCTGATATTATCGGAGCACCTGTTGATCGTCCGAAAATTCGCGAAACAACGGCACTTGGCGCTGCCTGGCTCGCAGGTATGCATGTAGGCATTTATCCTGATCAGGCGACATTCGCCGCGCAATGGGCGTGTGAAACCGAATTTACACCAAAAATGGACGAAGCCACGCGTCAGGACAAATATGCGTCTTGGAAAAAGGCCGTTCACGCCACCATGAGTTTTTGAGGACTTAACATGACCGACATGACTCTGCGGCGCTATCTGACGCAAAGCGGATTGGACCCTAACCTGATATTCCTGATCGAGGATATAGCCAGTTCCTGCCGTGTGATCGCCAACAGCGTGCGTAACGGTGCGTTCGAGGGTAACCTCGGCTCTGCGAATGCGACCAACATTCAAGGCGAGACGCAAAAGACCCTCGATATCTTGGCAAATGACGAATTTGAACGGATCTGTGCAAACAGCCCTCGTCTTGCGGCGTTGATTTCCGAGGAGGTTGAAGATGTCACTTGGCTGAAAGACCCTGAAGCGGGTGACTACCTGCTCTACTTCGATCCGTTGGATGGGTCGTCAAACTTGGATGTGAACCTGTCAGTCGGCTCAATTTTTGCGGTGATGCAGGTGCAGTCGGACGGTGATCGCAACGTCCTGCACAATGGCCGCAATCAGGTTTGCGCCGGCTATGCGCTTTATGGCCCTTCAACCATGTTCGTTCTAACCGTCGGAGAAGAGGTCGCAGGGTTTAGCTGCCAGCATAGCACTGGCGATTTCCAATTGACGCACCCTAATATGAAAGTGCCCACTGAGACATCCGAATTCGCGATCAACACCTCGCGCTATCGGTATTGGGACACACCCGTGCGACGCTACGTTGACGAATGCGTGGCAGGCGAGGATGGCGTGCGCCTTCGGTCGTTCAATATGCGCTGGACCGCATCAATGGTTGCCGAAATCCACCGTATACTGACGCGCGGCGGCGTCTTTTTGTATCCGGCAGACAGCAACAACCGTACTGCAGGTGGCAAACTCCGGCTGATGTATGAAGCCAATCCAATGGCTATGATTATTGAGCAAGCGGGTGGTGCCGCCTCGACGGGGCGTGCCCCCATTTTGGATGTCGAGCCCACAGGGCCACATCAACGAGTTCCTGTCATTCTTGGGTCGCGATCCGAGGTTGAACGGTTGGTCAATTATCACACGTCAGAACGCGCGACTGCGCAGTAGGAATTTACGTCATGGCACTGGTTTCACTTCGCCAATTACTTGATCACGCAGCAGATCATTCCTATGCACTTCCTGCATTTAACGTGAACAACATGGAACAGATGTTGGCGATCATGGCTGCGGCCGACGCCACGGGCAGTCCGGTCATCATGCAAGCCAGCCGCGGCGCGCGCGCCTTTGCCAATGACATCGTGCTCTCACACCTGATACGCGCCGCCATCGAGCTCTATCCGCATATTCCTGTTTGCATGCACCAAGACCACGGCAATTCTGCGGCCACATGTATGTCTGCCATCACCAATGGGTTTTCGTCAGTGATGATGGATGGATCGTTGCAAGGTGACGGTACGACACCCACAGATTTTGCCTATAATGTTGCGATCACAGCAAAGGTGACCGAAATGGCGCACCTTGTTGGGGTCTCGGTTGAAGGGGAACTCGGGCATCTTGGTTCTCTTGAGACAGGCAAAGGCGAAGTTGAAGATGGCCACGGATTTGACGGCGTCATGGATCGCGCGTCGTTAGTGACGGACCCCAACGAGGCTGCCGAATTTGTGCGACTGACGCAGGTTGACGCGCTGGCTGTAGCGATCGGCACATCGCACGGTGCTTATAAATTCTCGCGTAAGCCAGACGGTGAAATTTTGGCGATGGATGCGCTTCAGGCGATCCATGCACGTATTCCAAATACGCATTTGGTGATGCATGGCTCGTCATCAGTGCCACAAGAACTGCAAGACATCATCAACGCTTACGGCGGGCAAATCGCGCCGACGTGGGGTGTTCCTGTTGAAGAGATTGAGCGGGGAATTAAGCATGGTGTGCGCAAAGTAAATATTGATACCGATCTGCGCATGGCGCTGACAGGGGCCATTCGCAAGGTCTTTGCCGAGAATCCAGGCGAATTTGATCCACGCAAATATCTCGCACCCGGCGTGGATGCCATGTCCGCCGTCTGCAAAGATCGGTTTGAGCGGTTTGGAGCTGCGGGGATGGCCGGCAAGATCGCGCCGGTCCCACTGTCATACATGGCCAATCGCTACGTTTCTTCGAATATGGCGCTCGCATCATAAGGCAGCAGACAGATGTTTTCGTTCTCCAGCCCACAATCCATCCACTTTGGACGCGGCCAAAGCCAACAGACTGCGGCCATTGCCAAAGGTTTCGGCAATACTGCACTTTTGGTCCACGGTGCGAATGCCCAGCGGGCTGAATGGCTGGTGACATCGTGTAATGATGCGGGGCTATCGATCAAAACGATCAGTTGCCAAAATGAACCGTCGTTGCCCGACATCGAACGCGCTTTGGCGGGGCTTCAGGGATTCCGCCCGGCAGTCGTGATCGGACTGGGCGGAGGGTCTGTCATCGATTTGGCCAAGGCGCTGGCAGCCCTGATCCCCTGCAATGGGCATGCCTTAAGCTATCTGGAAGTCGTGGGCGATGGACGCCCTCTGGACCAATCACCAATCCCGATGATTGCACTGCCAACTACGGCTGGTACCGGCGCGGAAGTGACAAAAAACGCGGTCATTTCGGCGCCAGATCATGGCCTTAAGGTCAGTCTACGCGATCCACGCATGATCCCGCAGATCGCGATTGTTGACGCGGACCTGATGCAAGGCGCGCCGCAACTTGTGACCCTTACTGCCGGATTGGATGCTGTAACGCAGGTGATCGAGCCTTACTTATCCATCAAATCCAATCCGATGACCGACGCGATCTGCCGCGCGGCTATTCCGGTGGGTTTGAGCGTGCTGCGCGACGTGGTCGAAAACGATTCCCCGATCGCATGGGACTCTATGGCTTGGGTCAGCACCTGTGGCGGCTTGGCTTTGGCAAATGCGGGGCTGGGTGCCGTTCATGGCTTTGCTGGTGTCATAGGGGGCAAAACCAATGCGCCACACGGTGAAATTTGCGGTACTTTGCTACCTGCAGTGCTCGAAAGTCATTTGCGGAAATCTCAGAAAAACACTGACATTCACGAACGGTTAAGTTGGGTTTTGGGACATATTGACGCCAGCTTTGCCAAGGGTCGCCAAGGTTGCGGGATAGCAGAACTTAGACAATGGTCGGCAAGGCTGGGCCTGCGCAGCCTCAATGGGGCGGGGATTTTTTCCGAAGACTATGACGAGGTTGCACATGCCGCCGCCACTGCGTCTTCTATGAAAGGGAACCCGTTTCCACTCACTCACGCAGATCTGATTGAGATATTGTGGGCTGCCAGTTAAACGAAAA
>JBLHTS010000188.1:0-7804 GCA_047627695.1 Yoonia sp. | reverse complement strand
CAAAAAGGGTTGGGTCATCTGGATGCGCAAGGCCGCCGCGCCACCATCCCATAACCCGGACAACGGCATGTAAAAGCGACCAGTACGGCTGAGGCGTTCGCCGCGTTCGATTGTTTTTGTGCGTTCAAGTCCAGTGTCAGACTGAAAGACAAAGGAAGCTTGCGTTTCAACATTCGCATGGGTGTCAACAAAGATTGTGTCAGAAGGATCCAGATTGTAACCGCCCAGATCAACGGTAATCATCGCAGCCTCGGCGTTGATTTGTGTGACCAGTGGCACGGTGCAGATTTGCGAGGCCGCCGCTGTCAATTCGCGCATCGGCAAATCACCATATTGCGCGAGGTTGTTGTAAATCGGGTTTTCCCAAATCAAAAAGCGCGGTGGGGATTCCTCAAATTCTGTGGATGTCAGGTAGGACGCCATCGATCCATATTGGTTGCCCCCCGTCAAGGCATAATTCACCACCTCTAGCTGTGCATATTCAGCCAGAAAGCCGGGGAAATTGTTGATCTGACTATCGGAAAACGAAGTTCCCACCAGCGCGATCTGGCTATTATTTGCACTATCACCAAACAGATCGAGCCCTCCGATATCGAGATCAAGCACTTGTACCTGTGATGTGAGGTACGTCATGGTTTCGGCTTCTGGTAGGGTTGTCAGGCACCTACTTTGCAAAATGCGACGCATCCCTGAAAAAGCGACATCAACCTCAAGCGGGACAGTCTCGAAGCGGGTCGGTTCCAGATCGGCGTATTCGGGCAGGCCACGAATTATTTCGGCGATGGCAATGGCCGTTTGCCGCGCGCCTGCCGCAGACCAGTGAAAATCGGCCTTGAAAAACGCGAGTTCACCGCTGGGCATATCAATCATCGCGGCGCGGGCATCCACTGTAATGACCCCCGCCGCGTCCAAGCGGCGCAAGATGTCGAGGTGGACTTCGGTCGCGACTTCAAGATCGAAACCGTAACGTTCTACATCTTTAGGAAGGTAACCCGGCATCGTCACGCTTTTGGTGGGAATGGGCACAAAAATCAGCGTCGTACCATTCGCCGCCAATGCTTGTGACAAACCAGCCATTTGGGCCACCGTTTGATCGGAAAACGGGTGGTCCATCCGAAGATCCGCATTGATGCGGTAAAACACACCATCACTCCCTTCGATTGAGGGAATTTCTTTGTCGGTTTCAAGCCCTGTGCAGCCGTAATTGGAGTAGTCGGCGCTGGATTGGGCGGCCGCGATGCCCGCAGACAGAACGAGCATCAGGCCCGCAAGCGCCGCAGTGGACACGATAGGGGGGGTAAAACGGATCATTGGGTTACCTTGGATTGGGGCGTTGGTCGCGCAACAGGCGACAGTGGAAATATGCCGGAACGATCCGCGGATCGTTCGGCCGTGAGGCGCGCAAGATCAAGACCTGATTGCAATTTCGCCTCCACCAGCGGGATCATGTTTTGCGCGGTCAGTGTTGTTTCAAATGAGGCCGCAGTGATTGCAAGTTGCAAATATTGCTGGGCACGCAGCAGATCGGGGGTAGTGACTTGGGGATCGCGCAGGATGATCGTGGCGATTTGCAGGCCCATTTTCGCGGCCCCCTCGCCCGTAGCGATATCGAGTACGGCGACAAGTTCTTCTTCCAGAGATCCAAAGGGCTGTTGGCGCTGCTGATAGCGTAACACTGCATCCACCGCGTGACTGTTGCCTGCCAATGCATACGACATCATAATATTTTTAAGAACGCGGGCGCGCGACTCAGAAAGATCCGACGCAGTAAGCTGATCAAGCATCCGGATAAGGCCAGTGACGGAACCGCCGCGTCCCGTTGCCGCCGCCATGCCATAATAGTGCGCGATGTCGGATGTGGGGACACCATTGTTTTGCTGTTCCAATCGCTGGGCAAATCGCAAAGCTGCGAACCCGTCGCCAAGGTCGGCAAGTTGGCGCAGTTGAGAGGACCGAACGTCCCCCCCCTGTGAAAGGGTGGCGCGCGCGCGGATCAGGGCGGCGGACGGCAGTTGGCGCGATGATGTAATTCCCGCAACGATGCGCACAGTGATACGTTCGGGTGCAACCGTATCGCTTGATGTTTGCGAAATGGCAGTGTGTGGGGCTAAGCAGGTCAGCAAAAGGGCGGTAATCAGATTACGCATTGTCATCACCAGTCAGAATTTTGATTGGGCTCAGCAGGTCTGGATCGCTAAGGTAACGGATCGGGAATTCCCAGATCACGACGGGGGGTGCATCAACTGGATCAAGTTGTTGCAGATAGGTCTGCATCGGGGCGATGGGCCCCTGCCCCTCAACCGCGTAATTCAGGATGTCTTGAGACAATGCGAGCTTCAGGGCTTCGACAAAGCTCCAATTTGGGTTGGCGGAATAGCTGGTTCCGACAAGGACCATTGGCATGGGTCCGTCACTGCCAAACAGATCAAACCCACCAAGGTCGACACCTGTCGTATCCATCTGAGCCACATAGGGTGTGACGGTTTCGGCATTCAGCCCAATCGAAACTGCCAGAGCGTCGGACGTCACGAATGAGACCAGATCACCGGTGAAGGTGACCGGCGCCTGGGGCACAGTGAGAAAATCGTCTTCTCCAAGCTCGATCAGACCAGACTCCGCCACACTTGCGGCGATTGCAGCGGCCCCGCCTGGGGTCCAGTGCGTGTCGGTCTGGAAGAAAGCTGAATCAACCCGCAAAAGATCGGCGCGGGTGTCGACAACGATCAGATCTGCGTTCGCGGCGGCAGTTAAAAAGAGATCATAGGTGTCGCGCAGCGCTTGGGACTGTGTTGCGTCGCCGCCAAAGGATTGATCGATATCAATCTTGGCAGGTACAGGGACGATCACAAGCCGGCTGTTGTACGCGGCCAGTTCGGCATGAACCTGCGCCATCCATGCCAGCGCGTCAGGCATTGCCGCAATCGCACCGGACTGGGCGCGGTATTCTTCTGACGTAAACAGCCAGCCTTTGTCGCCCGCAACCACGCCGTCGCGGCCTTCGTTCAGAAGCAGATACCGCGCGGCCCCCACAAGCCCGACAGCAGGTTCACGATGTGGCAAGTTCGCGCGATACAGCGTGTCGACCTGTTTAGTGTACCCGCCGCGCATAAAGCCTTCGGGGGGGGGACTTTCTGCATTACCGGTGAATAGGGCAAAATTGGCAAACGCCGCATAACCGAAGAACACGAACGGCACCGTGAGTTTTATGGCAGTGTGAAAAGGCATCCAAACGCTCCGGTTAGAATTGGAAATAAAGGAAGGGTGAAAAGCTCTGTTCGGCGAGCTTGAGGATTGTTACAGCCCCGATCACCATTACAGCCATTGTCGCGACGAGCTGCACCCCAGTGTTCAGTACCACAGCACCATCCGCGCTAATTTGCACACTGCCGCCCTGTTTGTAGGTCGCAAGATAAGCGTCAACGCGCGGTTCAAGATAAACAACGAAGGCGGCCAGCAAGGCCAAGGCAAGGCTTTCACGGGTGACGGACCCCCAGACAGCTGGATCACCAATCAGACCGTTCAGACCAATCATGCCGCCATAAACCGCAAAGGCTTCTCCAACGTGGGTGGCGCGGAACATCACCCAGCCGATCAGAACGAATGTCAGTGTTAGCGGCAAAGCGTACCAATGGGTTTTGGCGCTGCGATCCCAACCGACAAACCGTTCCGCCGCTAACAGCCCGCCGTGCCACAGACCCCAGAGAACAAAGGTCCAGTTCGCGCCGTGCCACAGACCGCCCAGCACCATAACCAACATAAGATTGGCATAGGTGCGTGCCACACCTTTGCGGTTACCGCCCAGTGCGATGTAGAGATAATCGCGAAGCCAGTTGGACAACGAGATATGCCAACGGCGCCAGAATTCCGTGATGGATCGGCTGATATAGGGAAAGCGGAAGTTTTCTAGAAACCGGAACCCCATCATCTTGCCGAGACCAATCGCCATGTCGCTGTACCCCGAAAAGTCGAAGTAAAGCTGCAACATATAGGCGGCTGCCCCTGCCCACGCCAAAGCCATACCAGGATTTTCCGTCGCAAACGCAAGGTCAGCCAGTGGCGCGACCGCATCGGCAAGGATCACCTTTTTGCCAAGTCCAATCAGGAAGCGCGCAAGGCCGTCACAGAACAATTCAACCGAATGTTCTCGCTCGCGAAACTGATCCTCAAGGTCTTTGTAGCGCAAAATCGGACCCGCGATAAGCTGCGGGAACAGCGCGATAAAGGCGGCAAAGTCGATGAACTTGGCGTTCGCCGTGGCGTCCCCCCGATGCACATCAATCAAATAGCTAAGCGCCTGAAATATATAAAACGAAATACCGATGGGCAGGATCAAGTGCCAGTGAATGCCAAGGCCCGCAGGGTCGGTGCCCAACACGGCGGCAAAGCTGTCGACGAAGAAGTTTAGGTATTTAAATACCCCAAGCACACCTAGGCAGCCGATCACCCCGATGGCGAGGAACATCTTTCCCAATGGAGTGCCGCGGTGTTTCGCGATCTGCTGACCGGTCACATAGGCAAAGCACGTCGTAAGGAACAACAGCCCCAGAAAATCGACCCGCCACCACGCATAAAACAGATAGGACCCAACCAGAATTGGGTAAGACCGAAACCGCACTGGGGTGAGGTAATAGATAATCAAGAAGACAGGTAAGAACAGAAATAAGAACGATTCAGATGAAAATACCACCGATCAGCCCTCCATTTGGGGTTGGCAGGTGACGGGGGCGATGTTGAACATCTCAATTCCGCCTGCGGTCAGTTCGATGCGATCCGTGCCCCGAAGGTTGGCCACGATTTTGGGTGTTTGCGCTGACAAATCGCCCTCAAGGAAACGCGGAAACTGGTTGAGAAAATCATTACCATAGAGAGACAGTTGATCCGCTGACGCCGAAGACAGCCCGAAACGGTTTCCGACAAACAGGTTATTGCGCACGGTCGTGATTGTACCGACCGGTTGATCGCCAATGAACAAACCCGAGCTTTGATTGCCCAGCATTTGGTTGGCGACGATTTGTGAATTGCGGCTTGTGCGCAATTCAATACCCTTGCGTTGACTGTCGATCGTAATGTTGTGCGACAGATTGATACAATCGGACCGGCCAACCGAAATACCGCCCCCCGCACTTTGCCACAACAGATTGCCGACAATCGCGGTGTTGTGGCTGCCTTGGGTTACGAACAGGGCCGTCCCCGCCGTGTTGAACGCCAGATTATTGGAAATCACGCTGTCGGTGCTGCCATCCATGACGCGGATTGCGGGACCGTCCCCCCCACCCAGAAAGACATTTGACACAATGTCGGCTTGAGATGTTTGGCGCATGGACAGGCCGGCAGAGTTCGGCCCCACAAAGACATTTGATGCGATGATGGGTGCTACGCCACCTTCAAAGGTTGTTACACGGATATTGCGCAGCACGCTGTCGGTCAGAAACGACTGACCGATTGGCGCGTATAGACCGCGATTGATGACAGACACTCCGGAAAAGACTGCCGTGTCACCAAAGCCCAAGCCTTCGAAAACTGAGTTGGACAAATGCGCCTGTCCGGTGCCTGCGGTGGCAAGGAAAGGCGCGAAGTCTGGCACATTCAAATTGGGTTGCGGCGTGGCAGATATCCGTGCACCGTCAACGACCATCACACCCAAATTTACGATGAACGCCCCATTCGCGGTGCTGAGTTCAATGACATCGCCCCTGCTCAAGTCAAGACGCGCAGCTTGCGAAACCATAAGCGGGACGTTCAGGATATTACCGTCCATCATGGCGTCAGCCTCGGGCTGAGCCGTGATCCATGAACGCAAGGTTTCGAGATCCACCGCGCCGCTTTGCACCACAATTACTTTGGGCACCGCGTCCGATTGCGCACGCACTACCGACAGCTGATCGTTGCCCCCTACTGCCAATGCCAATTGCACCAATCCAAGTCGCAAATCGATCAATTCGATCTGTATTTCATCGGTGGTCGGTTGTGCAGCGGTGGCCATGACCACCGGTATAGCGAAGCGCTCAATCAAGGGCACAATAGTGTCGATGATATCGGACGGATGGGCGATGGAGGGCCCGCGCTCAAGCAGGTCTGAATAGACTTCAGCAATGTCAGAACGCATCGCCTCATAGTCCTGCATGGTTTGCGTGTTTGCTGAACCGACCCACCCAAGGGTCGAGACGATGACCGCGCAGATCATCAAGGAAAATAGACGCAAGCGATCAGCCATTCGACACGCTCTGCATATGGGTGCTGGAGGACACCGAAGATGTTAGCGTCACGAGGATAACGTCGATTTTGTCTGTCGAGGTATTGGTCAGTTTGGTTTGAACCAAAACATCAAGCATGACGCGTTCGCCCTTGTTCAGAACACGGTGGCTGTGACCGTCGAAGATGACCAAACCCGCACGGCCCACGATAATATGACGACCAGCCAGCGGATCGAGTGAAGTGGAGGAACCGGGTTTGATGCGCAACATTATCATATCGTGATCGGATGACGACATGACATGCTGGCTATGGCCCCATTCATATTCCCGCGTGAGGTGGTGCACGGCTTCGCGACGAGTTTTCTCTTTTAGGGTTTCAACAACGGCTTTGACGTCCTGACATTTGCCCCGCGCCGTGACCAAAACCGCATCGGGTGTGTCGACCACGATGACATCAGACAGGCCGACGACAGCGACCAGGCGACTTTCGGATCGCACGTATGTATTTTTGGAATTGATGGAGATCACATCGCCGGACAACACATTGCCGTCTTCGTTCTCGTGGCCAATGGCGTGCATGGACGTCCAGCAGCCGACATCGCTCCATTCGACATCAAGAGGGGCCATTGCGATGGATTCAGCTTTTTCAAAAATCACACGTTCTGTCGGTTCATTCGTGGCGATGCGAAAACTGTCAGGGTCCAACATTAGGCATTCGCCCGTCCATTCGCCTTTTTCGATTGCGTTGCCCACAGCGAGGACGGATGGTGCGTCAAAGCGTTTGAATTCTGTGATAATCGTTTCAGCAGAATAAAGCGCAATGCCCGATGCCCAATAAGCAAGGCCCGACGACACGAGGGCCGATGCCCGCGCGAGGGGGGGTTTTTCAACGAATTCCGCAACGCGGTGCAAGCCGGGATGAAAGTCAGAAGGCCCTCCATCTGTGATGTACCCGTAGCCGGTTTCAGGGTAGTAGGGCTTGATCCCGAAGGCGACGATACGACCATCTGATGCGGCTTTTCGCATTTTAAAGATCGGAGTATTCAAGTTCCCGACGATGACATGATCAGACGGCAGAATCAGCATCAATGCATTGGGGTCTTCCTGTTCCAACACCATCGCAGCGGCAAGAACAGCGGGACCTGTATTGCGCGCCATCGGTTCACAAATTATCGTCGCCTCGCACTGGATTTCCTTAAGTTGTTGAATGACCGTCGGGTAATTCTGCACCGCCGTGACAACGACCGGTTTCCCAAACCCCTTACAGCGATGGCGTTGAATGGTCGCCTGAAAAAATGTCGGCGAATCCGGGCCAGCAACAGGCTGAAATTGCTTTGGGCTTAGCGTGCGCGACATGGGCCACAAGCGCGTGCCCGTCCCACCGCAAAGAATAATCGGCCTAATATCTTCCATTTTAAATATCCTTATATGCACGAAGTAGATCGTGCGGCTTGAGGCAGGGGATGAAGGTCAATTAGGACCCAAGAAAAAGTCTTTTGACGCCTGCGAATGCGGTATTAATCGGTGTTGAAATTGCGTCGGAAAGGAAGGAGCGCCGGAACCGCAATCGGGCCGTTTCACCGACAGTAATCTGGTCAATATTGGCGAAA
>JBLHTS010000187.1:0-7836 GCA_047627695.1 Yoonia sp. | reverse complement strand
TCCCACCCACATCATGTCCGCGTGCTGTCAGTTTGCTTTGCAGTTGTTGCATTTCATCACCGCTGAGTGCCGGCGTCGGGTTGCCCGCATCATAGACGGGCGCGCCGCCAAGACGTGTTGCGAAATAGGCGGCAGTCGTGATGTAGACGAAGCTTTTGTTCCATTCGAAATAAACCGCGAAGTTCGGGTAGGCCAAGAAAGCAGGGCCATTGCGGCCCATTGGCAGCAAGATGGATGCGTCAAGATTTGAAGGGCCAAGCGCGCCAGTTCGCGCCCTGACACCGCGACTTGCCCAATCGCCGACGCTGGCTTTGTGGTTCAAGCCGGTTTGCGACCAGTCCAGATTGGACGGCAGCGTGATTTCTTGCAGCCACGGCTCATTCGCCCGCCAGCCGAGCGACGACAGCACGTTTGCGCCCGTCATCAAGGCATCAGGTGATGAGTTCTTGAGATCCACAACCCCATCGCCGTCCCCGTCCATCCCTTGGCGCACGATCTCGCGCGGGAGTTTTTGCAACTGTCCGATTTCACCTGCCCATGCGCCTGTTGTCGTGGCAGGGTTCATGCCGCCACGGCGGTAAAGTTCGATTGCGGCGATCAGTTGCGGGCGGAACAGTTCTGGCCTGCGGCAGTCATGGGCCAGCGTCAAAAGCGCGTTGCGTGTGTTAAAGCTTCCCTGGACTTGGCCAAAATCGGTTTCAAACGCCCAGAACGCCAATAGGACGCCGCGCGGGATACCAAAGCGGGCCTCGATCGTGTCGAATGTGCTGTCAAAGCGATTGCCGTAGGTCGCCCCATTGTTAATCCGGTTCTGGCTGATCAAGGCGCGTGAGAAACTGACAAAGTCTTTTTGGAAAACACCCTGCGACCTGTCCGCATTGATCACCGATTGTTCGATCTGCGCCCCTTGAAAAAAGGCGTCGGTGACGGATGCGGGAATGCCTGTCGCTTGGGCTTCGGCTTTGACACTGTTGATGAACGCATCAACTGGACCGCCGCAAGTTTGTGCGCTGGCGGCGTTTGCGAAAAGGATAAGGGCGAGGGCTGCGCGCATGGGGGTCTCCGGCACTATGGGTTGAGTTTAGCGTAACAGTGCATGTTATGTGCGCAAGTGGACTTGTCGAGCCTAGGGGGCAATTCGCCGAAGCGTCAGACCAGTGCCAGCGCGACAGCGACAGCCAGTGAAAGCGCCCAAGTCTTCCAAAGCAAATTTACCGCATTGTCGATGTCATCTGCGCCAAGGTCACGTTCTCCGTCCCCGTTGACGAAGGGATAATCCCTCATTTCACCGCCGTAGCTGCGGGGTCCGCTAAGTGCAATGTCCAGACCGTAGGCCATTGCCGCCTCTGGCCAGCCTGCGTTGGGGGAACGGTGCAGCGGGGCTTCGCGCAGGATCGGGCGCGGGTTCGGGCGGATTGTGACCGCCCAGATCATCAAGGCGGTCAGCCGTGCAGGGATCAGGTTAATCAGGTCGTCAAAGCGTGCCGCCGCCCAGCCGAATTGTGCGTGTTTTGGCGTGCGGTAGCCAATCATGCTATCGGCGGTGCTGGTGATTTTGTAGATCAAAAGCCCCGGCAAACCAGCGACGGCGAACCAAAAGATGGGCGCTATCACCCCGTCCGACAGATTTTCAGCCGCACTTTCGATCGCGGAACGCGCGACCGCAGATCCGTCCATGGTACGTGTATCGCGCCCTACAATCATGGCCACGCTTTTGCGTCCATCGCCCAGTGACATGCGCAGGGCATTTGCGACAGCTTGCACATGTTCGACAAGGGATTTTTGCGCAAGCAGGATGGCAAGAATTGCGATATCAAGAATATTGGTCGGCAGCAGTTGGATCAACCAGCCGATGACGCCTGCGCCAATGCAAAGCGCGACAAGCACCAGCAAACCCATGACCTGCTTCTGGTCACCAGCGTTAAATCGCCTGTCACACCATCCGATCAGACGTCCCATCAGGACCGCAGGATGTGGAAACCGGTTCCAGAGCCAGCGCGGTTCGCCCAAGGCGGCGTCCAGCAGCATTGCGATTATCAGCGTCACAGTGCGGCTTCCAACTGGCCCCAGCGATCAGATGCAGGCAAGCCAAGGCGCAGCCAGTTATCAGCATAGGGGAAGGTGCGTGACCAGATGTGATGGCGCGCAAGTTTGTCTTGCATGACTGCCGCATCGCCGACGTCATAGAGACGGAAAAGTGTCGTGCCGCCGACCAGTTTCGAGCCTGTTGCGGTGACTAAACGGTCAAGGCGGACAGTGTCTCCGGTCAGACACGTGCGTGTTTCACTGGCCCATTGCGGATCAGCCAATGCGTTTGCCCCGATCGCCAGCGCAGGGCCGGAAATCTGCCAAGGGCCAAGAATGTCGGTCAGTTTGCCGATGATTTCTGGGTCGCCGATAGCGAAACCCAGACGCAAGCCTGCCAGCCCCCAGAATTTGCCAAAGCTTTTCAAAACAACCGTTCCGGGACGTTTCGACAGATGGATCAAGGACGCCTTAGGCATCACATCGCAAAAGCTTTCGTCGATGATGACATAAGGCGCGGTCAGGTCTTCGGCCTGCCACAAACGCCCGTCCGGATTATTGGGATGTACCGCGACGATCGCGTGGCTTGGGTCTTGATCCAAAGTCCATCCGGCTGCGCCAAAGGCCGCGCCATGTTCGTTGTAGGTTGGACTGGGGATAGAGACCGTGCCAGTAGGGATCACGCTTGGCAAAGCGGCGATGATCGCTGACGCGCCCGTAGCACCGACAATCGCGGCCTCTTCAGGTACGTTCCAGAAGCGGCGGGCCAAGTCAGAAAGACGTGTGAATGCCGCCTGATCCGGCAGAGCCGTCCATGCATCATGGGGAAGTTTCGGCATCGGGTAGGGAGTTGGATTAATACCTGTGGACAGGTCCAGCCAGCTTTCACGTGTCCCGCCGTATTGGGCAATCGCGGCATCAATGCCACCGCCATGATCGCGCTTTTGGGTCATTCGTCAGTTGGCAATGGCGGGTGGCGGGTCACAAAATGACCTTTGATCGCGATAGGCCATTCGCGAAACGGTACGCGCCCTGTCTCGGACTCTGCATGTGCGACCGCATAAGCCACGATGCCTTCGGCGGATGTGGCGTCAGGTTCAAATGCACCCAGCGTATAGTTCAGCTTGCCTGCCCCTTGGATGGCGATATTGCACGCTCCCTTGCAGCCCATCAGGCAAGACACGCGGCGGGTTTTGACGGCAGATTGACCTGCGGCAGCAGCCTCTATCAGCGCGGCCAAAACTTCGCCGTCGGTCTGCGCCATATCACCTGCGTCCCAGCCTTCGCGCTTGCAGGTGTCGCATGTTGTAATCCAAGTCGTCATTGTGGCCCGTCCGTTTTGTGTTGCCGTGTTTCAAACGGATTCTTGCGGGTTGCACAAGGTTTCATGAACCAAACTGCAATAAGGAGCAGTTTGGTTCTGGTTTTCGCATGCTGCGATTGGACGCTTAGGACCGTCCGTGCGGTGCGTCTAGTTCGCTCACTGGATTGATCGGGATGATCCGGTGCGGGTTAATCGTCTCGTGGCTATAGTGATAGTGGCGCACGATGTGATCCATATTTACTGTTTCTGCGACACCCGGCACTTGGTAAAGTTCGCGCATGTACCCGGTCAGATTTGGGTAATCCGCGATCCGTTTGCGGTTACACTTAAAGTGCAGGTTATAGACGGGATCAAAGCGCACCAACGTAGTCCAAAGCCGCCAATCAGCCTCGGTCAGATGATCACCCATCAAATAGCGGTTTTCTGAGAGGCGGTCTTCGAGCCAGTCCAATGTGTCGAACAGCGGATGCACGGCCTTGTCATAAGCGTCCTGCGTGGTTGCAAAGCCGGATTTGTAAACGCCATTGTTTAAGGTGTCGTAGATCCGGTCGTTGACTGGGGCGATGGCATCGCGCAGTTCTTCAGGCCAGTAATCATAGGTATTTCCGGTAATTTCGTTAAACGCACTGTTGAACATGCGAATAATCTCGGACGATTCGTTCGAGACGATTTTATCAGTCTGCTTGTCCCACAAGATCGGCACCGTCACGCGTCCGCTGACGTCAGGGACCGCTTTTGTATAGATATCGCGTGCAAAAGGCAGACCAAACAATGTGTCGCCAGTGGCGCCTTTGTCATCAGTCTCAAAGGTCCAGCCATCCGACAGCATATCGGGATGAACCGCAGAAATGCTGATGTGATTGGTCAGGCCTTTGAGTTGGCGAAAGATCAACGTGCGGTGCGCCCAAGGGCAGGCATATGAAACATACAGATGGTAACGCCCTGATTCTGCTTTGAAACCGGCCTCACCCGAAGGGCCAGCCGACCCGTCTACAGTGATCCAGTTGCGAAAGCTGGCGTCCTTGCGCACGAACGCGCCATTGGATTTCTTGGTATCGTACCAAACGTCGTGCCAGATGCCGTCAACGAGTTGGCCCATGTGTATTCTCCTTTGCTTCGGTGGACTGTACTTAGCGCGACTGCAGTCTTGAACATAGACCGCTCAATGCGCAAATATCGTGCGCTGGCGCACATCAGTATTCTTGCCGCGACGCAGGCCCGAATTGTCGCTTATGGGTTTGCCCTGCGCGGCACTGGTGACTATACCGACCAACAGACGAAGCCCACGCAGGGCCAGAACGGTTGGGGGCAGAATGGTCGACCCATAAAGGGGACCAGATGCCGCATCGTCGACACCCGCAGCGCGGGTTTCTGGTCATGTCGTGAAACGGAGGGTCCCCATGCGCGGATTGCTAACACTGACGTTGATTTTTTCAGGGAATGCTGCGGCAGCTCATCCCGGCCATTGGGCGGATATTGCAGGCCACGACCACTGGGTCGCAGGAGCGGCAATCGGTCTGGCCGGATTGGCAGCAATTTGGGGTGCGCTTAACGGAAAGAAAGCCCAAGAAGAAGCTGAACCCGAAGAAGATATGGAAGAGGAAGCAGCATGAAAACCGGTGTTATGATTTGCGGTCACGGCTCGCGCAGCCAATCGGCTGTGGACGAATTTGCAACGCTGGCAGACAAGCTGCCTGCTTATCTGCCCAAAGACTGGATGACCGACTACGGCTATCTGGAATTCGCCAATCCGGTCATTCGTGATGGGCTTGACAAGCTACGCGAAGCTGGCTGCGAGCGTATCTTGGCTGTGCCCGGCATGCTTTTCGCCGCGATGCACGCCAAGAACGATATCCCCACAGTTCTGAATACCTATGCCGCTAAGCACGGCATGACGGTGTCATACGGTCGTGAATTGGGTGTTGATCCAAAAATGATTGCAGCGGCTGCAGGCCGCATTCAAGCCGCAGTTGATGCAGCCAACGCTGAACACGGCGAAATGCCATTGACCGAGACATGCCTCGTTGTTATCGGACGCGGCGCATCTGACCCTGACGCCAACGGCAACGTCGCCAAGATTGCGCGCATGCTGCAAGAAGGCATGGGCTTTGGCTGGGCCGAGGTTGGCTATTCCGGTGTGACTTTCCCGCTGGTTGAACCTTGCCTGCAACATGTGGCTCTGCTGCCCTACAAACGCGTCATCGTGTTCCCGTACTTCCTGTTTTCCGGCATTCTGATCGACCGCATTTATGGCTTCACCGATCAAGTGGCCGCTGAACATCCAGATATCCAATTCATCAAAGCAGGGTATTTGGGCGACCACCCAAAGGTGCTCGAAACTTTTGCCGAGCGTATTTTGGAACAAGACAGCGACACGCCGCCGCCAAACTGCGGCATTTGCGGCTACCGCAGTCAGGTGCTGGCGCTAGAAGACGGCAAGACCCATAAAGTCAGTGTCGAAGATCGCAGTCATTCTGCCTTTGGGTCTGTCCCGCCGCCAACATGTGTTTTGTGCAAATACCGTACGCAAGTGTTGGGCTTTGAAGGCGAAGTCGGTGCCGTACAAGAAAGCCACCACCACCACGTCGAAGGCCAAGGGGCAAATGCGCCGGGATCGAACGTGGCCGATTGCAAACTGTGTGACACATTCTGCACCGGCATGTGCCGGCTCGCGGCGCAGGATAAGCACGACCATGATCACCACCACGGGCACGACCATCATCACCATGATCACGACCACCAGCACGCGACATACCCCCATGCCAAACACCCGCATGGCCCCGAAAGCGCGCGCAAACCAAAGTCCTGATCATCATCTTGCCCTGAAATCTCCCGCCGGAGGCTCCGACCTTCGCCATCCGATATAAAGGCCAGCCATTGCGCCCTTACGAAAAAGATCCCAAGGCGATCTACGCCCAAAGCTTCGCCACTGTGCGGGCGGAGGCACGTCTGGACCGGTTCGCACCGGCGATGCAGCCATTGGTCACACGGCTGATCCATTCATGCGGCATGATCGAAATCGCGGACCGCTTGGCGTTTTCACCAGATGTGGCGGCGGTGGGTCATGCGGCCCTAGCTGCGGGCGCACCTGTCTTATGCGATTGCGAAATGGTCGGCGCTGGAATTATCCGGCGGTATTTGCCTGCAAACAACGCAGTCATCGTGACGCTCAACGAACCATCGGTGCCTGCGCATGCTACTGACATTGGCAACACACGATCAGCGGCTGCCGTCGAACTTTGGAAAGACCATATCGAAGGCGCTGTTGTGGCAATCGGGAACGCACCAACCGCACTCTTTCATTTGCTTGAATTACTTGATGCAGGCTGGCCGAAACCTGCTGTGATCTTGGGCTTCCCTGTCGGGTTCATAGGTGCCGCAGAAAGCAAGGCAGAGCTGGCAGCAAACCCGCGCGACTGTGAATTTGTGGCCTTGCGCGGACGGCGCGGTGGGTCTGCGATGGCTTCGGCTGCCGTCAATGCTTTGGCTGCGGGGTTGCCCGAAGATGTCTGATTCTTGGCTTCATATTGTTGGTATTGGCGAAGACGGGATGGACGGTCTTGTCCCCGCGACCCGCGCCGTTGTTGAGGCCGCAGAAATTATCATTGGTGGTGAACGCCATCATGCCTTGGCCGCAAATATCACTGCAAAGCGCCTGGCGTGGCCCAACCCTTTTGATGCGCTGATTTCGACAATCGAAGGCTTGCGCGGACGCCGTGTTGTGATCTTAGCCACGGGTGACCCATTGTGGTTCTCGGTCGGGGCTCGGATCGGGCGCGCGCTTGATCCGTCAGAGATTATTTACCACCCGCAATTGTCGGCGTTCCAACTAGCCGCCGCTCGAATGGGATGGTCGCTGCCCGATGTGGAAACACTCACCGTGCATGGGCGTCCGGTCGAGCAGATGATCGCATTTATCCAACCTGATGCGCGGTTGCTGGTGCTGACAACAGGGGCCGAAACACCTGCCCAGATTGCAGCATTCTTGACGCAGCGCGGTTTTGGAGGGTCAAAGATGACCGTGCTTGCCGCGATGGGCGGCAAAGACGAGGCCCGTTTTGAGGGGACTGCGGAAAACTGGAAACATGAAGTTCCAGCCTTCAATACGCTTGCGGTCGAATGTATCGCAGCCCCTGACGCCGCTCTGATGCCGCGTGTTCCGGGTTTGGCGGACAATCTATTCCAATCCGACGGCACCATGACCAAGCAAGAAGTTCGGGCAGCGACAGTCGCCAAACTGATGCCTATGCGCGGCGCGCTCTTGTGGGATATCGGCACGGGTTGCGGATCGGTCGCAATCGAATGGATGCGCGCGGCCCGCTATGCCCGCGCGATCGGGATTGAGCCGCGAGCAGACAGACGTGCCATGGCTGCAGCGAATGCGCTGGCGCTGGGCGCGCCAAAGCTCGAGTTGATCGAAGGCACAGTGCCAGACGCCCTTGAGGGGTTAGCAGCACCTGACGCGATTTTTATCGGTGGTGGGCTTA
>JBLHTS010000186.1:0-7898 GCA_047627695.1 Yoonia sp. | reverse complement strand
AAACCTTCGGCCAAACAGCGTGATATCTCGCTGCGGCTTGTCGATCTGGCACGGATGGGCAAACGCGTGCTGCGGCTGAAAGGCGGCGATCCATTCGTTTTTGGGCGCGGCGGCGAAGAGGCGCAAACACTGGTACAACATGGCGTTCCAATCCGCATTATTCCCGGGATCTCCGCGGGGATCGGCGGTCTGGCCTATGCAGGCATCCCTGTGACGCACCGCGATGTGAACCAATCGGTGACCTTCGTGACAGGCCACGACCAATCCGGCAATACGCCCAGCTCGCTAGACTGGACCAGCATTTCCAAAGGCAGCCAAGTCATCGTAATCTACATGGGAATGAAACATATCGCCCAAATTTCAATACAACTGATCGACGCAGGCCGCAGCGTCCACGAACCCGTCGCAGTCGTGACAACAGCAACAACGGACCAGCAACAGGTTCTCGAAACCACACTTGGCACCATCGTCGCAGACATTGCTCGCGCAAACCTCGTACCACCTGCGATCATCTGCGTCGGTCAATCAGTGCTGATGCGGCAAGTCCTCGACTGGCAAGGTATGGCGGCAGGCGAAGCCCCGCGCAACCTCGACCCCTTGGACCGCGGCCGCCCCGCCGAATCTGCCTAAGTACAATGCCCACCCTCATCATCTTGCCCCTTAAACTCCCGCCGGAGGTATCCCGCCGCCTCCTTGCGCGATGAGCTTTCTGGTAGCCGCCCCCGCATCCGGCAGCGGCAAAACCACCATTACTTTAGGCCTTTTACGCGCCCTTAGCCGCGACATCGCAATTCGCGGTGCAAAATCCGGCCCCGACTACATCGACCCGCGCTTTCACGAAGCCGCCTGTGGCCAACCGTGTCTAAACCTTGACGCATGGGCGATGTCACCAAATCGGATCAAGGCACTGGCGTCCGGTCCGCTACCGCTGATCATCGAAGGCGCGATGGGCCTTTTCGACGGTGCGCCTCCTGACGGCAAGGGCGCAAGCGCTGATCTGGCACGCATCTTAAACCTGCCAGTGATATTGGTCATCGACGCGGGTAAAATGGCAGGGTCTGTCGCGGCATTGGCCAACGGGTTTATCAATCATGATCCGCACCTCCATGTCGCAGGGGTGATCCTCAACAACGTTGGATCAGCCAGGCACGAAGGCATGCTGCGTCGTGCGCTTGGCGACACGACGTTCTTTGGCGCAGTGCCGCGCAGCGCGACTCTCAAACACCCCTCGCGACACCTTGGTCTGGTACAGGCGCAAGAACGGTCTGACCTGAATAGCTACCTCGATCAGGCGGCTGATTTAATGACTGCCCATTTAGATCTGGATCGGCTCAACGCACTCCTGTCACCGATCTTGGGGCCAACAGACGCGCCGCGTGCGACTCCGCCCGCGCAGCGCATTGCCATCGCGCAAGATGCCGCTTTTGCCTTTAGCTATCCGCATCTTTTGCAAGACTGGCACGCCGCAGGCGCAACATTGTCTATCTTTTCCCCGCTTGCAGATGAAGCAGCACCCGACACAGATTTCATCTATCTGCCAGGCGGTTACCCAGAACTGCACGCAGGCAAACTGGCCGTAAACACCGTATTCCTGAACAGTCTGCGCCGCGCCAAGGCACACATTTATGGCGAGTGCGGCGGCTATATGACCTTGGGCGAAGCGCTGACCGATGCAGATGGCATCACGCATAAAATGGCGGGGCTCTTGCCGCTTGAGACATCATTTGCGCAGCGTAAACTTCATTTGGGTTACCGACACCTGCAAGCGGACCATGGCCCGATGAAAGGCCGCTGGACAGGTCATGAATTTCATTATGCTACAACAATCAAAGCGACCGGCAGACCCTTGTTTCTAGCCCACGACGCCGAAGGATCGGCCTTGGGCCCGATGGGTTTGATCCAA
Organism: Yoonia sp.; assembly: GCA_047627695.1. Lineage (GTDB taxonomy): Bacteria > Pseudomonadota > Alphaproteobacteria > Rhodobacterales > Rhodobacteraceae > Yoonia. The sequence continues at coordinate 5,995 of JBLHTS010000186.1, read as the reverse complement.
GACAACGTCAGCGGCAGTTTCGGCCATATTATCGATGGGGTCTAAGCTGGTCTTGCCAGCGACCAACCCCAAGCGTAGGCACATCAAATGACATATACTGACGATACCCGCGCCAAGCGCAACGTCGCTGTGCTGGTAATGGCTCAGGCCATATTGGGCGCGCAATTGCCGATGATATTCGTCGTTGGCGGGCTCGCGGGTGGGCAGTTGGCCTCGAACATCTGCCTCGCGACCCTTCCAATTTCATTCATCGTTTTCGGCTCTATGACGACCGCGCCATGGATCAGCCCTTTGATGCAACGCAACGGGCGCAGGTTCGGCTTCTTTCTGGGGGCTTTCGCGGGGGCCGTCGGCGCAGCCGTTTCGGCCTACGGTCTTTATACCAGCTCTTTTCTGACCCTTTTGGCTGGATCATATTTAACCGGTATCTATATGTCAGCGCAGGGTTTTTACCGCTTTGCGGCGACTGATACAGCATCCGAAGAATTCCGCCCAAAAGCGATTTCCTACGTCATGGCAGGCGGTTTACTTTCCGCCATCGTCGGTCCGCAACTGAACAAACTGGTGCAAGACGCTTATGTGGTTCCCTTTCTAGGCTCATACCTTGCGATCATTGTCTTGAACCTTGTGGGTATGATGTTGTTCTTGTGGCTGGATCTACCCAAAGGTTCCAAATCCGAACCGGATGTCATCCAAGTCAAAGGCCGCAGCCGCCGCGAAATGCTGCGCGACCCCCGCATTATCGGAGCGATCATCTGTGCGATGGTGTCCTATTCCTTGATGAACCTTGTTATGACATCAACGCCGCTGGCCGTTGTCGGTTGCGGGTTCACGACCAGCAACGCAAACGACATCGTGTCCGCGCATGTACTGGCGATGTTCGCGCCTTCGTTCTTTACAGGTCACCTGATTGCGCGCTTCGGCGTTGAAAAGATCATGGCAACAGGTCTTGTGATCCTGACGGCTGCGGGCCTTGTTGCCCTCAGTGGCGTCGGTCTGGGGAATTTCTTTCTGGCCCTTATCTTACTTGGTTTTGGCTGGAACTTTGGCTTTATCGGGGCAACCACCATGCTGGCCGGTGCGCATAGACCAGAGGAGCGCGGGTCGGTCCAAGGCATGAACGACATGATCGTTTTCGGCATGGTGACCGTTGCATCACTTGCGTCTGGTGGCCTCATGAACTGCTCTGGCGGGTCGCCGGTTGAAGGCTGGAACGCGGTCAACCTTGCGATGGTGCCGTTCTTGGTGTTGGCAGGTGGGTCATTGATTTGGCTGGTCCGTCAGCCGAAATCGGCGATCTAGCGCCACCACCCACGCAGTGTGATGTTCAAGAACCGCAAGCTGTCCCGAGCGGGGTTTGTGTCTAGCGCATCTTGCACGACCAATGCCGGATTGCTGCGCACTATTTGCAACACAGGCCGCGCATGATAGCCCGCAACGAGTGCTGCACCTGCCGTTTTGGATACCGTCTTGCGCCTTTTGGCGGCTGCATTCATGCGGTCCAACGCGCAAACTGCCAGTGCCGTAATACCTGTATTTGATCCGTCTATCAGCGGCTTGCGGCCTTGCGCATCCAGCGCCGGATAGGCTTGAAAGATGTTGCCCGCACCAACGCCAAAGGCGAAATCGCGCACTGTCGCCTCCTCCGCGTCCCCCAACAATCGTGCCGCAGTCCACATCAAATGACCCGAGGTCGCGTTGATGTAGTCGTCAAAATGCGCCGGTTCTTCAAAGCCGTCCTTGTAGACATCCCAACGACGTGCTGCGATCAATCCGTCCAGACAGCGCGCGCCTTCCGCATCCAATACGCCTGCCAAAGCATCGACGACTTCATGGCGGCGCACGGTGCGGCCTTCCGCGATTTCCTCAAGCGCGTCACGCCACCATTGCAGGCGCATTTCGGCGATCATCGTCTCTTGGGTCACCCAAGGTGCGCGGGCCACTTCAACGTTGAATGCATAAAGCGGAAACAGGATTTTGCGCGCTTCGACAGGTGCCGCCATCGCTGCACGAAACCGCAACGGATCAGCACGTTCGACAAGGGCTGCACAGGCCTCGAAACTCATGGTTCGGCCTTTGCACCGTCGCGGATCAGCTTCCAATTGATGGCGTCGATCAGCGCATCAAAGGACGCATCAACGATGTTGGCACTGACACCAACCGTTGACCAACTGCGGCCCTGACCGTCCTCACTGTCAATGATGACGCGGGTCACCGCCTCTGTGCCGCCATTGGTGATACGTACTTTAAAGTCAACAAGTTGCATGTCGTCAATGATCGCTTGATAGGGACCCAAATCCTTGGACAAGGCCCGCGATAGTGCGTTCACGGGGCCCTGATCCGCCCCATCGGGTCCTTGGCTTTCGCTGACGTTCAGCATCTTTTCGCCGTGGACCTTTGTCACGACAACAGCCTCCGATATCGAGACCATGCGGTTGCGCTTGTCCTTGCGCCGCTCGACGGTCACGCGGTAGCGTTTAACCTCGAAGAACCGTGGCATAGCACCCAATTCTTCGCGGGCTAAAAGTTCAAAACTGGCCTGTGCCGTATCGTAGGAATAGCCCTGCGATTCACGTTCCTTGATCCGCTCGACGATACGGGCCAATGCAGGGTCACCCTCGTCCACTTTAAGTCCTGCATCCAGCAACCGCGCGCGCAAGTTCGACTGCCCCGCTTGGTTCGACATCGGCACGATGCGGCTGTTGCCCACCGCTGCAGGGTTGATGTGTTCATAGGTCGCGGGGTCTTTGGCAATCGCGCTGGCATGCAGTCCCGATTTATGGGTAAACGCTGAGGCACCAACATAAGGCGCCTGCTTTGCAGGCACACGGTTGAGGATATCGTCCAGCATTCGCGACGCGCGACGCAAGCCCTTGAGCGCCTCAAGCGAAACACCTGTTTCAAACTGACTGGCGAAAGGTTCTTTCAACAAAAGCGTCGGAATGATTGTTGTTAGGTTCGCATTGCCACACCGTTCGCCCAAGCCGTTGAGCGTGCCTTGCACTTGTCGCGCCCCTGCAAGCACGGCGACCAATGAATTGGCTACCGCATTTTCAGTATCATTATGCGTATGGATTGCCAGATGATCTCCCGAAATGCCGCTGGCGATCACGGCTTTGACGATATCACTAACCTCATGCGGCAACACTCCGCCATTGGTATCACACAGCACAATCCACCGCGCGCCAGTATCGTAGGCTGCGTGAATAGCCTTCAGGGCATAGTCGGGGTTCGCTTTATAGCCGTCAAAGAAGTGTTCCGCATCAAACAACCCTTCGCGGCCCTGCGCCTTGATATGGGCAAAACTGGCGGCCACGTTTTCGATGTTTTCGTCCAGTGTGATGCCAAGTGCGGTCGTCACATGGAAATCATGCGCCTTACCCACCAAACAAACCGCTGGTGTGCCCGCGTTCATCACGGCAGATAAAACATCGTCATTCTCGGCAGATCGCCCGTTGCGTTTAGTCATCCCGAAGGCTGTGAATATCGCACGGGTCTTGGGTGGGCTGTCGAAAAACTCTGAGTCGGTCGGGTTTGCGCCCGGCCAACCACCTTCGATGTAATCAAGGCCAAGGCTGTCCAGAACAGCCGCAATCTGGTGCTTTTCGCCGGCTGAAAATTGTACGCCTTGGGTCTGTGCACCGTCCCGCAGCGTCGTGTCGAAAAGATAGAGGCGTTCTTTTGTCATCGTCAGAGCCCCTCGAGCTTGGCCGCATCAAAATCCGGTCCGGGCGTCCATGTCGCCTGCCCGCCGACATCCGTCACCTGCACACCAGCGGCGTTCAAAATATCACGAACCTCATCCGCGCGGCCCCAATTCTTGGCCGCACGCGCCGCTGCGCGCTCTGCCAAAAGCGCATCCACACGCACCGCAATCGCTGGTGCGACGCCGTCGCCAGCTTCGCCCCCGTCAAATTGCGGGATCGCAGACCAGTCGTTCACCAAACCTAGCATACCCAATCCGTAAGCAAAGCCCGCCAGAGCAACCGGCGTTTTCCCCTTGGACAACACATGCAAGCGCGACAACGCCCCAGAGGTGTTCAGGTCATTGGCCAACACGCCGATAAATTCGGCGTCAGGCCGCCATTTGCCGTCCGCCCTGAGCGCAGCAATCAGCTCTGGCCCGAACCTGTGTCCGTGTAAGATGCCGTACCATTTGCGCAACGTGCCTTCGGCCTCGACCTTGCGGGTTTCGGTCCAGTCCATCGTTTTGCTGTAATGTGTGCCCAACATGACCAGTCGGATCACCTCACCCGGGATGCCTTGATCCAGCAAATCGCGGATCGTAAAGAAATTGCCCAAGGACTTGGACATCTTCTTGCCCTCGATTTGCAGCATCTCGTTATGGACCCAGTAGCGGGCGAATTCGCCATGCGGATGGGCGCAAGTCGATTGCGCAATCTCGTTTTCGTGGTGCGGGAATTGAAGGTCATTGCCTCCGCCGTGGATGTCAAAGCTTTCGCCCAACAACTCAAGCGACATGGCAGAGCATTCGATATGCCAGCCCGGACGCCCATACCCCCACGGGCTATCCCAGCCCGGCACACCGTCACCAGAGGGTTTCCAAAGCACAAAGTCCATCGGATTGCGTTTGTATGGCGCGACTTCGACCCGCGCTCCTGCAATCATATCGTCGATGGAGCGACCAGAGAGCGCGCCATATTCTGAATAGCTTTGCACGGCGAATAATACATGACCTTCGACGGCGTAGGCATGCCCCTTTTCGATTAGGTCTGTGATCATCTTGATCATTTGCGGGATGTGATCGGTCGCGCGCGGCTCATGGGTTGGACGCTGCGCACCCAAGGCATCAAGGTCATCGTGATACCACTGCGTGGTCTCAGCGGTAATATCGCCGATCGCGCGACCGCTTTCCGCCGCACGGGCATTAATCTTGTCGTCCACATCCGTGATATTGCGCACGTAGGTCACATGTGTTTCGCCATAGGTTTCCTTGAGCAGACGAAATAGTACATCAAACACCAACGAAGGCCGCGAATTGCCCAAATGCGCGCGGTCATAGACCGTCGGCCCGCACAGATACAAACGCACATTCTTGGGGTCAATCGGAACAAAGTCCTCGCGTTTGCGGGATTTTGTGTTGTTCAGCCGGATAGTTGTCATGTTGCCTCGCGCAGAGTTACGCCGCGGGCTTACCAAGTTCAGTTCTAATGTGAAACGTGAATGAGCAACCCGCGACAGATGTCAGCAGATAATAATGCAGCAGGTAATGATGCAGATGCTCTTCATATGGGTTTGATAGCAGGTGGAGGTCGCTGCGTCTATGACTTTGCGCGCCCCACGCAAACAACACCTAAGTCAGCTTTGGTTGGTCTACGCGCTATCCCAATGCATCAAAGGCGTTCTGCTCTATCCGCAGTAAGAACGCGAAGGCCAGTTCTTGCTCATCTGCACTAAAACCATCTAGCAGGACTGTGTTCACCTCTTGGTAAAAATCCAGCAAGTGATCAAGCGCGTCGCCTTCCTTGGTGGATTTTACAAGCATAACGCGTTTGTCGTTCAAGTCGCGGCGACGCGCAACCAAACCACGCGCAACCATGCGATCAATGATCCGAGATGTCGCTGGTAACCCGCTTCCGATCAGTTTCGACAATGCGCCTACGGGCGTCTCTTCCTCACGCCACAAGCAGGACAGAATGACCCACTGCGGCAAAGAAAGACCATATGGTTCAAGTCGTTGCTGGCACAGTGCATTCATACGCCCTGTCGTGAAATTAAGCTGCCGACCCAGTGATTTCGGAGGGTTTGATTCTTTAGTTGCCATGTAAATTAAATTATGCTTTCGTTTACGTGTAAACTAACGTTAGCCGACCATCTAAATTTGAGCAACGCATGTTTGGAAAGTTGGTCGCTCGGAATAAGGAGACAAAAGCCATGCCCAAGAAAGTCCTCATAATAGGCTGGCACCCCACGGTCGTCGACTACGCCAAATACCCCGGTTTTAAAGAAGAAAAGCTCGACGCCGCACTCCGCG
>JBLHTS010000185.1:0-7904 GCA_047627695.1 Yoonia sp. | reverse complement strand
GCAGTTAATTGCCATGGGTGATGTCAGTATGGCTTCAGGTGGTGGAGGTACTAATGCTGAAGCACCTAAGGATTTCATAGGCTCGTCTATCATCTCTGGTGGTGAAATTTCCCTCACGACCCAAATGAATATTAAGATCGGTTGTTACCCCGTGGGCGACGCAGCCGTCAGGCCCCCGCTCTACCGCATGCGCAGCTGAGTTCTTCCGCATGGTCAATTAGAGACATATATTTTCGCATTGGTAAGGCCGCCCATATCGGGCGGCCTATTTTATGCGCGGTGCCGCATTTCACGAATGCGACATTTCATGTCGAAAAGAGGCGATGCACTCGCTGCGTTCTGTTGTTAGTGTCGCCTTGCGTCAAGGGGGATACGATATGGGATACTCCGGCTTTCGGGTGATCAAAGAGGGGCTGTTTGGTCAAAAAGGCTGGAAGCCGGTTTGGCGTGATCCAGCGCCAAAAGCTGAATATGATGCGATCATCATTGGCGGCGGTGGTCACGGTCTTTCGACGGCATTTCACCTCGCAAAAGAGCATGGAATGACCAATATTGCCGTGCTCGAAAAGGGATACATCGGCGGCGGGAACGTGGGTCGCAATACGACGATAGTGCGCGCGAACTACTTTCTACCCGGTAACTCAGAGTTCTATTCTCATTCCCTCAAGCTATGGGAAACGATGGAACAGGACCTGAATTACAACGTCATGCATTCGCAGCGTGGCTTGATAAATCTGTTTCATTCCGACGGCCAGCGCGATGCATTTGCTCGCCGTGGCAATGCGATGATAAACCAAGGTGACGACGCGATCTTGTTGGACCGCGAAGGTGTGCGGAAGCATTTGCCCTATTTGGATTTCGACAACGGCCGCTTTCCGATCTATGGCGGGCTTTACCATCCGCGCGGCGGTACCGCGCGTCATGATGCTGTCGCTTGGGGCTATGCCCGTGGCGCTGATCAGCGCGGTGTGGACATCATTCAGAACTGCGAAGTCACGGGTATCGATATCGAAAACGGTGCCGTCAAAGGCGTGCAAACCACGCGTGGCGCGATAAAGGCCAAGAAAGTCGGGATTGTGGTCGCGGGCCGCTCTGGTCAGGTAGCCGCGATGGCGGGGATGCGTTTGCCGATTGAAAGCCATGTGTTGCAGGCCTTTGTGACAGAGGGCCTCAAGCCTGTGATCGACCACGTTGTCAGCTTTGGCATGGGCCACTTCTACATCAGCCAATCTGATAAAGGCGGGCTGGTTTTTGGCGGCGACATTGATTTTTACGCCTCTTATGCCGCGCGGGGAAACCTGCCGATGAAGGAACATGTGATGGACGCGGCCATGACGCTGATGCCGATGATCGGCAAAGCCAAGGTGCTGCGATCATGGGGCGGCATTATGGATATGACCCCAGATGGATCGCCGATCATCGACAAGACCCAGACAGAGGGCCTCTTTATTGATTGTGGTTGGTGCTACGGCGGCTTCAAAGCCGTGCCGGGGTCGGGCTTTAGCTTTGCGCATCTGATGGCGACCGGAAACCACCACACGCCCGCCGCCAAGTTCCGCCTTGACCGGTTTCGAACCGGCGTCGGCCTCATGGATGAAGAGGGCACCGGCTCTCAGCACAATTTGCACTAGGGAACGATTATGCGCATTACCTGCCCAAATTGCGGTGAACGCGACCGCCGCGAGTTTTACTACCAAGGCGACGCTTTGGCGATTGATCGTCCTGCCGAAGATGCGGGTTCTCATGCTTGGGACGACTATCTGCATAACCGCGACAACCTAGCCGGCGATATCCGCGACATGTGGTTTCACGAAGCGGGCTGTCGGGCGTGGTTGGTTGTCGACCGAAATACGACGACGCATGCAGTGCATAAGGTCACTTTGGCCGAAAAGGCGAAAACATGAGGCTGCAAGCACCTCCAAATACGGTCACTTTCACCTTTGACGGGCGACGCCTGCAAGGGGTTCCGGGCGAACCGGTTGCTGCGGCATTGATGGCCAACGGGATCAAACTGATGGCCCGTTCATTCAAATATCACCGCCCGCGTGGCGTGATGTCTGCGGGATCCGAAGAACAGAACGCGCTTGTGACAGTCGGGCGGGGCGCACAGTCAGAGCCGAATGTGCGTGCGACGACATTGGAGGTGTCCGAGGGGATAGAAGTGTTCAGCCAGAACGCTTGGCCCTCGCTGCGCTATGACGCAATGGCGGTAAATGATCTGATCTCGCCATTCTTGGGTGCGGGATTTTACTATAAAACCTTCATGTGGCCACGCAGCTTTTGGGAAAAACTCTATGAGCCTGTGATCCGCCGCGCCGCCGGTTTGGGCGCGTTGAGCGGTCAGACAAATCCCGACAACTATGAGAAGGCTTTTGCTTTCTGTGACGTGTTGGTGATTGGTGCGGGGCCTGCGGGGTTGATGGCGGCCCTGACCGCCGGGCGTGCAGGCGCAGAGGTTATTCTGGCGGACGAGGACACCGCCATGGGCGGGCGTTTGCTGCGCGAACAGGAAGATACCGATGGGGTGCCTGCTGCGGAATGGGTTGCAGGTGCTTTGGGCGAACTGGATGGATTACCTAATGTACGCATGATGACGCGTACGACCGTGACGGGGGCTTATGATCAAGGCACGTATGGTGCGCTTGAACAGATCGCTGGGCCGCGCGCTGCAGGTAAACCGCTCGAGTGTTTTTGGCGGATCGTTGCAAAACGCGCGATCCTTTGTGCCGGCGCGCTTGAGCGTCCGATCGCATTTCCAAACAACGACCGTCCGGGCATCATGATGGCCAGTGCTGTGCGGGCATATGTGAACCGCTGGGGCGTGGCACCGGGCAAGTCGGTAGCGATTTTTGGCAACAATGATGACGCGCACCGGACTGCACGCGACTTGGTTACAGCAGGTATTAAGGTCGCTGCTGTGATCGACAGTCGCGAAGACGCGCAAGTGGCGGGTGATTATCCGGTCTACACGGGTGCACAAGTCATAGCGACCAACGGCCGTCATGCGCTGGAAAGCATCACGATCACCCAAGAGAGCGGCACGCGAGTTATTCGCACTGATTGCCTTGCGATGTCGGGTGGTTGGAACCCGACGGTTCATTTGACCTGTCATATGAATGGGCGTCCAACTTGGTGCGAGGATATAGCGTCATTCGTACCCACACCGGATAGCATTCCGGGGATGGTCACAGCGGGTGCATGTAATGGCGCGTTTAGCACAGCGGACTGTCTGGCCGAGGGTGCTGCTGTTGCCGCTGACGTTGCAACGGGCCTTGGGTTGAAACCCAAGGTGACCGTGCCTGCCGCTGACAATTCTGCCTATACCATTACCCCGCTTTGGTCGGTCGAGGGTAAGGGACGCAAATGGATCGATTTCCAGAACGACGTCCACATCAAGGACATCAAACTGGCCGCCCTAGAGAATTTCCGCTCGGTCGAGCATATGAAGCGCTATACCACCCAAGGCATGGCGCCGGATCAGGGTAAATCGTCAAATGTGGTCGCCCTCGCGATCTTGGCCGATGCTACGGGACGGGGCATTCCTGAAACAGGCACGACAACATTCCGCCCACCTTATGTTCCGGTGTCCATTGCTGTGATGGGGGCGGGCAGCCAAGGCAAAGGCTTTGCGCCTGAACGTTTTACCACCTCGCACAGGGCAACGATTGCTCGCAACGCACCGATGATCGAGGCGGGGCTTTGGTATCGCCCAAGCTACTTCCCGCAAAAGGGCGAGACGCATTGGCGCCAATCCTGTGATCGCGAAGTGGGATATGTCCGTGGGTCAGTCGGTGTTTGCGATGTGTCGACACTTGGTAAAATTGATGTGCAAGGACCGGATGCCGCTGCCCTTTTGGATTTTGTTTACGCCAACATGTTTTCAACACTCAAAGTCGAGCGCGTGCGCTATGGACTGATGTTGCGCGAAGACGGGCATGTGCTGGATGACGGCACGACCGCGCGGCTGGCCGAACAGCATTTTGTGATGACCACGACGACCGCTGCGGCAGGATTGGTCATGCGCCATCTTGAGTTTGTCTTGCAGGTGTTGCGCCCTGATCTGGACGCGTCGGTAATTTCGGTGACAGAGCAATGGGCGCAGTTTGCCGTGGCGGGACCGCAAGCGCGGGCACTGCTCAATACCGTTCTGGATCAACAGCTTACCGATGAGACTTGGCCGTTCATGGCTTGCGGGTCAGTCGGTGTTTCGGGTGTGCAGGGGCGGTTGTTCCGTATTTCGTTCTCCGGCGAACATGCTTATGAAATTTCCGTCCCTTCACGCTATGGCGAGAGCTTGTTCCGCATGCTGGTGGCTCAAGCCGAGGTGATGGGCGGCGGGCCATATGGCATGGAAGCGTTGAACGTTCTGCGCATCGAAAAAGGCTTTATCACCCATGCCGAAATCCATGGTCGGACGACCGCATTTGATATTGGCATGGGACGGATGGTCAGTCCCAAGAAGGATTGCATTGGCAAAGTGGCGGCGGCTCGTCCCGGACTGAACGGCGAGACGCGCCAGCAGTTGGTTGGCTTGCAGTCCAAGGGACCGGATCACGCGCTAAGTGCGGGTGCGCATTTGTTTCAAACGGGGGCTTCGGCGGTGCGGGAAAACAGTCAGGGCTATACGACATCAATATGTTATTCGCCCAACCTTGATACGCATCTGGCGCTTGGCTTTCTTGAAAATGGCAGCGCGCGCCATGGGGAAGTGATCAAACTGCGCGACCATTTGCGCGATATCACCCAAGAGGTCACAGTTTGTGATCCTGTCTTTTTTGACCCAACCGGAGGGCGTGCGCGTGGCTAAACTGATTGCACTTTCGCCCTGTGGTGATCTTTTACCGTTAGAGATCGGTGGCATTGTAGTATCCGAGGTCAGCGTTGATCGCCTGACATCAGTCGCGCCTTTCAGCGGAAAAACCAAGGCGACTGCTGCCAGTTTGAAAGATCAGGTTGGTGCGGTTTTGCCTGCACTCAATCGCCGCTCTGGCGCAGTGACTTGGTTCGGGCATGGCGTTTGGATGATTGCGGGGACGGTGTCTTTGGACGGGTTGGCCGCTGTGACGGATCAAAGCGATGCATGGGCCGTGGTCCAGATTGAAGGGCAGGGTGTAGAAGATGTCTTGGCGCGTCTGGTTCCCGTTGATCTGCGCGGCCATATCTTCAAGAAGAGCCATGTCGCCAAGACAATGCTGGGTCATATGTCAGTGACAGTCACACGGGTCAGCCCGCAGGGGTTTGAGATTATGGTGATGCGGTCGATGGCTGCGACACTGGTGCATGACCTGCAAGTTGCGATGCGTGGAGTCGCGTTGCGCTAGGTTAACATTCAAGGCATTTTGATGCGTCCGGTCAGGTTATTTAGGCATTGAAGTAGGATTGGCCTTTGGTGCGAATTGGCAGATACTGCATCCTATGAGTCTTCCGCCCGGTTTCCTTGATGAATTGCGCAATCGGCTGTCCCTGGGGCAGGTCGTGGGACGTAAAGTCATGTGGGATACGCGCAAGTCCAATCAGGGCAAGGGTGATCTTTGGGCGTCTTGCCCGTTCCATCAGGAAAAAAGCGCCAGCTTTCACGTCGATGATCGCAAGGGGTTTTATTACTGCTTCGGCTGTCACGCCAAGGGCGATGCGATTTCCTTTGTACGCGAGACCGAGAATGTGGACTTTATGGATGCCGTAAAGATACTGGCCGCCGAAGCAGGGATGCCCGTGCCTGACCGCGATCCGCGTGCACAGGAAAAGGCGGATGCACGCACTGTTCTTGTTGATGTGATGGAGCAGGCCGTGCAGTTTCACCGGCTGCAATTACAGACGGCGGCAGCAGCCGATGCACGCGATTATCTGGAACGTCGCGGGCTAAGCGTCGAGGCGCAAGCGCGCTGGGATATTGGATTTGCCCCAGCAAACAGCGGTGTCTTGGAGCATCTTCAAGGCAAAGGCACTGATGCCAATTTGGTCGTTGACGCAGGACTTGCAGCCGAAAGCGATCGTGGCGGAGGTTTATACAACCGTTTCCGTGACCGCATCATGTTCCCTATTCGTGATGCCCGTGGGCGTGCAATCGGTTTTGGGGGCCGAGCAATGGACCCCAATGCGCCCGCAAAATACTATAACTCGCCTGAAACAGCCCTTTTCGACAAAGGCCGCAGCCTTTATAACCATGGTCCTGCTCGCGAGGCTGCCGGCAAGGGCAAGCCTCTGATCATGGCAGAAGGCTATATGGACGTGATCGCGCTATCAGAGGCGGGATTTACGGCCACTGTTGCCCCGCTGGGTACCGCGATTACCGAAGATCAGTTGCGTCTATTGTGGCGGATCGCACCTGAACCGATCATCGCACTTGATGGTGATACCGCTGGTTTGCGTGCCGCGATGCGCCTGATTGAGATTGCGCTGCCGCTTTTAGAGGCGGGACAGTCGCTGCGCTTTGCTTTGATGCCCGAAGGGTTGGACCCTGATGATTTGATCAAGGCGCAGGGGGCAGGGGCGATGCAGCAGTTGTTGGATCAGGCGATTCCGATGGTGCAATTGTTGTGGCAACGCGAAACCGAAGGCAAGGTCTTTGATAGTCCTGAACGCAAGGCAGCGCTGGACAAGACATTGCGCGAAAAAATCAAACTGATCCAAGATCCTTCGATCCGTAACCATTACGGACAAGCTATTAAAGAAATGCGCTGGGCGCTGTTTTCGCCACGTAAATCATCCGCGCCGCGATCCGCCGGAAATCGGGCATGGAACAGCAGACAGGACCCGTGGAAACGTGATGTGAGCCCTGTTGCAACTGCACGCAATTCCGCCCTCGCCGGGGCTGCAGCGGATCAGGACCATGTGCGCGAAGCCGTTATTTTGGCGGCAATGATCTTGGTTCCGGCGGTTGCCGTCGACTTTGAAACGCCGTTAGAGCAGATGGAAAGCCGCGATCCCATGCACCGCGATATTCAGGCATGCTTGTTGCGGCATCTTGGCGCGGCGGATTTGCGGGCTTGCGTGATTGAAGATCTAGGAACCACGCCCCTTGAAAAGCTAATGGGGCAGAACCATGTCGCTATTAGCCCTGTCATGCGACGCGGCGGCGATCCTGATATTGCACGGCTTTGTCTGGTGGAAGAATTTGCAAAACTGACCGCTAGACGTGGTCACAAACGCGAAATTGAAGATGCTGTAGAAGATCTGAGCGGGATTGCTGACGAAGGGCTGACATGGCGCATCGCACAGGCCACCGCAGCGGTGGACAAGGCGGGGCGCGGTGACAATGAAGACAAGGCCGAATATGCCTTTGGGAAAAATGGTGCCCGCATGAAGAAAGAAGAGCAGAGTGCCTTTGATCAACTTCTTGAAAATATCAACTTTGCCAAGGGCCGTGACCAGCCTAACTAACAGACTGCGCAACACACAATAAAAACAGGGCCGTTCCGCCTTGCGAATCGCCTCAATGCGGGGTTGATTCGATATGAACCGAATCAGCCGAATCACTTTGGCTTGAAACGACCACTTTGAAAGGGCATTTTGCATGGCCGCGAAAGATCACGACGACCGTAAAGATGCGGACCAAGATGGCGATATCAGCCTTGATATGAGCCAGGCTGCTATCAAAAAGATGATCGCTGACGCGCGCGAGCGGGGCTACATCACATACGATCAATTGAACGCCGTATTGCCACCTGAACAGGTGTCGTCGGATCAAATCGAAGACGTGATGTCGATGCTCTCTGAAATGGGTATTCAAGTCACCGAAGAAGAAGAAAGCGAAGAAGCCGACGAGGATCAGGGCAACACTGCCGTTGCGACTGTTTCGGGATCGCGGGATGTGACCATCGGTGGCGCGGAGGCTGAAAAGCTTGATCGCACTGATGATCCTGTGCGGATGTACCTGCGCGAAATGGGTTCGGTTGAGCTTTTGT
>JBLHTS010000184.1:0-7994 GCA_047627695.1 Yoonia sp. | reverse complement strand
GGTGGACTTTGAGTTAACGGTTGATTCGCTTGGATAAAAGGATGAAAAGTCCAAGTCAGTACCCTATTAGTGGTGCGCCACCCAATAAGGAACCGAAGCATGTCCAGAATTGCATTAGTGGATGACGACCGGAACATCCTCACCTCAGTTGCGATGACGCTCGAGGCCGAGGGCTTTGAGGTTGAAACGTATAACGACGGCCAATCTGCATTAGATGCCTTTAACAAACGCATGCCCGATATGGCAGTCTTGGACATCAAAATGCCACGGATGGACGGGATGGATTTGCTGCAACGGTTGCGTCAAAAGACAGCGATGCCCGTTATTTTCTTGACGTCAAAGGACGATGAGATTGACGAAGTCCTTGGTCTGCGCATGGGTGCAGACGACTACGTAAAAAAGCCATTTTCCCAGCGTTTACTGGTGGAACGGATTCGGGCTTTGCTGCGCCGCCAAGACGCGCTTGCAGGCGAAGAAATCGAAGAAACTGAAGAAACCAAGGTGATGATCCGCGGCGAGTTGGTCATGGACCCGCTGCGCCACGCAGTGAAATGGAAAGGCCAAGACGTATCGCTTACCGTTACGGAATTTTTGCTTTTGCAAGCGCTCGCGCAGCGTCCTGGCTTTGTGAAAAGCCGCGATCAGCTGATGGATGTCGCCTATGATGACCAAGTATATGTTGACGACCGGACCATCGACAGCCACATCAAGCGGCTGCGTAAAAAGATGCGCAACACAGATGAAGAGTTTTCGGCGATCGAGACGCTTTATGGTATCGGCTACCGCTACAACGAAGAGTGAACTATGACCGCTGCGCCTAAAATTGACGTGCGTGACCTGAAATCGGTCCGCGCGGCTGCGCGCAGTCCTGATTTGGTCTTGGGCGAAGACTGGGTTGAACATGTCAACGGCGATACTGAAAACATACGGCGCGGGCGGTGGGCGACGCTGCGGTATTCACCTATCGCGCGCAAGATTGTCACCTTTAACCTAATTGCGCTCATTTTGCTTATTGCAGGTGTTCTCTATCTAAGCCCATCGCGTGATAGCCTTGCTTTCCAGCGTGCAAAGGGCTTGGTGAACGAGGCGCAACTGATCGCGGATGTGTTCGAAGCCCGATTGCCATCGATTGCGCCAATCGACCTTGTTTCGGGCGATGGAATCGATCCCACCGCAACACTTGCTGCAATGGATTTGCGCGGCGGTGTTGAGGTGACCGTATTCTCAACCGATGCGGTTTTCGTGACCAGTGCTACGGGTATGCTTTCGGCCGCAGATGTTGCCGATCTTGAACAGCAAACCGGCGGGACCTTCCTGACCGACTTTTTTGCGGACCTCTGGATCCGCGCTGTGCAGCTTTTGCCACTTGACGCAAAAGAACCCAGCGCAGAGCCAGTGGGAATCCGGCTGTCGCAAGAGAGCGTGCGCCGTGCAATCGAACAAGGCACCCAGCTTCAAGCAACCGAAGTCGGTGGCAACACCAGCTTTATTGTGACCACCCCAATTCTGCGTAACGATGTGCCGGTCGGTGTCATTGCGGTTACAACTGCCGCAGGCGAGGTCGATAGCCTTGTGCTGCGCGAACGTGAACAATATCTGCGCCTGTTTTTGGTTGGTATCATGGTCAGCGTCGGACTGAGCATGGTTCTGGCATCGACAATAGCGAACCCGCTTGCCCAACTGGCCACAGCAGCCGAAGCCAGTCAGGAAAAGAACGCCCGCAAAATGTCGCCCGTAAAAGTGCACATTCCTGATTTTACCGGTAGGCCCGATGAAATTGGCCGTCTATCAGGTGCGCTGCGCAGCATGGTCCGCGCCCTTTATCAGCGTATTGAAGGCAACGAACAATTCGCGGCTGATGTTGCCCATGAGATCAAGAACCCGCTTGCCTCGCTCCGCTCTGCCGTCGGAACGATGCGGGTGGCAAAGCGCGAAGATCAGCGCGAAAAACTGTTGTTGATCATTGAACATGACGTGAAACGCCTTGACCGTTTGGTCAGTGATATCTCGAACGCATCCCGTCTTGATAGTGAACTGGTCAAAGAGGAAGAAGAAACCTTTGATCTGGTCCAAATGCTGCGCAATATCGCAGATTTCCTTGGCAAGGACGCGCGGCTGCGCGGCGTAGACTTTGTCGCTGATCTGCCCACGGATCCAATTATGGTGCAAGGCCTAGAGGGGCGCATGGCGCAGGTCTTTGTGAACTTGATCTCCAACGCCAATTCGTTCTGTGAAAAGGGTGACGCAATCCGCATTTGGGCGCGTACCCGCAAAAACCGTGTGCTTGTTGTTGTTGAAGACACCGGCCCCGGTATTCCGGACGGATCACTTACCAAGATCTTCCAGCGTTTCTATTCCGAGCGTCCAGCAGGCGATTTCGGCAACAACTCTGGCCTTGGCCTTGCGATTTCCAAGCAGATTGTCACCGCGCATGCGGGTGTGATCTGGGCCGAGAATATTCGCCCGACTGACGCCGATCCTACGTCGGAACCGCTAGGCGCGCGTTTCGTTGTTGGTTTGCCGCTTTAGAAAATGACATCAACCATCCATGCCACCTGTGTGTCTTGGCATGGCAAGGCCGTGTTGATCACCGGGCAATCGGGCAGTGGAAAATCTGGCATCGGCTTGCAACTTATGGCGCTGGGCTGTGACCTGATCGCAGACGACCGCACGAGTTTAGAAATTTCAAACAATCAGCTTATCGCTAGTTGCCCGCTGACGCTGGCGGGCCTGATTGAAGCGCGCGGTATAGGCATCTTGAATGCGGGGCACACGCCATCGGCTGCTGTCGCTTTGGTCGTCGATTTGAACCAGACAGAAACTGCACGTTTGCCACAGCAGCATGTATTCACGGTCTTGGGATGCGGTTTGCCCTTGATCTGGCGGGTAGATGGCGCACATTTCGTTCCAGCAATACTTCAAATCCTCAAATCCGGTTGGAGCGATAGATGACAACAGCGGCACGCGACCCCAACACAACCGCGCCGTCGATTGTTCTGGTCACTGGACCTTCTGGTGCGGGGCGATCTACCGCGATCAATGCGCTTGAGGACTTGGGCTTTGAAGTGATTGATAACCTACCTTTGTCCTTGCTACCGCGCCTTCTTGAAGGACCACCGCCCAGCCGGCCGCTGGCCTTGGGCCTTGATGTGCGCAACCGTGATTTCGGTGTCGATGCTTTGATCGCTGCGATAGATCAGTTGTCAGAGAAGGTCGATGTGCCAGCGCAGGTTCTCTACCTGGACGCTGCCGAAGAAGAACTTGTAAAACGTTACTCTGAAACCCGCAGGCGGCATCCTTTGGCCCCCGCGGGCCCCCCATTGGCTGGAATCGCGGCAGAACGTGAACTGCTGGTCCCGGTACGCGCTCGCGCCGATGTTCTGATCGAGACGACAGGCATGTCGCCGCATGATCTACGGGCCGAGATTGAGCAGTGGTTCGGCGTTGGCGAGGGGCGTACTCTCGGCGTGACCTTGCACTCGTTTTCCTACAAACGCGGATTGCCGCGCGGTATTGATATCGTCATGGATTGCCGATTTTTGCGCAATCCGCATTGGGATGAAACGCTGCGCGCAAGCGATGGCCGTGATGCCGACGTTGCGGCCTATGTCGCGGCAGATGTGCGCTACGATGCTTTCTTCGCGCAGGTGAAATCACTGATCGATTTGCTGCTACCTGCCAATAAGGATGAAGGCAAAACGCATCTTTCAATTGGCTTTGGCTGCACGGGCGGCAAACACCGCTCTGTCATGATGGTCGAAGGCATGGCTTCTGCCCTTGCACAGGACGGCTGGCATGTGTCTAAGCGACACCGAGAGCTTGAGCGTCGCGCGGCGCAAGGTAGAGAAGGACAGGCAGTTTGATTGGTATTGTTATCGTAGCGCATGGGGGGCTTGCGCAAGAATATCTTGCGGCGGTTGAACATGTTGTCGGTCCACAACCGGGTATGATCAGTATTGCCATTGGCCCCGACGATGACCGTGCCGCGAAGCAAACCGAAATCTGCGAGGCCGCTGACGAAGTCGACACGGGCGACGGTGTCGTCATTGTGACGGATATGTTTGGTGGATCGCCGACAAACTTGTCATTGCGCGCATGTAGTCCCGAAAACCGACGGATCGTCTATGGAGCCAACCTGCCCATGTTGATCAAGCTTGCTAAATCCCGCAGTGCCTCTGTGCCTGACGCTGTCGAGGCCGCGATTGCGGCGGCGCATAAATATATCAACAGCCATAATGGCGGATTGCCGCAATGACAGAACTGCGTCTAAAAATTCAGAATATCAAAGGCTTGCATGCACGCGCATCCGCCAAGTTCGTCGAGGTCGTCGAAAGCTTTGACGCAGACGCCAAGGTCAGCAAAGATGGCGATACCACAGGCGGCGACAGCATTATGGGGCTTTTGATGTTGGCAGCCTCCATCGGAACATTTATTGAGGTCGAAACAACCGGCCCTCAGGCAGAGGCGCTTGCCGCTGCTATCGAGAACCTTTTCGCCGACAAGTTTGGCGAAGGTGACTGACGCTTTTTGGATCGCATAGGACATGATAATTGACCAAGCCGACCCCAAAATCGCCCGCTGCCTTACAGGGTTCTAAGGCGCCCCCACGTGTTCATGACCGCAAAAGCCTGACGTATTCAGGTACTTTTGAAAGCCCGATCAAGCGTGGCGTCATCAAGACAATCGAATGGTGCACGGGCAAGATCAAGGTCCTGCATATGATCCGCAAATTTGAACGGCGCGGCAAGGTGCGTGGTCCCGAATTCTGGCGTACGGTTTTGGAGATCATGGATATTGATCTACTTACCACGCAGGACCAGTTGGAAAATATCCCCAAAACCGGCCCTGTCGTCGTTGTTGCCAATCATCCGCATGGTTTGGTTGATGGGATGATCAAGGCTGAATTGATCAGCCGCGTACGTCCTGACTACCGTATTCTGACCCGCGCCTTTTTGACCGATATCGACGAAGAAGCAGGTCAGTATTTGATCCCTGTCCCCTTTCCCCATGAACCAAATGCGCAAGCCAATATGGTCGAAATGCGCAAGCAGGCGATGGCACACCTAAACGCCGGCGGCCTGATTGCGCTGTTTCCGTCTGGCGTCGTCGCATCCTCAAATTCGATGTTCGGCCCAATGATCGAGGACGAATGGACCCTGTTTACTGCAAAAATGATCCGCACATCCGGCGCGCGCGTTGTGCCGTTGTTTTTTCCCGGTGCCAATTCGCGGTGGTACCAAATGGCGAGCCAAATCTCTGCCACCTTGCGTCAAAGCCTGTTAATTTATGAGATCGTGAAGGCTTGTGGCAAACCACAAAGGCCCATTGTGGGCGCGCCATTTGATGACGCAGAGGTCAAAGAACGCCTTAAAGACCCTCGCGCCTGTATGGCGTGGATGCGCGAAGTGACGCTGAACCTGAAAGATTAGCGGGTTGGGACCGGTACATCGCCGCGGTAGTCATAGAAACCACGTTGTGACTTGCGACCCAACCAACCGGCTTCGACGTATTTTGTCAGCAATGGGCAGGGGCGGTATTTTGTGTCCGCCAACCCGTCGTGCAGCACATTCATAATCGCCAGACAGGTATCCAAGCCAATAAAGTCCGCCAATTCCAATGGCCCCATCGGATGGTTTGCACCCAGTTTGAGCGACGTGTCAATGGATTTCACAGAGCCCACACCTTCATAAAGCGTGTAGATTGCTTCGTTGATCATCGGCATCAGGATGCGGTTGACGATGAAAGCAGGGAAATCTTCGGCGGTGGCTGATGTCTTGCCTAAGCGTTCAACGACTGCGTGACAGGCAAGGAATGTGGGTTCGTCCGTCGCGATCCCTCGGATCAACTCAACCAACTGCATGATCGGCACAGGGTTCATAAAATGGAAGCCCATGAATTTCTCGGGCCGGTCCGTGCGCGACGCTAACCGCGTGATCGAGATGGACGAGGTGTTCGAGGTGAGGATCGTGTTCGGCTTAAGGTGCGGCACGAGGTCTTCGAAAATCGCGGCCTTGATCGTCTCACGCTCTGTCGCGGCTTCGATAATCAGGTCGGTCTGACCCAGATCAGTCAGCGTTTGCGTTGTGCCAATTCGCTCCAACGCATCGGTTTTCTCGGCCTCTGTGATCAGTTCTTTGCCGACCTGCCGTTCTAGGTTGCGGTCAATCAGATCAATGGCAGCCTTAAGTGCGTCGCCGCTAATATCGTTCATCAACACTTCGTATCCGGCAAGCGCAAAAACATGCGCAATCCCGTTGCCCATCTGGCCTGCGCCTACGATGCCTACTTGTTGAATAGCCATGATCATTTCCTCATCGGTTCGGTGCACCATAGGCCTGTGCAGGGGTGCGCATCAAGGTAGATCAAGCGCTAAAATTTTAAGCGAACTTGCGCGTTAGCAATTTGTCAAAGGGAATGCGCGAATCTGTCCGTGGGTAATAGAAATTGGGGCGGCTACTATGATACACGAGACCTTCGAAGCACAGTTACTATCGTATTCACCTTGTCGCTATGGGGCGTCGCGGATGTTATTTCGCGGTCCACGCAAGCGATTGGATCAACCTTATCTTGCCTTTGTTGGCGGGACCGAAACTTACGGAAAATATATTGAAGAGCCATATCTGGCGCTTGTGGAAAAGGCGATGCGGCAGACCTGACCGTGGTGCAGGTTATGGGCGTAAATCTGCTGTCCAACAGGTTCTTTTCTGTACATCCGCGTCGCAATGACCGCTTTTTGCGGGTCTCTACAGTTTTGTAAGCGATCTACCATGACGTTGATTTTTCGGAATTTTTGTTTACCCGTAATATGCTGGGCTCATTGCACAGCAAATCAATTGATCGCTTTGAAACGGTGGTAAGTGAGCTGCGAGAGGCATGGTCGGCCCGAATGCGCCGCATGCTTGATCAAATCGGAGAGAACGTTGTGTTGCTGTGGTTTTCTGAGAATAAACCCACCAATGAACTATGGGATGGTCTGCCACATCAAATGCAGGTCGACCCACTGTTTATCACAAAGGAAATGATCGACCATCTGCGCCCGCTTGTCAAAGGCCTGATCGTCGCACAACCGTCAGGGGATGCGCTGGTACGTGGGACAGCGGGTATGATTTACCCGATTTCCCAACAGCGAGCGGCGCGTGAAATGTTGGGGGTGGACTGCCATAAAGAGGCGGCGGCGGTGCTGGTCCCGGCAATCCGCGACCAGCTTTACGAGATCTAAAAAAAGGGCCCGCACAAATCTGTGCGGGCCCTTTGAAAAGTTTGATGTAAGTTTGGCTTACAGTTTGCTTGTCAGATCTGGCACGGCTTCAAACAGGTCAGCAACAAGGCCAAAGTCCGCAACTTGGAAAATCGGGGCTTCTTCGTCTTTGTTAATGGCCACGATGATCTTGCTGTCTTTCATACCAGCCAAGTGCTGGATCGCGCCTGAAATGCCGATGGCGACATAAAGATTAGGGGCGACAACTTTACCGGTCTGGCCAACTTGCCAATCGTTCGGCGCATAGCCGCTGTCGACAGCCGCACGGGATGCACCCACAGCTGCGTTCAGCTTGTCAGCCAGCGCTTCGATCAATGCGAAATCCGCTTCGGACCCGACACCGCGGCCACCAGAGACGACAACGCTAGCCGATGTCAGTTCTGGACGATCAGACGCAGCAACCTTGTCTTCGAGCCACTCGGACAGGCCAGGATTTCCTGCCGCGCCGATGTTTTCGACAGTGGCAGAGCCACCCATTTCAGCCGCATCAAAGCCAGCAGTGCGGATTGTCATCACTTTCTTTGCGTCAGAAGACTTTACCGTCTGGATCGCGTTGCCTGCGTAGATCGGGCGCTCGAATGTGTCTGCGTCGATGACGGCAGTCACCTCGGAAATCACCATCGCATCCAACAATGCCGCCACACGGGGCATCACATTCTTGGCGTCGGTCGTGCCGGGTGCTGCGATATGCGTGTAGTCACCAGCAAGCGAAACGATCAGGTCAGCCGTTGGTTCA
>JBLHTS010000183.1:0-8026 GCA_047627695.1 Yoonia sp. | reverse complement strand
ATCTTACCCAATGTCTGTTGTATTTGAAGTTCAAGCGGTGCCGAGTTGCTTCCTTGCGCCGCGGTCTTCTGAGTAACTGCAAATTAGTGCATGAAAACCGGCCTGCGGACACCTTTATCATTCAATCCAATTTGTATCTCCAGATTGGCCTGCGCTAGCCCCGCGTCCTCATCCCCCGCGATGACTGCGTGTTGCCGTTGCAACAAAGAAGGGCATGCCACATCAGCGAGGTGGACGCCTTGCCGGCGCAAACGCCCACGATTGCCGCAAAAAGCGGTTGCAAGCAGGTCGGCGCCGGTTCCGGCAACCAAGAAAAGAACTTCTACCAGCATCCAAATCGTCCAACTTTGCTTGCGTGCCTGACGTTACTTTTACCTTTGCCTAAGCGCAGACTTCAATTGATTTCCGTCCCACCTATCAGCGCTGTTGCGTTTCCCAATTAGGATGCATCCACGGTTGATCGTTGGACGGCGCGAGCGGATTGCGTTGCAGGATATGGTCTGCTGCCTTTTCTCCAACCATTAGCGAAGGCCCATTGGTATTTCCGTTCGTGACTCGCGGAAAAATAGAGCTGTCCGCAACACGTAAGCCAGCAACGCCGATGACGCGGGTCTCTGGGTCCACAACGGCCATGGGATCACTGATATCACCCATTTTGCAGGTGCCGCACGGATGATATGCGCTTTCGGCATGTTCGCGGATGAATTCATCTAATGCGTCGTCGCTTTGTGCAGCTTCCCCCGGCTGGATCTCACGGCCACGGAAAGGGTCAAACGCCGATTGGGCGAAAATCTCGCGGGTCAGGCGTATGCATTTGCGGAAATCAATCCAGTCCTGCGGGTTGGACATGTAGTTAAACTCGATTTTTGGATGATCTGCGGGATCGGCAGACCGCAGCGTGACTTGCCCGCGCGATTTGGACCGCATTGGTCCGACATGTGCTTGGAAACCATGCCCGTCCGGCGCGACTTTGCCGTCGTAACTAACTGCAATCGGCAAGAAGTGGTATTGGATGTCAGGGTACTTGATCCCAGCATCCGAGCGGATAAAACCTGCACTTTCGAACTGGTTAGAACTGCCCAGGCCCGTTTTCCACAAGAGCCATTCAAGACCAATCTTTGCTTTGCCACGGATGTTCCAATAGGCAAAAAGCGAGACAGGTTTGGTTGCTGCCTGCTGAATATAAAGCTCTAGGTGGTCTTGCAGGTTTTGGCCGACGCCGGGCCTATCTGCGACGACTTCGATACCGTGCTCTTTCAGGTGTGCCGCAGGGCCGATGCCTGAAAGCATCAGCAGTTTGGGCGAATTCAGTGACGATGCCGCGACGATGACCTCTTTGTTGGCTTTGATCACCTCGATCATTTTGCCGCGACTGACCTCGACGCCGACGGCGCGTCCGTCTTCGATCACGATCCGGCGGGCAAAGGCGCGGGTGATGTTGCAGTTTGGGCGTTTTAAAGCTGGACGCAGATAAGCCGTTGCCGCCGACCAACGGATGCCTTTGTAGATTGTCGCATCAAAGGGACCAAAGCCCTCTTGTTGCTCGCCATTATAGTCGCCAGTGACAGGGTAGCCTGCCTGCTGTCCAGCGTCGACGAATGCGCGCGTTAACGGGTTTTTGCGCGGCCCGCGTGTGACGTGCAGCGGGCCGTCTTTGCCGCGCCAATCGGGATTGCCACCATGCCCACCATCGTGCCAATGCTCCATCCGTTTGAAGTAGGGCAGCACGTCTGCATAGGCCCAGCCGCGCGCGCCGCTTTCCGCCCAGTGATCATAGTCACAGGCATGGCCACGCACATAGATCATTCCGTTGATAGACGATGATCCACCGATCACCTTGCCACGCGGCGTGACCAGTTCGCGCCCGCCCAAATGTGGTTCGGGTTCGGACTTCATCCCCCAATCATAGCGTTTCATGTTCATCGGATAGGACAAGGCTGCTGGCATCTGGATAAAGGGGCCGGCGTCAGTGCCACCGTGTTCAATGACCAAGACTTGCTTCCCTGCTTCGGCAAGACGGTAAGCGATTGCGCAGCCGGCTGAGCCTGCGCCGATGATAACATAGTCAGCTTGCATTATTGTTGCCTTGTTCAGTCTGAGTGGTTTCTGCCGGAGCCTCCGGCGGGAGTTCAAGAGGCAAGATGATGATCACTCGCCACGTGGGAAGCGTTGGTTTTCTTCGAGGACGTTCAGATCCATGTGGTTACGCATGTAGCGCTCAGACGCTTTTTGCAGCGGCTGGTAGTCCCACGGATAGTAGTTTCCGTTGCGCAATGCCTCATAGACGACCCAGCGGCAGGCTTGGGACTGCCGCACAGATGCGTCGAAGGCGGCAAGGTCCCAGTGCGCTTCGGATTTGGCGCGTAGTTGGGTGACCGTGCCTTGGTGGGCGGGGTTTCCAGCAAGGTTTGTCAGTTCGTGCGGGTCAGCGTCCAAATCGAACAACTGGTCAGGGTCGAGCGTGCAGCGGGTGTATTTCCATTTGCCATAACGCAGCGCCACAAGCGGCGCATAGCTGCCTTCAGCCGCATATTCCATTGCGACAGGTGTGTCGCGCGTGCCGCCTTGGCCCAGATGCACAAGGCTTTCGCCTGTCGTCCAAGGTGCCACCTCTGAAATATCAACGCCTGCCAAATCACATAGTGTCGGGGCGACGTCGATATTGCTGACAGGTGTCGTATTCAGCCCAGGTTCCATGGCAGGACTTGCGATCATCAGCGGCACGAGTGCGGAGCCTTCGAAGAACGACATTTTGAACCAAAGTCCACGCTCACCCAGCATATCGCCGTGATCGGAGACAAACAGGATCGTGGCCTCTTGGCGCGTGTCTTTTAGCGTTTGCAGCACTTCGCCGATTTTATCGTCGAGGTATGAGATATTTGCAAAATAGGCACGGCGGGCGCGTTTGATGTGGTCTTCTGTAACGTTGAAATTATCGCGGTCGTTTGCATCCAAAATCCGCTGGGAATGTGCGTCTTGGTCTTCAAAAGGGATCGGCCCAACTTGCGGCAACAGGTGCGCGCAGTCTTCATAAAGGTCCCAATATTTCTTGCGCGCCACGTAAGGATCATGCGGATGCGTAAAGCTGACTGTCAGGCACCATGGCCGATCGTCATGGCCGCGTGATAGATCATAGAGCTTGCGGGTGGCGTTATAGCAAACCTCATCGTCGTACTCCATTTGGTTCGTGATCTCAGCCACACCTGCGCCAGTCACGGACCCCATATTGTGATACCACCAATCAATACGTTCGCCTGGTTTGCGGTAATCAGGCGTCCAGCCGAAGTCGGGGGGATAGATGTCGGTAGTTAGCCGTTCCTCAAACCCGTGCATCTGGTCAGGCCCAACGAAGTGCATCTTGCCTGACAGACAAGTTTGATAGCCCGCGCGGCGCAAATGGTGGGCGTAGGTCGGGATGGATGACGCAAATTCCGCCGCGTTGTCGTAGACGCCTGTGCGAGAAGGCAAAAGGCCTGACATGAACGAAGCCCGCCCCGGCGCGCACAGTGGCGAGGCAGTATAGGCGTTGGCAAAACGTGTCGATCTGGCAGCCAACGCTTTGAGGTTTGGGGCGTGTAGCCAATCCGCAGGACCGTCCGGAAACAGCGTGCCGTTCAACTGGTCCACCATGATGATCAGAATGTTTGGCTTGGTCATTGCGTGCGGCCTCCGAGTTCGATGTTTAAAAGCGCCAGCACTTGCTGTGTTGCGTCGGATTGCTTGGCCTTCGTGCGGGAAAGACCTTGGCGCAAATACAGACCGTCGATCAGGCCCGCTAGACGTGCGGTTGCCCCTTCTGCGCCACCGCCAATGAGCGGGCGTAAATCATGAAGCAAATTGCTGCGCAGACGTTCTTGGTAGATGCGCAGAAGACGGTGCGCCTCAGTAGAGGTTTGCGCCAAAACATAGAAATTTAGCCAAGCCGCGATCACCTCTGGCTGGAAGTTGGTTGAGGTGAATCCGGCACGAATAACGGCCTCTAGTCGCCCATTGTGGCCATTGGCACCCTTGAGCGCCGCGCGCACCTCTGCCGCATAGACAGCCAGTGTATGACGCATGGCAGCCAAGAATATCTGGTCTTTGCCGCCAAAGTAGTGATGCGCCAAAGCAGAAGACATGCCTGCACGCTTAGCTATATTGCTAACCGTTACGTCCAAGTTGCCGACAGCACCGATTTCGTCAATCGTGGCTTTAACTAAAGCCGCACGGCGGATAGGCTCCATTCCAAGCTTGGGCATCTGATCCTCTTTTTTGGTGACACAAGCAGTTAAATCGTTCTTTATTGACTCGTCAATCAAGAAAAATCAGGGAGAAAGACATGAAATTGAAATCAACTCTGTCCGTTTTGGCAATCTGTGCAGCGGTACCAGCCGTAGCCGATTGCGGCATGGTCCGCTTTTCAGACGTAGGTTGGACTGATATCACAGCAACAACCGCAACCACTTCGCTTGTACTAGAAGCTTTGGGCTATCAAACATCCACTGATATTCTTTCAGTACCAATTACTTACGCCTCAATGGCGCAAGGTGACATTGATGTATTTTTGGGCAACTGGATGCCAACAATGGAAGGCGACATTGCCAGCTACCGTGAGGCGGAAACTGTCGACACTGTGCGCGTAAACCTTGAAGGTGCCAAATATACATTGGCCACAAACGCCGCCGGTGTGGCCGCTGGCATCACCGATTTTGCATCCATCACTGCTGCATCTGACGCACTAGATGGTAAGATCTATGGCATCGAAGCTGGCAACGACGGTAACCGTTTGATCCAAGACATGATCGATTCTGGACCTTTTGGCATGGATGGCTTTGAAGTTGTCGAAAGCTCTGAGCAGGGCATGCTGGCGCAGGTCGAGCGCGCCGTGGAGCGCGACGAAGCCGTCGTTTTCCTAGGCTGGGAACCGCACCCGATGAACGCCAACTTTGATCTGACCTACCTGCCGGGTGGCGATGATTACTTTGGTCCTGATCTGGGTGGTGCTGTAGTCGCAACGAACACCCGTGCGGGTTACGTTGCTGAATGCGCAAACACCGGCAAGCTGCTGCAGAACCTTGAATTCACACTGGCAATGGAAAACGAAATCATGGGCGCGATCCTGAATGATGACGTTGATCCAAACGACGCCGCCCAAGCATGGCTTGCAGCGAACCCTGCCACGTGGACCGCGTGGCTTGACGGTGTGACAACGATTGACGGCGGCGATGCTGTTGCTGCGGTTACTGCCGCACTGGCCAAATAAACTATCACAAAAAAGGGGGCGATGCTGATCGCCCCCTTTTGCAGTTTGGAAGCGAATATGAACTGGCTGACAGAGAATAAAATCCCCGTGGGTGACTGGTCCGAGACCGGCGTTGATTGGCTCAAAGAAAATGGCCGCCCAATTTTTGACGCGCTCAGCGATGGGCTTGATGCAATGATTGACGGGATTGTGTGGTGCCTGCAGACGCCCCCAGAATTCATCGTGATCGCATTGTTTATCGCGCTCACTTGGGCTTTACAACGCTCGTGGAAAACCTGTCTGCTGGTGTTTTCCTGCCTCTTGTTCGTTATAAATCAAGGCTATTGGGACGAAACAACCGATAGTTTGGCGCTGGTTTTGTCGTCTTGCGTTGTTTGCATGGGCCTTGGCGTGCCAATCGGGATTTTCTTGGCGCATCGTCCGCGCGCCTACCAAGCGCTTAGCCCTGTGCTGGATTTGATGCAAACCTTGCCCGCCTTTGTTTACCTTATTCCTGCGATTGTTTTCTTTGGCCTTGGCATGGTGCCGGGCCTGTTTGCGACCGTGATCTTTGTTTTGCCCGCACCAATTCGACTGACCTATTTGGGCGTGTCAAACACCCCGACCTCACTGCTTGAGGCCGCCGAGGCCTTTGGCGCCACAGGTACGCAGCGTCTGTGGAAAGTTGAACTGCCTTATGCATTCCCGCAAATCATGGCGGGGCTCAACCAAGTGATTATGCTTTCGCTGTCGATGGTCGTCATCTCGGCCTATGTAGGGGCGAACGGCCTTGGCAAACCAGTCGTGCAGGCCTTGGGGCGCAATGACCCGGGGCTTGGATTTGAATCAGGGCTCGTGATTGTGGCCGTCGCAATAATGTTGGACCGGATGCTAAGGGTGAAATCAAAATGAATGCTGTTGAATTTGATAACGTTTCGATCGTTTTCGGTGACAAACCACATTCGGCCCTACCCTTTATGGACGATGGGCTAGAGCGTCCTGAAATCCGCGAAAAAACCAATCAAATCCTTGGGGTGCATAATTGTTCGCTGAACGTCGAAGTTGGCGAGATTCTTGTGTTGATGGGGCTTTCAGGCTCGGGCAAGTCCACGCTGCTGCGGGCGGTCAACGGGTTGAACCCTGTAATCCGTGGCGAAGTTCGCATTCACGACGGCGATTGGAACTGTAGCGTCGGCAATAGCTCGACCGCTGACTTGCGACGGGTCCGGCGCGAATGTGTGTCTATGGTGTTTCAGCAATTTGGATTGCTACCTTGGCGGACAGTGCGGGACAATGTGGGGCTTGGGTTGGAACTGGCGGGTCTTGAAAAAGGCGCACGCCTCAAGCGCGTGGATCAGGAACTGGAAATGGTCGGTCTCGCGGACCGGGCTGATGCACTCGTCGGTGAATTATCAGGCGGCATGCAACAACGTGTGGGCCTTGCCCGCGCTTTTGCGACAGATGCACCAATTTTGCTGATGGACGAACCCTTCTCGGCTCTTGATCCGCTGATCCGTACTCGGCTACAAGACGAATTGCTGGACCTGCAAAAACAACGCGGTCGCACTATTATTTTTGTGAGCCACGATCTTGACGAAGCGTTCAAACTGGGCAACCGCATCGCCATCATGGAAGGCGGTCGGATCGTGCAATGCGGCACCCCACGCGATATTTTCACCAATCCGGCAAACGGCTATGTGGCGGAATTTGTGGCGCATATGAACCCGCTAGGCGTATTGACCGCGCGGGACGTTATGACCACAGGTACATGCGATGGCCCAACTATTGATGTCGAAACACCGGTCCAAGACATCATGCATCAGATCGACGGAGAGGCGCTTCAGGTCACGGATAACGGTCAACTCGTGGGCATGGTGACGCAAAGCTCGCTGCTGGCACGCCTCACTCCGCCTTCGTCCGAGTAAAGTTATCCCGCCACAGGCATTGCCCTCAAGGCAAAACTCAAACCTTAGTTTCAACTGCCAAAGGTGTGATTTTGCGCCTTGCGAGGGCCTCGCGCCATGTGATGAAGGTCACCGACGCCATAATCACTGCGCCGCCAAAGACGACCCAGCCATCAACCGCTTCGCCAAAGACGACAGCACCCAAAAGTACGGCCCAAACCAGTTGCAAAAACGTAACCGGTTGCGTCACCGTCAAAGGTGCGGCGGCAAAGGCCAGCGTCATTGAATAATGTCCCGCCGTTGCAAAACAGGCGACCAAGAATAACCAGCCAAGTTGTTCAACCGTCGGCGTCAGCCAGACCGCCGCTGCAAAGGGTGCCAGACCAACCGTGACCGTGATCGACAACATGCCGACGACCACTGCGGCTGACACCTCGCCCGACAGTTGCTTGGCGATCAAATAACCTGCCGCAAAGAAAATCGCCGTGCCCAGCATCGCAATATGACCGATTTCGACCTCTTTCATGCCGGGGCGCAAGATGATCATCGCGCCAATCAGGGCCATGATCACAGCGGCCAAGCGGCGGGGTGGGAGAAGTTCACCCAAGAACAAAGCAGCACCAAGCGAGACATAGACGGGCGAAAGGTAGTTCATCGCTGTCACCTCGGCGATCGGAATGCGAGCCATTGCGAAAAACCACAGGATCACCGCCAAAGTGTGTACAAACCCGCGGGCCCAAAACAGCTTTTTTTGCCGGCGTGTCAGATGGGCCACCAAGATCGGCTTGATCATCGGCAACAGGAACACCAGCCCCAAGACATAGCGCAAAAATGCGGCTTGGGCGGCAGGCACATCGCTGCCGATATGTTTCACAACGGCTGTGACCGCCACAAACATTAA
>JBLHTS010000182.1:0-8055 GCA_047627695.1 Yoonia sp. | reverse complement strand
GAAGATCAGGTGTTGGTGTTACAAGTGCCCAACCCTGAACCCCTGCGCTCTGTGCAGCCCAACATGTCTATCGCACGCCAGATGCACGGTGATGCGGATTACGGGCGCATGTGGTTGCAACTTTACGAACAAATCGTTCGCTCTGGGCGTGTGATGCAGGGCGCGAGCTATCCATCGATGGTCAACGGGCGACATGTGATGACACCCTCGCCGATCCCACGCTGGGATGTGCCAAAGCTGCATATGGCTAAGCATCTGACGATCCTGTCAGCAGGGCGCGAGAAACGGATCTTTGCAGTGCCACCCTTTACCCGCGTTGAACCGCTGGTGTTCGATGACGTGCCTTACCGAGTTGAAGATCACGCAGGCCTGACTTGCTCGCGATCAGGGGCAAAGGGCTTTTTTATGAACGAAATTCCACAGTCCGATGGAACATCAACTTACGAAGTGTCCGACAGCGAATACGGTGTCAAATCGATCCGCCAGCGCGATGGAGAGACTCTAACGATGGGCGAAACGTGGTATAAAGACGGGGAGATGCCGCAATGACATTGACGCTTCACGCGCCCCGCATCGTGAAAACTGCCCCGCTTGTACAAGTGCACGGCGTCTCTAAATCCTACG
Source organism: Yoonia sp. (assembly GCA_047627695.1). Classification (GTDB taxonomy): domain Bacteria; phylum Pseudomonadota; class Alphaproteobacteria; order Rhodobacterales; family Rhodobacteraceae; genus Yoonia. The sequence goes on along the minus strand of JBLHTS010000182.1, from coordinate 7,431 downwards.
GGCCCGTCGTCGCCCTGCGCGAGGTTGCCGCCAAAGTTTATCCCGGCGAAGTGTTGGGGATCGTTGGCGAAAGTGGATCGGGCAAATCAACGCTGCTGCGGATGATGAACCTTGAGGAAACGCCCGATGCAGGTAGTTATACGCTCGACCTGCCGGACGTAGAGGGGAACCTGTTTGATCTGAACCGCTTTGCGCGCAGGATCCTTTGCGCGACACAGATCGGGATCGTCTATCAGAACCCGCATTTGGGGCTGCTGATGAATCATTCCAGTTCTGGCAACGTGGCCGAACGGTTGCTGGTCGCAGGCGAGCGGCGCTTTGCGGTGTTACGCGAAAAGGCCAAGGAGGCGCTGGCGGCATCAGAATTTCCATTGGAGCGCCTGGACGCACCGCCCATTGAACTGTCGGGCGGCATGCAGCAGCGGGTGCAACTGGCGAAGGCCATCGCACTTGCACCCGCACTTTTGTTGCTGGATGAGCCGACGACGGGATTGGATGTCAGTGTTCAGGCGCTTGTGCTGGATACGCTCAAGCGTCTGCAACGCGATCGCAAGATTACCATGGTGATTGTTAGCCATGATTTGGGTGTCATCCGCACGCTAGCTGACCGGGTCATGGTGATGCGGCGCGGTGAAGTGGTTGAGGCCGGTCTTGTTGACCAGATCTTTCAAGATCCACAACACGCCTATACGCAACAATTGGTACATGCAAAATTATGACACCTGTTTTGGACATTCGCGGCCTCAGCAAAGGCTTCACCATGCATCATCTGGGGCAAGGCTTTACCGCATTTGATGACATCTCTTTTACCGTCGATGCAGGAGATTTTGTGTTGCTCAAAGGCACAAATGGGGCGGGAAAATCGACGCTGCTGCGCACGCTGTACCGCAGTTATCTGCCGCAGGCCGGCGAGGTTATTTTTCAATCCGCCCAAGGCGAGATTGATCTGGCTTGTGCAGCGGATATCGACATCACTTATCTGCGCCAAACCGAGATCGGCTTTGTCACCCAGTTCCTTGTCGCCCGTCCGCGTGTCAGTGCCGAGGCCTTGGTGGCCGAACCGCTGCGCCTTGCCGGAGTGGCGCACCACGAGGCCTTGGAGACCGCACGGCATTGGTTGAAAACCTTTGGCGTCAAAGAAAACCTGTGGCCCGCCTATCCCACCACTTTTTCGGGAGGCGAGCAGCAAAAGGTGAACCTCGCCCGCGCGCTGATTCGCCCACACAAGCTTTTGTTGCTTGATGAACCGACCGCGTCTTTGGATGCAAACGCCCGCGCCGCCCTTGTGCAGCGTCTCGCTGATCTCAAAGCGCAAGGTACTGCGATGATCGGCGTCTTTCATCACCCGGGTGATGTGGAATATCTAATTGACCGGGTGATCGATTTGACCCCCGATGCCCTAGTTCAAGAGGAGCGCCAAGATGTGGCTGTCTGACTTTTCCCTGATCCTGCCTGATCGGGTGCTACTCCGTGGCTCTGTGCGTATTGAAGACGGGCTGATTGCAGAAATCGTTGAAGGCCCCGTCGCGAGCGGCGTGCAGGGTTCCGGGATGGAACTCTTCCCCGGCTTCATTGATATGCACGGGGATATGATAGAGATCGAGCTTGAGCCCCGCGCGCGGGTCGATTTCCCGATAGATGTGGCGTTGAACCATCTCGACATGCGCCTTGCTGCTTCTGGTGTGACCACGGCTTATGCTGGGGTATCCTTTTCGCGGGGTGTGCGCGACGGTGAGCAGCGGTCGTTTGACCATACCAGCCGCATCATTCGCGAGTTGCATAAGGCACGACATATCACCCGCGTTGATCACCGCATCCATGCGCGCTTTGACATCACCTTTGACAATGCGGTTGGGGTGCTAGCAGACCTATTGAAGGAAAACCGCGTCGATTTGGTTTCGCTCATGGATCACACGCCGGGCCAAGGACAGTATCGAAACCTTGAGATCCACATTAAGAACAGGGCAGCACACCATGGCGTGTCTGAGACCGAAGCCCGCCAAATGGTGACCACGGCGATTTCGCAACGCAGTCGCCCACAAGAAGTACTTTTGTCCAACATGCGCGAAGTGTCGCAGATGTGTCAGTCCAATGGGGTGCCTTTGGCCAGCCATGATGATGATACTGAGGACAAGGCAAAACTGATGGCCGATCTGGGTGCGGTGATCGCAGAGTTCCCGGTGACGATGGAGGCCGCCGCAGCTTGTGCGCAACGTGGCATGATGATTGCAATGGGTGCGCCAAATGCGATGCGCGGGCAAAGCTACTCCGGCAATCTGTCGGCACGTGATGCGCACGCGGCAGGGCTTCTCCATATTCTTGCTGCAGATTACCACCCGGCAACAATTTTACCGGCGATACGCAGCTTGGCCCAAATTGATCCAAATGGGCTTGCTGGTGCTGCGCGATTGGCCACGGCCAATCCGGCGCGCGCCCTTGGCCTAACGGATCGCGGTACGCTTGAGGTCGGGAAGCGCGCTGATTTCGCACTTGTTGACACCCAAAACCGCGTCACCGCCTGTTTCAGCGCGGGTCAGATTGTCTTTTCAAACGGATACTTAGAGACGCGCGAGGCGTTTGAACCCACCAAGCGCCAGAGCGTTAAAAAAGTGTTACAGCACGGTTAAACAGTTGTTACACGGGCTGCGTAGCCTTCATATAGAATCATTCGGATGAATTTTTATGACCGCTACCTTGACCCTTTCTTCTGTTTCGCGCCACTTCGGAGATACCCGCGCTGTGGACAACGTGAGCCTGACAATTGAACCCGGCCAGTTCGTGGGCGTCATCGGACGCTCAGGCGCCGGTAAGTCCACTATGCTCAGGCTTATCAACCGCCTCATCGACCCCACTTCGGGGTCGGTTTCGTTTGATGGGGTGGAAATCACCGCGCTCAAGGGCAAAGCGCTGCGTGATTGGCGGCGATCATGTGCGATGATCTTCCAGCAGTTCAATCTTGTGGATCGCTTGGACGTGTTGACCAACGTGTTGATTGGTCGTCTGGCTGAACACGGCTTTCTAAGCTCTATGGCGATGCAGTTCACCGATGCTGAACGAACCATAGCGATTGAAGCGCTGGATCGGCTTGATCTTGTGCCCCAAGCGCTTCAGCGCGCGGGTACGCTTTCGGGTGGCCAGCAGCAGCGCGTCGCGATCGCCAAGGCGCTGGTCCAGAAGCCAAAGATCATGCTGGCGGACGAGCCCATTGCCTCGCTCGACCCAGCCAATGCCACGTTGGTCATGGATGGTCTGGCTCAAATCAATAAAGAAGACGGCATCACCGTTTTGGTCAACCTGCACACGCTCGACACGGCGCGCGCCTATTGCGACCGCATCATCGCAATGCGCCAAGGCCGCGTATTTTTCGATGGAAACGCCCGCCAGCTCACGGATGACGTCGTGCGCGACATCTACGGTCTGAAAGGCCTGCAAGAGTTTAACGAAGCTGTAACCTCAACGGCAATTCGAGTTTCAGCATAACAATCCAAACGCAATCAGGGAGATATACCATGCGTTTTCTGACCACCACCGCGCTTGTCGCACTTATCGCTGCTCCAGCAATGGCGCAGGACTGGAAGGACGACTACCAAGTCGTTAAGTTCGGCATTCTGTCGGGAGAAAATGAGCAAGACCGGATCGCACGTTACACACCGTTCGAAGAATACCTTGAGCGCGAATTGGGCGTCGAAGTAGAAATATTTACCGCTGGCAACTATGATGGTGTGATCCAGGCGATCGCCGCCGATCAGATCGAATTCGCCTTCTTCGGCTCATCTTCTTATGCCGCCGCGTACACAGAGACAGACGGTGGCGTTGTGCCAATGTTGTCGCGTGTGCAAAACGATGGTTCAACAGGATATTATTCGATTATTGTCACCCGCTGTGACAGTGGCCTGAACGATATCGCCTCGCTCGAAGGTAAGGTTTTGGCCTTTGCCGACCCTGATTCCACTTCCGGCTACTCGGTACCTTACTTCAATCTATCCAAGGAAGTTGAGCCTGAGAGTTTTTTTGCAGCGATCCCATTTTCAGGATCTCATGAAGCGGGTGTTGCCGCTGTTGCAAATGGTACATTTGATGCGGCCGCCACATACCAGACCAATGAGGCGAACGGTATTCCGCAGCGCATGGTCACAAAAGGTATGATCGAGGCGGACACAATTTGTCCGATCTGGCAGTCTCCCGAAATTACCTCTGGTCCATTGGCTGCGCGCACAAATCTGCCACAGGGACTGATTGATGCAATGACGGCTGCAGTGATGACAATTCCTGAAAAGGACAACGCCGCCTTTATTGAAATGACCGGCGGTGATGATTCAACGCAGAAAGGTTGGATCGAAGTGGATCACACCCGGTATGAATGGATCATTGAAATGCGTGATTGGCTGAAAAAACAGCGACGTTCATAAATCAAATAGGTCAAAGGATGGGTGTTATCACCCATCCTTTTTCATTCAGGATATACCAATGGTAGCGATCACCAATTTACCTGGTCTCTCGGTCACGGTATCCGCTTTCGAAAACGCCTTTGCAGCAGAACGCGCAAAGTCGCGCCGCGTCTGGCTGATCGGCAGCGCGATCTTCGTTGTGTTGTTTATGCTCAGCTCTTGGTTGGGTGACTTCTTCAAAGTGACCCAAGTATCAATGCCCGATGGATCGCGCGAATGGCGCTGGATCATCCCTGCCGGTATTCCGCGCTTGGGCGAATACATCTCCAAGACTTTGCCAGTCTTGCGTTGGGACAGCATCGGCGCTGATTTTGCGGAATGGTTCTGGCGCTGGCGCATATGGATGTGGCTGTTGCTTGAAACGGTTCTGATCGCGTTTATGGCTACGACATTGGGTGTGATCGGCGGTTTTTTATTGTCCTTTTTCGCGGCCCGAAACCTCACACCAAACAAATGGGTGCTTTGGATCACGCGTCGTTATCTTGAAATCGCGCGGACTGTGCCCGAACTGGTCTGGGCATTGATCTTTGTCTTTTGCTTTTCGGTTGGTCCGATGGCGGGGGTATTGGCCATCGGGCTTCATGCGACCGGTGCGCTTGGGAAACTCTACTCAGAGGTCAACGAAAATATCGACATGGGACCACTTGAGGGCGTCAAAGCCGCTGGCGGATCATGGTTCGACCAAATCCGCTACGGGGCTGTGCCGCAAGTCTTACCCAATATTATCAGTTATACGTTGCTGAGATTTGAGATCAATGTGCGCGCTTCATCGATTATCGGCTACGTCGGTGCGGGAGGATTGGGTCAAGAGTTTCGCACCGCGATGAGCTTTCAGGAATACACCGACCTCTCGGCGTTGTTTGTCATCATCTTTGTGACCGTGATGATCATCGACTACGGATCCGAGAAATTGCGCCACCGCATAATCGGAATGGAGGAAATTCGCCCATGACCCCATCACAAAATCAGATCGACGCCGCCATGGCACGGGTTCCGTTGGCCTTTCGCGACCCGCTCGCTGTGCGCTCCCGCAAGATTGTACTTTGGGCATTCTTCATCCTGCTCTTTGCCTATTGTCTCTATGCCTTCGATTTCAGCCCGGCGCGCATCTGGACAGGGTTTGGCCGCCTTGGAACTGTCTTTGGCTTTATGTTCCCGCCGTATGTCTGGGCGTCCTGGGCAGAGTTTTCTGAGATACTCAACGGCTTGGGTGAGACGCTTGCAATTGCCTTTCTAGGGACGGTTCTAGGGGCTGCCGTTGGCTTTCCGCTGTCGTTTCTTGGGGCCAAGAATATTAATCGGTTCAACTTTTTTCGGCTTAGTGCACGGCGGGGCTACGACGTGATCCGTGCGTTCGAAACACTGATCCTTGCGCTCATTTTTATCCGCGCGTTTGGACTTGGCCCGCTGCCCGGTATTCTGGCCATTGCGGTCAGCGAGATTGGGACATTTGCAAAACTCTTCTCTGAGGCAATCGAAAACACGTCAGAACGCCCCGTCGAAGGGGTAAAGGCCTCTGGCGGTTCGCGCCTGCAGCAACTCCGATTTGCGATTATGCCGCAGGTGGGTCCGGTGATCCTTTCGGTGCTGCTATATAATTTTGAATCCAACGTTCGCTCTGGCACGATCCTTGGGATCGTCGGCGCCGGCGGCATCGGCTTTCTGCTGTCAGACCGCATCAGCGCATATAAATGGGATGAGGCCTGGTCGATCATTTTCCTGATCATCGCCATGGTCTATGTCATCGATTGGCTGTCGGGCCTGATCCGTGCAAGGCTTATAGGCAAGTTGGAGCTGGCAAAATGAGTGATTCCTGGCCAAAAAAACAACTGACTGAGGCACCAACAATCCACCCCGAGGCCACGGTGACCGATTGCGATCTGGGTGTCTGGACCGAGGTCGGCAGAGGCACGGTAATGAAGGACGTCCAGATGGGTGATTACTCCTACATCACGCGGGACTGCCATGTCATCTGGACCACGATTGGCAAGTTCTGCTCGATCGCCAACGCGACCCGAATTAACCCCGGTAACCACCCGACGTGGCGGGCGACACAGCACCATTCGGTCTATCGGGCAGAAGCTTACGGGCTGGGTGAAGATGACCATGATTTTTTTAAATGGCGCAAGGATGATTGGGTCACCATCAGCGATGATGTCTGGATTGGGCACGGCGTGACCATTACTGCGGGGGTCAAAGTCGGGACCGGTGCCGTCATTGGGGCCGGAGCGGTCGTGACTCGCGATGTAGCGCCATATTCCGTTGTGGGCGGGGTGCCTGCACGCTTCATCAAGCGGCGGTTCTCTGAAACGCAGGCCAAGATGTTGCAACAGATTGCCGTCTGGGACTGGTCGCGCGACAGGTACCAAGCGGCGCTACCAGATATCCGGACCTTAGACATTGACGATTTCATCGCTAAGTACAGTTAAAATAATGGCACCGCTATATGACAAATCGCCAAAGTGGCAAGGATGAGCGCGCCTTCTGATCGCGACAATCCGCCACTCGGGCGTACCCGGATTTTCGACACGTCATTTGTGATCATGCTCGGCTTGACTGGCGTCGCTTCTGTTGGAGTGGCCTGGTCCGAGGGACCGATGCGTGTTGTTGAAATCACGCTGAACTATCTGGGGTTTCTGGTTGTGTTGACACCAAAGATTCTTTGCGGTTTTTTTATTGTTGCCGCCGTGCCTTTGCTTATGCCGCGTGAAACTCTGGCAAAGTGGATCGGGCAAGATAGTGGCGCCCGCGGACTGCTCGTCGCAAGTGTGGCCGGAGCATTGGTGCCCGGTGGTCCGATGATGATTTTCCCCCTCGCGGTCAGTTTCCGCGCCGCAGGGGCGACTTCTGCCACGATAATTGCCTTTATCACCGCTTGGAGTCTTTATGGCATCAACCGCACCGTGGTTTGGGAGATGTCATTCATGCCCGTCGATTTTGTGGCCTTGCGCGTGGCAATTTGCCTGCCGCTGCCAATTCTTGT
>JBLHTS010000181.1:0-8057 GCA_047627695.1 Yoonia sp. | reverse complement strand
CTGGCGCGATGTTTGAAAGTGCCGCCTTGGCCGTTGGTGCGCAGGTCTTTGCGGCCGGCCCCGGTCAGACCGAATTGCAAGTGCATGCCGCGACTGATCTTGGAGCAACGACCTATGCGGGAACCCCAGACTATCTGGGTGCAATCTTAGCAAAGGCCGATGAATTGGGTATTGATCTGGGGCGCATTACAAAAGCGGCTGTTTCTGGCGGCCCGCTTTTCCCGCAAGTGCGTGCAGCCTATGAGGCACGTGGAATCACGTGTTTGCAATGCTATGGCACCGCGGATGTGGGCCATATTGCTTATGAAACACTAGCAAATGCACCCATGATTGTGGACGAAGGCGCTATTGTTGAAATTGTGACACCCGGCACCGGGGATCCGGTTGCAAACGGCGAAGTGGGTGAAGTCGTCGTCACTGCTTTGAACGCCGACTACCCGCTGATCCGGTTTGCCACAGGCGATCTGTCAGCCATCGTAGAAGGCCAATCCGACTGTGGTCGCACCAACATGCGTTTGGCTGGTTGGAAAGGCCGTGCAGACCAAGCGACCAAGGTCAAAGGCATGTTTGTGCGTCCCGAACAGGTGGCGCGCTTGGTTGAACGGCACCCCGAAATTCAACGCGCGCGGATCGAAGTCGGTCACAATGGCAAGACCGACACGATGTTGGTAAGACTAGAAACCGAGGGAACGGATGTCGCAGCTTATGCAGCATCTATTTCTGAAGTTCTAAAGCTACGTGGAGAGGTAGAGACCGTATCATTGGGCACACTTCCCCGCGACGGCATTGTGATCGCTGATCTGCGAGAGGCTAGCTAATGACAGTTGTAATAATAGGTGCTGCGCGCACACCGATCGGTGGGTTTCAGGGCGCGCTCTCCCAGGTTGCGGCAACTGAATTGGGTGCTGCGGCCATTCGTGGAGCGTTGATCAATAGCGGGATTTCCTCCGACGCTGTTGGCGAAGTTCTGATGGGATGTGTTCTGCCTGCCGGTTTGGGTCAAGCGCCTGCACGTCAGGCCTCACTGGGCGCAGGGTTGCCGCAATCGGTTCCTTGCACGACAATCAACAAAGTCTGCGGATCGGGCATGAAAACGGTCATGATGGCGCACGACCAGATCATCGCAGGTAGCCAGACGCTGATGGTCGCAGGCGGCATGGAAAGCATGTCGTGGGCGCCATATCTGTCGATGAAAACACGCGGTGGCGCACGTTTGGGCCATACAGAGTTAAAGGATCACATGTTCCTCGACGGACTTGAGGATGCATACGACAAAGGTGCGCTTATGGGTGTCTTTGCCGAAATGTGCGCCGAACGTTATCAATTCACACGCGAAGCCCAAGACGATTACGCGCTGGGCTCATTGTCCAACGCATTGGCGGCGCAAGCATCTGGCGCATTTGAAGGTGAGATTACGGATGTGATCGTCGCATCCCGCAAAGACGAAGCAATCGTATCTGAAGATGAACAACCGGGGACAGCGCGACCTGAAAAGATCCCAACCTTGCGACCGGCCTTTAAGAAAGACGGCACTGTGACGCCGGCCAATGCGTCGTCAATTTCTGACGGTGCGGCCGCTGTGGTGTTGACCAGCGAAGCGGAGGCAGACGCGCGTGGTTTGATAGTGCGCGCACGCATTTTAGGTCACGCCAGCCACGCACAAGAGCCGGTATGGTTCACAACTGCGCCGGTTCCAGCCGCACAGAAGTTGCTGAAAAAAATCGGCTGGGATGTTGATGACGTTGACCTGTGGGAGGTGAACGAGGCCTTCGCTGTTGTGCCAATGGCCTTCATGCACGACATGGGAATTGCGCGGGAAAAGATGAACGTGAATGGCGGCGCCTGCGCTTTGGGACACCCGATTGGGGCGTCAGGCGCGCGGATTATTGTGACTTTGCTGAACGCATTGGAAAAACGTAGTTTGAAACGCGGGATTGCTGCAATCTGTATCGGCGGCGGCGAGGGAACAGCAATCGCAATTGAGCGACCATGAAGCTGGCCGCTAACCTTTCAGCCGTCGTAACCGGCGCCGCGTCAGGGCTTGGTGCAGCTGTTGCTGCAGCACTCCGTAGCAAAAATATCAAGGTCGCACTATTAGATCGCGATGTGGAAAAGGGTGCCAAACGGGCTGCAGAAATTGGCGCGATATTCTGCGAAACCGACGTGACCGATGCAGGGTCAGTAGCGGCGGCATTGACGCAGGCGCGTGCCGCAAATGGCCAAGAGCGTATCTGTGTGAATTGTGCGGGCATTGCACCGGCTGCCAAAACAGTATCGCGTGGACTGGCGCATGATTTGGTCCTGTTCCAACAAGCAATCAACATCAACTTGGTCGGCAGTTTCAATGTGGCATCACAAAGTGCCGCTGGTATGGTTGCGGCAGAACCCGTTGGTGAGGAACGCGGAGTGATCATTCACACCGCATCAATCGCCGCCTACGAGGGTCAGATGGGGCAGGTCGCTTATGCCGCGTCCAAAGGCGGGATCGTTGGGCTAACACTGCCGATGGCGCGTGATTTGGCCCGCGATGGTGTTAGGGTCATGGCAATCGCTCCGGGGATTTTCGGCACGCCCATGGTGACTTCAATGAGCCAAGACATTCAGGATGGTCTGGCGGCGGGAATACCCTTTCCACCGCGCTTGGGCGATCCGGCAGAATTTGCGGCCCTAGCGTTGCATATCATTGAAAATGCCTTCTTAAACGGCTCTGTCATCCGCTTGGATGGCGCGACTAGGTTAACTTTGAGGTGACAAATGGACTTTGCACTTAGCGAAGAGCAGACGTTGATTTTCGACATGGCCAAGGCCTTTGGCGTTGAGCATATCGCGCCCAATGCGCTAGCGTGGGAAAAGGCTGAGGATATCCCCAAAGCGTTGTGGCCCAAGCTGGCCGAACTTGGGTTTGGTGGGCTCTACGTCAGTGAAAAAAACGGTGGATCAGAGCTGTCGCGGCTGGATGCGACGCTTGTTTTTGAAGCGCTAAGCATGTCGTGCCCATCAGTTGCGGCTTTCTTGTCCATCCACAATATGTGTGCTGCGATGATCGACAATTTCGGGTCAGATGCATTGCGCGACAAATATTTACCGCGCGCGCTAAGCATGGAAATAGTCCTGTCCTATTGCCTGACTGAGCCGGGGTCGGGGTCCGATGCCGCAGCATTAAAAACCCGGGCAGACCGCACAAATGATGGCTATGCCCTGACTGGCACCAAGGCGTTCATTTCCGGCGGCGGGTATTCGGACGCTTATATTGTCATGTGCCGGACCGGTGATGCAGGTCCCAAAGGTATCTCTACAGTCATTGTTGACGATAAGTCCGACGGTCTGTCCTTTGGTGGATTAGAAGACAAAATGGGCTGGCGTGCGCAGCCAACGCGACAAGTGCAGCTGGATAGCTGCAACATTCCCGCAATCAATCTTGTGGGTGAAGAAGGCAAAGGGTTCAGTTATGCAATGGCGGGTTTGAATGGCGGCAGATTGAATATCGCCGCTTGTTCACTTGGTGCTGCGCAAACAGCTTTGACGAAAACCATTGCTTATATGGCCGAGCGTAAAGCCTTTGGAAAACCGATCGATCAATTTCAGGCACTCCAGTTCCGGCTTGCTGATATGGAGATCGAACTTCAGGCCGCGCGCGTGTTCTTGCATCAAGCTGCATGGAAGCTTGATAATGGGGCGGCGGATGCGGCGACCCATTGTGCGATGGCAAAAAAGTTTGTGACTGAAATAGGCAGTCGCGTGGCCAACGATTGTCTGCAATTGCATGGTGGATATGGCTATCTGGCGGATTATGGCATCGAAAAGCTGGTGCGTGATTTGCGGGTGCATGAGATTTTGGAAGGTACCAATGAAATCATGCGCATGATCGTCAGCCGCGAACTGATTTCGAAGTGAGTGACATCCACATCCGCATAGAAGGTCGCGCAGGTCGCATCACGCTTAACAGGCCCGCTGCACTTAACGCGCTGACTTATGACATGGCGTTGAAGATCGAAGCAGCGATTGATGATTGGCGCGGCGCGGACGTTGATCTGGTTATGATTGACGCTGTCGGCGACCGTGCATTCTGCTCAGGCGGCGATATCGCCGACATGTATCGCAGCGGGCTGGAGGGCGACCTTGAATATGGACGCCGGTTTTGGCGCGATGAATATCGACTAAACGCCAAACTGTTTGAATATTGCAAACCCATCGTGAGTTTTTTGCAGGGGTTTACCATGGGCGGCGGCGTTGGCGTTGGATGCCACGCAAGTCACCGGATTGTTGGCGAAAGCAGTCAAATCGCGATGCCCGAATGCGGCATTGGGCTTGTCCCTGATGTTGGCGGTTCATTGATGCTGGCGCGGTGCGCAGGCCATTTGGGCGAATACCTTGGCCTGACAGGGGCACGCATGAATGCGGCGGACGCAATCCTCGCGGGGTTCGCCGACGGGTTTATCCCGCAAGCCAAGTGGGATTCCCTGAAAGTCGATTTGGTGTCAGGTGACATGAGCGCGATAAAGTACGAAACTGCGCTAGCAGGGCTATTGCCGCCGATACTGGCCGATATTGATCGTCATTTTGCCGGTGCAACGCTTGTTGATATTGAACAGAGCCTCAAGTCTGACCCATCCGAATTCGCGGATAATACGACGAAATCCTTGAATCGCCATGCCCCGTTAGCCATGGCCTGTTCGATGCAGATTATCCGGCAGTTAAGCCCGTCAGATTGCATTCGCGCCGCATTGGCGCACGAATACCGATTTACATACCGTGCCGTTGCACAGGGTGATTTCATCGAGGGCATTCGCGCTGCGATCATTGATAAAGACCGACGTCCAAAGTGGGTGCACCCGACTATTCCGGATGTATCAAAGAACGACATAGATAAGATGTTGTCGCCATTGGGCGCCGAGGGGCTGACGTGGAACGAAATGGATTGAACACAGGTTTCATTGAATTGGGCAAAAAAGACGCACTGTTAGCCGCAAACCTGATTGCGACGGAACTGTTGCGAAGGAATTTGGACTTTAGCCATAAATCTGTTGATGCTGCTACGCACATCGACGCACAGGCTGCGCGACACTATCCAAGTTTGTAGTAGGCGACGGCAAAGGGCAGCCCCACTTGAGTGGTCCAGATTGAAAGTTAGTGCATGATTGGCCTTTGGTCGGTCGGTACGATGGCCTCTGGCGCAAGTGGGCGATATCCCAGTTCATCTGGGTGATCGTGACTTCGCCACACTTTTCCAGCGCCAAAGCAGCAAGTGGCCAGAAATACCTCGTCTGCGGAGCCAGTCAGGGGCGATGTTGCACACGGGCCAATTTCGTTGAAATTCAACATCCAAGGCTCAAGGCAAAAGAAGCCGAAAGTTTTGGCGACAGCGATTTCACGCGCGGGAAGGCCCATACCTGCCATGGTAGGAGAAAGGCAGAGCAAGGCCGCCAGATTTGATCAATGGGTCGCTCTACCTTTTCAACGCATCCCACAAAGAAATATAGTTTAATAACCCATTGAAACCGCATTTCAGGGTAGCCACTTCTCTTGCATTGGCACTCAGGTGTGGCGAGTGCCAGTGTTTCTCTAAGCATGCCACCCTTTCCCGGAAATTTTCAAAAAGGAACATTTCCATGTCGTTTATCCCCCTACATGACCGTGTCTTGGTTCGCCGCATCGACGGCGAGGAAAAGACTGCAGGCGGCCTTATCATCCCCGAAAACGCAAAAGAAAAACCGCAAGAAGGCGAAGTCGTTTCCGTCGGTGCTGGTGCAAAAGACGATGCAGGCGCGCGCATCGCAATGGACGTCAAAGCTGGCGACAAAATTCTGTTCGGCAAATGGTCCGGTACTGAAATCAAGATCAATGGCGAAGAACTGATGATCATGAAGGAGAGCGACATTCTCGGCATTATGGCCTGAGCTACGCTGCACCTTTTACATAATTTTCATTTAGGAATAACGACATGTCTGCAAAAGACGTTAAATTTGGCACGGATTCCCGTGACCGCATGCTCAAGGGCATCAATACTCTCGCCAATGCCGTAAAAGTCACACTTGGTCCCAAAGGCCGCAACGTGGTCATAGATAAATCCTACGGCGCTCCGCGTATCACCAAGGACGGCGTCACGGTTGCCAAAGCGATCGAACTCGCTGATCCGTTCGAGAACATGGGCGCACAACTGGTCAAGGATGTCGCATCACGCACCAATGATGAGGCCGGCGACGGCACGACCACTGCGACCGTTTTGGCGCAAGCTATCGTCAAAGAAGGTATGAAAGCGGTCGCTGCGGGGATGAACCCTATGGACCTCAAGCGTGGCATCGACAAGGCCGTGGCCGCAGTTGTAGCCGAGGTTAAGGCAATGTCTCGTCCCGTAGGTGATACGGCTGAGATCGCGAAAGTTGGCACTATTTCTGCCAATGGCGAAGCAGCAATCGGTCAACAGATTGCAGACGCGATGGCAAAAGTCGGCAACGAAGGCGTCATTACCGTCGAAGAAAACAAGGGCTTAGAGACAGAGACCGAAGTGGTCGAAGGCATGCAGTTCGATCGCGGCTATCTTAGCCCGTACTTCGTCACGGATACCGCCAAGATGACAGCGGACTTGGAAGATTGCGTCATTCTGCTTCATGAAAAGAAGCTGACATCTCTGGCCCCAATGGTGCCCTTGCTTGAGGCCGTGATGAAGGCGGACAAACAGCTTCTTGTTATCGCCGAAGATATCGACGGCGAAGCGCTTGCAACGCTGGTCGTAAACAAGTTGCGCGGTGGTCTGAAGGTTGCTGGCGTCAAAGCCCCCGGCTTTGGTGATCGTCGTAAAGCAATGCTACAGGACCTTGCTATCCTCACAGGCGGCCAAGTGATTTCCGACGAATTGGGCATGAAACTTGAAAGCGTGACAATGGACATGCTTGGCGATGCCAAGAAGATCATCATCACCAAGGATACAACAACCGTGATCGACGGGGCGGGTGACAAGGTGGCAATTGCTTCACGTGTTACTCAGATTCGTGCGCAGATCGAAGATACTTCGTCTGACTATGACAAAGAGAAACTGCAAGAACGGCTCGCAAAGCTTGCTGGCGGCGTTGCGGTGATCAAAGTTGGCGGCGCGACCGAGATCGAAGTGAAAGAACGCAAAGACCGTGTTGATGACGCCTTGAACGCAACCCGTGCCGCTGTTGAAGAAGGCGTTGTACCAGGTGGCGGTGTCGCATTGGTGCATGCTGGTAAGGTTCTGGCGGATCTTAAAGGGGATAACGACGATCAAATGGCCGGTATCGCCATCATTCGCAAAGCACTTCAGGCGCCGCTGCGTCAGATCGCAGAAAATGCCGGCGTCGACGGATCGGTTGTTGCTGGAAAGATTGTTGAGAACAGTAGCAAGACGTTTGGCTACGACGCGCAATCAGAGCAATATGGCGATATGCTGATTGCCGGTGTCCTTGACCCAACCAAGGTCGTCCGTATCGCGCTTGAATATGCAGCGTCGGTTGCGGCCCTGCTTATCACCACCGAGGCGATGGTCGCAGACAAGCCGTCCAAGACTGGAGGCAACGGCATGTCTGACATGGGCGGAATGGGCGGCATGATGTAGTCTGTCGTAGGTCACGGCCTGCAGATGGAAGTTTGCAGGCCAGTGCCGTTCTTGCGGAGTTTTCGCGTCGGCGCAAAGCAGGAAGAAACATACCGGATGCGGACAGGGCGAAAACATAAGCGTGACCTATAAGACTTAGCGCAAACTATCACATTATGTCGTCTGCAGGTGTTGGAGATACATCAAAGACGAGAGGCGAGCAGTCACTGCCAAGGTCTGCAATGCAGTGTAAAGCAGCGTATCAAATAACTTGCGGCGCCAAAGCGTAGAACCAATCTGGTTTTTCTTGACACGATCGGTTGATCCAACGCAGGGGGGAGCCCGCTTTGCGCATTCTTGGGCTTAAACTGCCAGGACACTGCGTTTCCAAGTGGCAACCTACGGCTGAGTTTCTTGCCCGAAAAAAACCATTGGGATAGAACTTAACCTGCGAATTCCGTCTGACTTGAACCGATATTGCAGGTCTGAGACGCCAAGTCGT
>JBLHTS010000180.1:0-8136 GCA_047627695.1 Yoonia sp. | reverse complement strand
CTCTCAACATCATCGGCGGCGGAATGGCCGGATCAGAGGCCGCTTGGCAGGCTGCGCACGCAGGTCTGCAAGTGGTCATTCACGAAATGCGCCCGAAGGTCGAAACCTTTGCCCATCGTACGGGTAACTTGGGCGAAATGGTCTGTTCCAACTCGTTTCGGTCTGACGACAACGAACAAAACGCCGTTGGGTTGCTGCATTGGGAAATGATGCAGGCCAATGGGTTGATCATGCAGACCGCCTATAAACACCGCCTGCCTGCGGGTGGTGCTTTGGCGGTAGACCGCGATCCTTTTGCGGAAAGCGTGACAGCCGCCTTAAAGGCCCACCCGAATATCTCAGTGTCTTATGAAGAAATTACGAGCCTTCCCGATGATGGCAGTTGGATTATCGCGACAGGCCCGTTGACGTCTGGCGCATTGGCGGAAGCCATTCAGGCAGAAACCGGCGCAGAAGCGCTCGCGTTTTTTGATGCTATTGCACCGATCGTTTACCACGAAAGCATCAACATGGACGTGGCTTGGATGCAATCGCGCTACGACAAGGGCGAAACAGAGGATGAGCGGACGGCATACCTCAACTGTCCGATGAACAAAGACCAGTACGAGGCGTTCATCGACGCGCTCTTGGCCGCTGATAAAGCCGAGTTCAAAGAGGGTGAAACCGCAGGTTATTTTGATGGTTGTCTGCCGATCGAAGTTATGGCCGAACGTGGCCGCGAGACATTGCGTTTTGGCCCGATGAAACCTGTGGGCCTGACAAACGCTCATGATCCTGCGACCAAAGCTTACGCTGTCGTGCAACTGCGTCGCGACAATTCAATGGGAACGCTTTACAATATCGTGGGTTTCCAAACAAAGATGAAGTACGGCGCGCAAAAGGATGTTTTTAAAACGATTCCTGCCCTAGAGAATGCTGAATTTGCGCGTCTGGGCGGCATCCACCGCAACACATTTATCAACTCGCCAACGCTTTTGGACAACCAAATGCGCTTGCACTCGCGACCCAATATCCGCTTTGCAGGCCAAATCACAGGCGTCGAAGGCTATGTCGAAAGCGCCGCAATGGGGCTCTTGGCAGGTCGCATGGCCGTGGCTGAAATGACCGGTCAGGCGTTGGCCGCTGTTCCCAATACGACTGCCATTGGCGCGTTGGTTACACACATCACTGGCGGCGCAGAAGCAAAGACCTTCCAACCGATGAACGTGAACTTCGGGCTGTTTCCGCCATTGGACGGTGTGAAAAGCGGACGGCGTGGGCGTAAAGACCGCTACAAGGCCTACACCGACCGCGCCAAATTGGATTGGCAAGCATGGCTGGGACAAATCGCGCTAGACGCGGCCTGACGCCTGCTTCTAGACTGCGCGTATGACTGATAAAAAAGACGTCTTGCGCCCTGCCCTTTGGACTCCGCGGCCAGTGAATGAAACCATCACGATTTATGCTGATTGGGCCGATAGCTATGATGCAGAGGTCACAGGTCGCGGTTATCACACGCCGGATCGTTTGTCTGCGGCGTTGGTTAAGTTTGCGCCCTATGATACGCCAATCCTTGATTTCGGCTGCGGCACCGGGATCGGTGGCGCCGCCTTAATCCGTGCCGGTTTTCAGACTATTGACGGCACTGACATCACCAAAGAGATGCTAAACAAGGCGCAAGCCCGTGGCATTTACCGAAAGTCATGGAATTCCACGCCCACCGACATGGGGTTTGCCAAAGGCGATTACTCCATAATTTTCGCTGTAGGCGTGATCAGCCTTGGTGCGGCACCGGCAGAGGCGCTGCGGCCACTTGTCGAAAAACTTGTGCCGGATGGCCTGTTGGCTTTGTCTTTCAATGATCCCACAATCTCGGACCAAAGCTATATCGACGCGCTTGCTGCCATCTGTGACGCGGGGATGGTAGAAGTTATCTTGCGCGAACATGGGCCACATTTGGATGATGTGCACATGGGGTCTGACGTTATTATTCTGCGCCGGCTGTGATTACACGTTTTGCGCCTTCACCAACGGGTCCGCTGCATCTAGGGCATGCCTATTCCGCGCTGACCGTTTGGAAAGTCGCGGCACAGAACAGCGGTGCGGCGCTGCTGCGGATAGAAGACACAGACAGCACGCGCGTACGCCCCGAACACGAGGCTGGCATCTACGACGATCTTGCGTGGCTGGGGCTTACATGGCCAACACCAGTGTTGCGGCAGTCAGATCACTATGCAGACTACCGAGCTACGCTTGATCGCCTTGCCGCAATGGACCTACTGTACCCCTGTTCTTGTACGCGTCGCGACATTCTAGATTCCGGTGCCACTTTCGGGGCAGATGGGTTTGTGTACCCTGGTACCTGCGCAGGTCGACCACTTCACAACGCACATGCCGCCGATGGGTTGCGGTTAAATATAAGCAAGGCATTGGCACGTGTTAGGTTCCCTCTGACCTATTTTGAAACAGGCCATGGCACTGTTGAAGAGATTGTTATTGAAGCGGAAAACCTTATTTTAGACGTTGGCGATCCCATCTTGCAGCGCAAGGATACGGGCGATCCTGCTTATCATCTGGCCTGCATACATGATGATGCGCGCCAGCAGATCACTTTTGTCGTGCGCGGGACGGACCTACAGGCACTGACGCCGCTGCATGTCCTGATCCAACACCTTTTGGGGTACCCAACGCCAATTTATCATCACCATGGGCTGATCTTGGATGCGGACGGCAAACGTCTTGCAAAAATCGACAAGTCCAAAGCGCTGGCAAAGTTCCGTGCAGAAGGCCTGTGCCCTGCAGACATCAAGCAAATCATTGGGTTCAAAGACTAATCGGCAAGCGGGCCCCCAATTTCGTGTTCATCTCCGTCACGCACGGCCGTGTAAAAACAGCTGCGCCGCCCTGTATGACAGGCAGGCCCGACCTGATGAATACGCAGCAGCAGGCAGTCACGGTCACAATCCACGCGAAAATCAACAAGCGCTTGGGTATGACCACTGGTAGCACCTTTGACCCAGAATTCTTGGCGTGAACGAGACCAATAAGTCACGTTTCGTGTGGCCAATGTCCGTGACACGGCCTCTGCATTCATCCAAGCCATCATAAACACTTCGCCCGTGTCCGCATCTTGGGCAATCGCGGGGATTAAGCCTTTATCGTTGTACCGCAGAGTCGTTGGATCGAATGTCATATCAAAAAACCTTTGCAAGCGTCTCCGTCAGCACTATCTAAAGATCACAATGACGAAGGGCAACGCGATGTCGGCTGAAACTGATCTAATCAAACTTTACTCTGGGCGTATTCTGGCCTTGGCTGCGGATATGCCCCGCACCGAACGGTTGAAGAATCCAACAGCAACGGCGAAAAAGCGCGCCCCGCTGTGCGGTTCAACTGTGACTGTTGATCTGCAAGTGAAGGATGATCTGATCACCGACTATGGGCAGGACGTGAAGGCCTGTGCGCTGGGTCAAGCAACGGCTGCAGTTGTGGGTGCAAATATTGTTGGGCTGACTGTGGATCAGGTGCAAGAAGGGCGTGACGCGCTATTTGCAATGCTGAAATCTGATGGTCCGGTGCCACCCGCGCCTTTTGGCGATCTTGAGGTCTTGCAGCCCGCCAAGGATTACAAGAACCGTCACGCATCGATCATGTTGGCATTTGATGCCACGCTGGACGCCTTGCAGTCACTTAAAGCCAGCGCATAAAAAAACCGCCGCATATCCGGGGCAGGATGGCGGCGGCAGGAAAAAACGATCAGATCCGGTCCGGTGTTCAATGGGGAGAGGCAAAACCCCCGCTATGGACAAGGACAGGCAGGTTAAACATTGCAGAATTGGGACAGGGCAATGTCATGAACCGGACCTAAATCGTCAGGCAAATCAGACCAGCCCGGGTAAGGCCAATCCGACAATGAGTATGACCATCAAAGCAACAACACCCAAAGCGTCAGCAAAAATGGTGTCGCGTGAGCGTGCGATTACCGATTTGATTTCTTCTGTCATATGATGTTCCTTTAATATTATGTTGCCACTTTGTTCTCATATGACTAACGCTATGTAAAGAACTTTTTAAGAACATTTGTGAACATTTCGTGAATAACTTCGCTAACCAACTGATATTAAACGAATCGCCTTATCTTGCTCCATCAGCCAAAGCAGAGTTCTGGCAGCCTGCCCGCGGGGACTTTGTAGGGTTGGATCATCATTCAAGAGCGCGCGCGCATCAGTTTGGGCGACGGCCATCTGCCCCGCCTGCCGTTCAAGATCAGCGATCCGAAACCGTGGCAAACCGGATTGGGCCGTGCCAATCACATCGCCAGCGCCGCGCATGGCTAGGTCTTCTTCAGAGATCCGAAAACCGTCTTCGGTTTCGCGCAATATTTCCAATCGCCGCCGACCGCTTTCACTTAACGGGGTTTGATAAATCAGCAGGCAAGTCGAGGCAGCTGACCCCCGCCCGACCCTTCCACGCAGTTGATGCAACTGTGCAAGACCAAAGCGTTCGGCATGTTCGATCATCATGATCGAGGCATTAGGGACGTTCACGCCCACCTCGATCACTGTTGTTGCGACCAGAACCTGCGTGTCTCCGGCCACAAATCTGACCATCGCTGCATCTTTCTCAGCGTGCAGCATCTGCCCATGAACCAGCCCAACAACACCTTCGCCCAAGGCGGCCCGCAACCGTTTGAATCGCTCTTCGGCTGCGGTCAGGTCGACCACTTCGCTTTCCTCGACCAACGGGCAAACCCAGTAGGCTTGCCTGCCGTCGGCCACGGCCTTGCGCAATTTTTCGACGACTTCATCCAGCCGCACAGCCGACACAAGCGCGGTCTGCACCGGCGTCCTTCCGGGTGGCTTTTCATCCAAAACCGAGACGTCCATGTCGCCATATTGCGCCAAGGCAAGTGAGCGCGGGATGGGTGTGGCTGTCATCACCAATACATCTACAGCGCGGCCCTTGGCACCAAGTTGCATCCGCTGCGCCACGCCAAATCGGTGCTGTTCGTCGATCACGGCAAGCCGCAGGTCTTTGAAATCAACGTCCTTTTGAAAGACCGCATGTGTACCAACAAGAATGTGGATGTCCCCCGCAGCCAAGGCAGCGAGCTTAGCTGCTCGCGCAGCGCCCTTGTCACGACCTGTCAAAATCTCAAGCCGAACACCCGCGTTTTCAGCCAATGGGTGCAGGCCATCACGATGTTGTCGCGCCAGAATTTCGGTAGGGGCCATCATGACACCCTGCCCACCTGCCTCTACCACTGTCAGCAAAGCCATCAGCGCAACAAGTGTTTTTCCCGACCCCACATCGCCTTGCAAAAGGCGGTTCATGCGGATGGGGGCGGCCAAATCCGCGTTGATTTCGGCGACTGCGCGCGTTTGTGCTGCGGTCGGACGGTAAGGCAACGCCGCAAGAACTTTTTGCGTCAACATCCCGGTTGGAACAGAAGCAAGCCCTTTCGATCTGCGCGTTGCGGCACGTGCCAGCGCGAGGGTGAGCTGATGGGCCAGCAGTTCGTCATAGGCCAAACGCTCGCGGGCCAACGCATGAGGAGAAAGATCAGATGTGGATGCAGGGCTGTGGGCTGAAACCATCGCATCGTGCCAATCGGGCCAGTCCTCGCGCGATTTCAAAGTCGGATCAATCCATTCCTTAAGTGTTGGCGACAGGGCAATCGCTGACCGCGTGGCCTTCCACATCGCCTTTTGCGTGATACCGGCATGCAAAGGATAGACGGGTTCAAATGCGGGGATCTCGGTGGCTTCATCTGGCGGCAAGACGTGATCAGGGTGGACCATTTGGGCAATGCCGTCGAACACCTCGACTTTGCCGGACACGACCCTGCGTTGACCAGTTGGCAGCAAACGTTGCAAATAATCGCCACGGGCATGAAAAAAAACAAGCTGGAACGAGGCGTGCGCGTCCTCAACAAAAACCCGGTACGGACGACCCCGTGTGCTGGGCGGATGATGTTCACCAACCACCACCTCAACCGTGGCAATCGCAGGGGCCACAATGTCGCGAATGCTGGCCCTACGACTGCGATCAACACCGCCAATTGGCAATGACATCAAGACATCGCGGGGGTTTGCGACGCCTGCAGCTTCGAGAGATTGCGCAGATTTCAGGCCAATACCCTCTAGCTTAGTCAGGGCACCAAATAGCGGGAATAGAACTTCGGGGCGCCCGCTCATTTGGCCACAATCAAGGCAAGCCAACTGTCCTCGTCCATGGTTTCAACGCCCAAATCGGCGGCTTTCTTGGCCTTGGACCCTGCCCCCGGTCCCGCAACCAGAATGTCTGTTTTTGCGCTGACCGAACCGGACACTTTCGCGCCTAGAGCCTCTGCACGGGCTTTCGCCTCTGCGCGGGTCATGCGTTCCAATGTGCCAGTGAACACCACGGTTTTGCCTGCAACAGGGCTGTCGGATCGGGCCGCTTCCGCGTCCTGCACCTGCAATTGCGCGACCAAACGATCGATAGAGGCGCGTTCGGCCTCCTGGTGGAAAGTGGTGACAACCGATGTCGCCATTACAGCGCCCACGCCGTCAATGCTGTTCAGATCACCCCATGCAGGTCCTTCGCCGATTGTGGCCGCGGTAATTGCATCTTCGAACGCGGTCCATGATGTGTAGTGATTGGCCAATAGTGTCGCGGAGTTTTCGCCCACGTGCCGGATACCCAGCGCGTAGATCAGCCGCGCCAAGCCAATGGCGCGCTTGTCGTCGATGGCATCAAAGAGATTTGTCGCACTTTTGTCGCCCCAGCCTTCGCGATTCTTAAGCTGTTGAAGCCCCCCTCCAAATCGCGTGCGCAACGTGAAAATATCGGCGGGGGTTGTGATCCAACCGTCCGCATAGAACTGTTCGACCTGTTTTGCGCCAAGTCCTTCGATGTCAAAGGCCGCCCGCGAAACGAAGTGCTTGAGCTTTTCAACGGCCTGCGATGGGCAAATAATTCCGCCTGAACAACGCCTTACGGCATCACCTTCTTCGCGAACTGCGTCCGATTTGCACTCGGGACATTGTGTCGGGAACAGGTAAGGTTCGGCGGTTTCTGGGCGCCGCGCCAAATCAACGTCGGCAACTTTGGGGATAACGTCGCCCGCGCGGTAAACCTGCACCCAATCGCCGATGCGGATGTCTTTGCCACTACGGATCGGCGCACCGTTTCCGTCCAAACCTTTGATGTAGTCTTCATTGTGCAGCGTTGCATTCGACACAACGACGCCACCCACAGTCACAGGCCGCAACCGCGACACAGGCGACAGTGCCCCCGTACGACCGACTTGAATATCGATGCCTTCCAAGACTGTCCAAGCGAGTTCGGCGGGAAATTTATGTGCAATCGCCCATCTTGGCGTGGTGGACCGGAAACCCAAACGCGCCTGCAAGGCAAGATCATCAACCTTGTAGACCACACCATCAATGTCATAGCCCAGTGCAGCGCGACGTTCTTCAATTTGGTGGTAATGCGCGATCATGGCATCCGGCCCGTCGCAAGTGATCGTCAGATCGTTGGTTGCAAAACCAAGTTCGGCGAGCCGCGCAATCGCAGCGGATTGCGTTTCGGCCAAGGGGGCAGAAAGCGCGCCCCACGCATAGGCAAAGAACCTTAGAGGCCGTGATTTCGTGATCTCTGCATCCAACTGCCGTAGCGATCCGGCCGCCGCGTTGCGTGGGTTTGCGAATGTTTTTCCACCTTTGTCCGCTTGTCGCTGATTGAGGTCTGCAAAGTCGGCATGGCTCATATAAACTTCGCCACGAACTTCCAAGACATTGGGCGCATCAGAAATGGTCCGTGGAATGTCCGTGATTGTTCGCGCATTCGCAGTAACGTTTTCACCGACCGACCCGTCACCACGTGTTGCAGCCTGAACGAGAGTCCCGCCCTCATAACGCAACGAAAGTGATAGACCGTCAATTTTGGGTTCGGCAGTATAGGCTAAATGGGTATCCGCTTTCAGCCCCAAATATTTTCGGATGCTCGTATCAAAGGCATGCACATCCGCGTCGTCAAACGCATTGCCCAAGGAAAGCATGCGCACCGCATGTTGCACTTTGCTAAAGCCTTGAGCGATCTCTCCACCCACGGCGTCGCTTGGGCTGTCGTTGCTTTTAAACTGCGGAAACTTCCCCTCAATTTCTGTGTTGC
>JBLHTS010000179.1:0-8153 GCA_047627695.1 Yoonia sp. | reverse complement strand
ACACGGACCCGGTAGGGGGAAAAGTCGTTATGCATCAAAGAATGGTCATACTTAATGCCACGCTCTAACAGCAACTCATTGGTAACGTTTGAAAACTCCCACCAAGGCGCAACATACCCCGTGGGTCGTTTGCCCGAAATTTCGGTGATTAACTCGATGGACTTGTCCAGAACCGCCATCTCTTGCTCACGGGTCATCGCAATCGGGTTTTCATGACTATAACCGTGAATACCAATCTCGTGGCCCCGATTGGCAACGTCTTTCATTTGTTCGGGAAAGGTCTCGACCGAGTGGCCGGGTATGAACCACGTTGTTTTCAGGCCCATCTTGTCGAACAGGTTAAGCAGACGGGGTGAGCCCACCTCACCTGCGAACATACCCCGCGAGATATCGTCTGGACTATCTTCACCGCCATAGGATCCGAGCCATCCAGCGACAGCGTCAACGTCGACACCAAAGCCGACCAGAATTTCTTTTGCCATGTTTACTCTCCTTGGTAATTCATGCGGGGATCATGGTGATCGCTTCGGGGTCGACCCCAAGCGTCACCAGCGAACCGGGTTGCAGGGCTTGCGCCTCTGGAGTCCCGGAATGAGTTTCGATCGCGACTTCACGATCATCGGATAGACGGACTCGGAAGTGCCCGACTGAACCAACAAGCTGCCGTGCCGTTACGGTCCCGGATAGGTGGATTTCGCCTAGCGTATTCTTGGGCGTAATACGGAAAGCCTCTGCCGGAATAATTGCAAGTCCCGGTTGCGATGCGCCTCGCCCGCGGATCACGCCCAGCGGCGTATCAAGCTGCGCAAAACCACTGACATCAGCGGCCCCACTACTGGGACGCCCTTCGATCACGGTATTGGAGCCGATAAAATCGGCAACGAATCGCGTGGCGGGGCGGCGATAAAGTTCTTTTGGCGGCGAAATCTGCTCGACCACGCCATTGGACATAACGACGACACGGTCAGAAAGGCCTAAGGCTTCAGACTGGGCGTGGGTCACAAAAATAAAGGTGATGCCAAGCTCACGTTGCAACAGTTTTAGCTCGTTCTGAATGATGCGGCGCAAGTTGGCATCGAGGGCACCAAGTGGTTCGTCCAGCAGCAATATCTCTGGTTCAACCACCAGACCGCGCGCGAGGGCGATCCGTTGGCGTTGGCCACCAGACAAACGGTCCGCCTTGCGCTCGGCAAATTCGGTCAAATCGAACATATCAAGGATACGGTCGATCTTTTGATCTTTCTCGACCTTAGGCATCTTTTTCAGATCAAGGCCGAACCCGATATTCTGCCGCACGGTCATATGCGGAAACAGCGCGTAGTTCTGAAAGATCATCGAAGTGGGCCGCTTTTCCGGCGGCGTATGCGAAACATTGCGCCCTTTAATGAGTATCTCGCCGTCTGTGATGTCTTCAAAACCGGCAATCATCCGTAGCGTAGTCGATTTTCCACAGCCCGACGGGCCTAGGAAGGCAACAAATTCGCCCTTCTCAACTCGCAGATCAAAGTTGGACACAGCCACGGTGCCGTCCGGATAGGTCTTGCCGACCTGTAGTAGTTCAAGATCGTGGATCATGTGCACCTGCCATGCGTGAATAAGGGGGTGCCGAACCGCGCAGATCGCGCGATCCGGCCCTGTGTTTTAGGCGTTCAGGAACTCATCCCAACGACGGATCAGATGGTCATACTCATCAGGCCACTGGTGCCAGTAAGCGACGTTTGCCGCGCGCTCTTCGAGCGAGCCGCCATCGCGCAGATCGCCCGGGTTGATGCCACGCTCGGCGTCGCCTTCCCAAGGCGCGCCTTCATACCAAAAGGCGTATTTCATCGGATCCATCACATCTTTGATGCTAGTGGACGGCGAGTAATAACCCTGCTCAGTCACACTGATGCCCGGCTCACCCGACAACCAGTAGTTAGCGTAGGCGATGACGGCGTCACGGTTTTGAGTGCCGCGCAGCATCGACGGGCCGATTGCCCAAGCGCGGTAGCCTTCCTTGGGCGTCGCGTATTTCGCGGGCTTGCCCTGCGCCTTGACCGCCATGACGGCAGGCTGCCAGGCATCGCAGACGACCATTTCACCAGATGCCATCAAGTTTACCAACTCTCCAAAATCACCCCAAAGCGCGCGGAACTGCCCCGCTTTCTTTTTAGCAATTAGAAACTTGGCCGCTTCGTCGATCTCGGCGACTGTCGGGTTCCCGGGGTTTTTGGCTTCCAGTAACCCGAGAGAATTCATCGCAAGAACAGCCTGACCAATGGCAATCAGCGGGTCGACGTTGAGGCCGGACTTACCTTGCCATTTTTCATCAAAGATTGCGGTCCAAGTGTTGGCTTCTTCGTCGGACAAAACTTCCGGGTTATAGCCGATGGAGTCATAGTTGTAGACTGCAGGAACCATGTAGAGGTCGGTCTGCGTCTCATCGGTCCAGATTTGGCCAGTAATTTGCGACCGTGCATCCCAGCGCGGATCGACCGTGGTGAACACATCGCGAATATTGGCCCAGTTCGGCACTTCTGCGACGGGGATTGGCTCGACGTTATCGGTGGCGATCAGCGCAGGCAGACGCTCTGCAATGATTTCCCAAGTGTCATAGTCGGATGAACCGGATAGAATCTTGGTCTGCGCATCGGGGAATGTAGCGGGCGTGCCGGAGACAGAGCCGACGCCGGAACTTGCCTTAAACATCTCAAGGATGCGGTCTTGCACAGTTGTAGACAGACCAGTTGTGCGCAGCGACTGGCCTGACAGTTCTTGTGCGCTGGCCCACTGTGTCCATGGGTGAATGCCGGATCCCGCGGCAGCAGCGCCAATGGCGGCGGTGCCCTGAAGAAAGCGGCGGCGATTGAACGAAGACGATGTTTTCATGTCGGATTCCCTGTTGAGGTTTCTTTGTTCGTTTCAGTAACGGCCCGGAAGCAGGCCGCCGTCGACCGTCACCACTTGCCCGGTCAGGTAAGAGGCGTCGGAAGATGCGAGAAAGGCGATGACGGAGGCGATCTCTGACGGATCCCCCAGCCGGCCCATCGGGATGTAGGGCGATGCAATCGCTGCCGCATTTGGCCCAAGGCTGTTCTGTTCGCTTAGCAATTGCGCGGTGCGGATATAGCCGGGGGCCACACCGTTCACGCGCAGCCCGTCCTTGGCACATTCTACGGCTAGGCCGCGCACTAGGCCCACAACGCCGGACTTGGCGGCAGAATAATGGACGTGTTCATCCCAACCATAAGCAACGCCCATAATCGAGCTGAGGCAAATGATGGCTCCGCCCTGCGGCATTGACGGCAAGGCTGGCCGAATGACGCGCAACATTCCCTTGAGGTCAATGTCAAAAGTCTCGTCCCACTTTTCGTCCGTCATTTCGGCCATGGGGACACGATGCGCGATCCCGGCATTAGTCACGATCACGTCGATGCGGCCGTGCTTTGCAACAATATCGGCAACAAGAGTATCGGCCTCGGGCGTGCTGCGCACGTCTAGGTGCCGGTATTCCGCGCTACCACCAGCCTGCGTGATGGCATCAACCGTGGCCTGTCCTTCGGTGTCCAGCACGTCAGTCACGACTACATGGTGCCCGTCCTTTGCAAACCTGTCGGCCACCGCCCGGCCAATACCGATCCCTGCCCCGGTCACAATTACGATTTTTTTGGTCACAGCATTACGTCTCCGGAATTTGGTCCTAGGGTTTGGCCCACGAACAGTGCCGCGTCATCCGAGCAGAGGAAGGATACAACTCCGCCGATTTCGGAAGCCTCGCCAAAACGACCCAGCGGCAGTTCAGCGCGTTTGGCGGTCTTCCAGTCCTCTGACAGCGCCTCCACCAGCGGGGTGTTGATCGGTCCAGGGGCGACGGCATTGATCCGCACGCCCTTGGCGGACATTTCGCGGGCCAGCGATTTAGTCATGCCGATAATCGCGGCCTTGGCCCCGGCATAGTGGACCAGTTCCACACCGCCGATCTGTCCAAGCTGAGACGCAATGTTCACGACGATACCATGACCGGCATCCAGCATCGCAGGCAGACAGGCCCTGGTCACAAGAAAGGTTCCCCGAACATGCACCGCGAAAATGCGGTCGAAGTCGGCGGTCGCGATTTCAAGAAACGGAGCCTGATGAGCAAAGCCCGCGTTGTTTACCAAGATCTGCGGCGCACCTAGACTTTGTGTCACGTCGGTCAGCATTTGCGTCACCGCCGCCTCGTCCGAAACATCGGCAGCGAAAGCCCGCGCCTGCCCGCCCGCAACGGTGATCCGGTCAACCGTAGTCTGTGCATGACCTAGGCTAAGATCGTTTACGGCTACGGTATGGCCATCCTGCGCCAGACGTTCGGCGATCGCGGCCCCGATGCCCGATCCTGCTCCTGTGACCAGCGCGATCATCCTGCGTCCTCCTGGCCCTTGTAACGACCGGTCTTAACGCCGGTAAAACGCTTCATCAGGAGGCCGTAGATCACCAGCAAGGTGAAGCTAAATAGTGTGGTCAGCACACCGAAGGCAAAGAGGTTGGGGTAAATTTCGACCGAAAAGGTGCCATAGATCGCAAGCGGCAAAGTCAGATCGCGTCCTGCCGTGAACAGTGTGCGGGCAAATTCATCGTAGCTAAGAGTAAAGCTGAAAAGCGCAGCCGATAGCACACCGGGGAACAGGATCGGAAAAGTCACGCGGCGGAAAGTCTGGCCCGGGCTGACGCCTAGGGACATTGACGCTTCTTCGATCGAGCGGTCGAAGCGGTTGAAGATCGCCAGCATTACTAGGAAAGCAAACGGATAAGTATAGACTACGTGCAGGACAAAAGCGGTCGAAAACCATGCCCTCTCAAGCCCCAAGACATTAGACAGCAACGCCATCCCGAGACCAACCAGCACGCCTGGCACCATCATGCCCAAGATCACAAGGTAGAAGACCGGACCCGCCCCCTTGAACCGGGTGCGAAAGGCTTCGGCGCTCATGGTGCCAAGGACGACTGAAACGACCGTTGTCATGAAGGCCAGCGCAAGAGACCGCAGCAGGCTGTCACCAACAGGAAGCTGAGACACGCGGCTGGTTTCGGCCAAGCCCAGCAGGTGTTCATACCAGTAAACAGACCATTCCTGAATTGGGAACTGTGGACCGCCGCCTTGAGATTGGAAGCTCAGGATCGCAAGCACGATCATCGGGCCATAAAGGAATAACAAGAACAGGGCGGTATAGATCGCAAGTGCGGGGCGCAGTGGACCGGCGTTCATTTTACATCTCCTTCCGCAGGTCGACCACTCGCAGGGCGAGGGTGATGACGGCGGTAATAATGATGGTCAGGACCACACCGGCAACGGCGGCAAATGCCCATTTCAGTGACCCGACCTGACTGACAATAATATTGCCAAGCAGGTTCACCTTTCGGCCGGACAGGGACGCGGCCGTTGCGAATTCGCCTAGCACCATCACCGACACGAAGATCGCACCGACAATCACGCCAGGCATGGATAGTGGCAGCACAATGCGGCGAAAGATGGTGCCGAAAGATGCACCCAGATCCCGGGCAGCCTCTATCACGCTGGGATCAATTCGTCCGATCATGAAAGTGATCGGCCCGACCATGAACACGCAATAAATCTGCGTCATGCCGACAAGAACCGAAAACTCAGAGAATAACAAAAAGGTCAGCGGCTCGTTGATAAAGCCCAGCTGCATGAGGATCGTATTGATCGCACCTTCTGTCCCTAGCATGGGACGCCAAGCAATAACGCGGATCAAAAACGACGTCCAGAACGGGATGACGCAGGCAACCAGCAAAGCGGTCTGGATTGTCTTATTCTTAACGAAAAGACCGATGAACAGGGCAACAGGGTAACCGACGACCAATGTGGCGGTCAGCACGATGGCCCAAATGCGCACTGTGGTCCAGATCGCGCTCAAGTAAGTTGGAGAACTGAGAAACTGCTTCCAGCTGGCGGTTGTTAGTGTGGGCTCGACCGCAAATGTCGTTTGAGTCCAGAACGAAACATATACCACCATGCACAGCGGCAGCAGCAGAAACAAAGTCATCCAGATAACGCCAGGAGTGAGCAACAACAAAGCGCGGCGGCGGTCCTTGCCCTGGCGCACTACAGCGGGGCTGACCCGTTGCGCGTCCGGCTGGATTTCAGTCGTAACGGACGTCATTGCGCGCCTCCTTCAAATACCAGTGCGGCGGTGGGTTCATAATGCAGGGCGTAGGTCTGCCCTTCTATCAGGGCGGGCAAGCGCGCATCACTGAAGTGATCGACCACCTGAAGCAACGTTCCGTCAGCGGTTCGAAAGAACGACAACGCCGTGGGGCCGTTAAATTCGCCGGTGAGGTAACGGGCCGTAATGTGGTGTTGGCCTGCTGGCACCTCTGCGATGGGTGAGACATCAATCTGATCGAACCGGATGGCGATCTGTGCTGTCATGCCGTCGCGCAGCGCGCTTGGCATCGGCACCGAGCCTGCGGCAGTCTTGAGCATGTTCTGCTCCACCTGCCCTGACAAAAGGTTCCAAGCGTTCAAGTGGCGGGCAGCTGCCGCATTGGAAGGCCTTTCAAACAGGGTGTCTGCGGAAGACGACTGAACAATCTTGCCGTCGGACAAAACGGCAACCTCGTCGCCCATCGTCAAGGCTTCGGTCTCGGACCCAGTGACGTGCAAAAAACTGACCTTCAGGCGTTCGCGAATTGCGCGCAACTCATCACACATCCGACCGCGTAGGTTCGCGTCCAAAGCACCCAGCGGCTCGTCCAGCAGAACAACGCGTGGCTCGGTCACCAAGGTTCGCGCTAAAGCGACGCGCTGCCGCTGGCCGCCAGAGATTTCAGCAACGCCCCGATGGCCGAAGCCGTCCAGCCCAACTAGCGACAAGGCGGTCGCCGTGCGGTCGCGAACCTCGTTGAGGTCAGTGACCGCACCAGCTTGGCGGTATTTCAGACCAAAGGCGACATTTTCCTCGACGGTCAGATGGGGGAACAGAGCGAAGTTTTGAAAGACGAACCCAATGCCCCGCTCATGTGGTGCCCGACCATCTAAATGGTTTTCACCCAGTAAAATCGTGCCTGCATCCGGTTCTTCAAAGCCGGCAATAAGCCGTAGCAATGTCGTCTTTCCGGACCCCGATGCACCCAGCAGGGATACATAGGTATCGTCAGGCACGACGAAATCCAGCGCATCAATTGCTGTCGTTTTTCCGTAGCGGCGCGTGACTTGGTTCAGTGTCAGCACTGGAACCCCCTCGTTATTGCTTTTCGGTATACAGACAGCATTTCCTGAGTCGGGCAAGACATTTAATGACCTTTGCACGCAAAAATCGTTTTGCCATCTATTCCGCGCACAATATCCATACAATCCGGCGAAAAAAGCGCCGATCCGCTTAACGTAAATCTCAAATTGAACCCTCACGGGCCGCTATAAAATGACTTTTGCGCACAAAAAACATTATTTCCTCAGTGTGAGAAAATAGGTAGTGTCACCTAACAAATCTTTGATAACGCTGCGGAGCCCGTTAACTCATGAGTTCGAAACCCGTTATGGTCGACGTCCCAGATCCGCTGCCATCAAAGCTTTTCGAAGCCGCCGCTGACGCAATTCGCAGTAATATCCTAGAGGGCAACCTTGCGCCGGGCGTCGTCTTACAGGAAAGTGCGCTGTCAGAGCGGCTATCGACATCACGCGCGACAGTGAAACGTGCCTTGTCCATCCTGGCTGATGAAGGGCACATCAAGCGCTTCAATGGCCGCGGCTTTCTGGTCGCAGGTGACGACACACCGCAGCGGCTTGATCTAAGAGCCATCGATCTGAACCTTATTGGCTTGACCGAAAATGTTGGCCAGCCAAACTGGCTGCGCATTCAAGATGAAGTAGCAGCAGAACTGTCGCGCTGCTTGGTATTTGGCCGCTACCGTGTGAACGAAGCGACACTTGCGCGCGACTTTGATGTCAGCCGCACCGTGGTGCGTGACGTCTTGTCCCGCTTGCAGGAACGCGGCCTGGTGCAAAAAAAGGCCAATATGCGCTGGGTGGTCGAACCACTGACAGCGCAGCGCATCAAGGACAAGTTTGAGCTCCGGATTGTGCTGGAAATCGCCGCCCTGCGCACCGCACATATCGACGTGCCCAAACTGACAGATCTGGCTGCGCGCATTCGGGCGACCCAGAACAATGCCGT
>JBLHTS010000178.1:0-8191 GCA_047627695.1 Yoonia sp. | reverse complement strand
GCTGGAGCAATTTGAGGGCTCCGCGCACGCCGCGCTTGCCCAAACTGACGATGAAGAATATGAAATCCAAACCCGCAAACTCTCGTTATGAATGAGGGAGCCTCGGGGGGCAGGTCAAGATGCAAAACCTGCTTCGCCAGAAGTTCCGGAGCCCTCTGACGCACCGGAAAACCCAGTGGATGATCCCTTTGATGAGGGCAATTTTCCGGTTTAACCGGCGGGAAATATCGGCTTGCTTCAGGCTAGGTGTACTTTATGCGAATACTCCTTTTTGGTGCATTTATTGCGCTCATCCTCATTGCATTGGCAGGTTGGCGCTACAGAGATCACTATGCGGATAGGATCGAGATGGATCGCCTTCTGGCTTTGCAGCCAGAGACCCCTAAGCGGTTCGAATAGGCAATGATTGCAGATCTGCCAGAGCCAGCACAGCGGTATTTCCGGTTTACCATTGCGCAGGGAACGCCGCTATTGCCAGTCGTTGAGCTTTCGATGACGGGTATCCGAGGTGAAAGGGCCCGTGATGGACCGCCTAGGGCGGAGCCATCTGGTCGAACATCTAACGGGCAGTATCTATCTTTCGCAGTATGATGCGTTTTGCGCGCTCTCACAGCCTTCGGTCTCAGGTGGTGCTGCGCAGGACTAAACGAATGAATTTGGCGGCAGAGCGATAGTGGCTTGGCCCTGCCGCTTCAGCCCATCGTCCCGGTGTCCACTTGTTGTATGCACCGCGCATGGAAGCTGCATATAGTTCGTCGTCAGATTTCTCTGTCAGAAATTGGACAAGAAGATCGTAGCGATCTTGTAAGATGTCGCGCGCGGCGTCCCAATCCAGATGCGCCTGCTGTTTGCGCAAATCCGCATTGTAACGTTTCAGATCATTCCATTTGTAGCCTTTGGCTGGAAAGTAGACTGTCTTTCCCGCCATGCCATCATTGTACCAGCCCAGAAATAGATCAATCCAATGGGCGCGGTGGCTTATGATATCTTTCACAGACGTGCCCTCAACGCCCTGATTGGCTTTACGTTCATCAAGCGGCCCAATCAACTTTTTCAGCTTGACGTATTCTTTGACGGTTAGGTTGATCAGGTCCGTCTTGTTTGTACATGCCATTTCGCTGTTGCGCCTTTTGTTGATCAGTGTGCCAAAAGGATCGGCAGGTCCAACTGTTCGATCATCGAGCGCGTTGTGCCACCCAACACAGTCTGGATCATCCTCGCATGTCCATAGGCACCCATGACCATAAGATCAGCGCCGAATTCGCGTGCGCGGTCTTGAATGCACTGCCCCACTTCACGTCCCCCACTGGGGAATTGGGACACAGTCACTTTGCAGCCATGATGGCTGAGCCAAGCAGCCACGTCTGTGCCGGGGTCTTGACCATCTCGTTCGGATGTTATGACCGGATCGATACATCCAATCACTACCTCTTGCGCGTCTTTCAAATAGGGCAACGCAGCATGAACAGCGCTTGAAGCGGCTTCGCTGCTGTCCCAGGCCACAAAGACACGTTTCGGCTTTTGCGAGGGGGATCCATTCAGGCGGAAACCGATTGGTGAATGGAACAATATACCCGAGGCGGCTTCGCGCAAAATTTCAGGCGTGTCGCGCAGACTTGCGGCCAAGTACGCTTCATCGCAGACCCGTGCGGCTTGCGCGACACGGTGTTTGACATCCATCGTGACACACATCGCTGATTGGACATCGCCTGACGCGTTACTTTTGGCCAATAACGTTTCAACTTCTTGAACGCGGTCTCTTTGCTGTTTCTGTGCCTCGGTGACTAATTCAGTCCAGTTATCGGGGATGTTCATACCTCCGTAGGGCGGGACACCATAAGCATACATCGGCAAGGCTGGGGATGCTCCCAAAATCAGGCAAATCAAGTGATCTTGAGCCGCAGTCGCAGCTTCAGCGGCATCACTGATCTGATGATCTGGGGTGTCAGCAGTCATCACAAAAAGTATCGTCCGGCGGTTCATGTTGCTCTCCTATCAAAGTATGCGCCCGATCCTCTAAGCTGGGGCGGCTTGGGATAAAGTGACACGTTGCGCACGCAGGCAAATGATACAGATCAACAAGGCGCTTGGATTTTTCTGGCACACAAGGTTGACATGAGATGATCGGACGATTGGCAGATGGAATTCAAAGACTACTACAAGGCGCTTGGTGTCACGCAAACCGCGAGTGCGGACGACATCAAGAAGGCGTTTCGCAAGGCCGCCCGGAAGTATCATCCGGACATAAATCCGGGTGCGGATGCAGAGGCAAAATTTAAGGATGTGAACGAAGCTTATGAGGTTCTCAAAGATCCCGAGCGCCGCGCGGCTTATGATCAGTTGGGACAAGAACCGCCGCAGGGGCAAGGCGGGTATCAACCCCCGCCCGGTTGGGACAACGGTTACGCCTTTTCCGAGGCAAACGGCCCGCAAAGTGACGAAGCGTTTAGCGACTTTTTCGAGGAACTGTTTCGCCGTGGCGGCGGTCCGGCAGAGGGCACGCGCGGCGGACCACCAGCGGATAGTCACGGACGCATAGAGATTGCCATCGAGGATGCCTACCTAGGGGCGGAGCGCAAACTGGCCCTCAGAACACCTGTGGTGGGGCCGAACGGGGCCGTTACCATGCAAAACCGCACCTTGTCCGTTCGGGTCCCAAAAGGGATCTTACAAGGTCAACATATCCGGTTGGTAGGACAAGGCGGCCCCAGCATTGATGGACGTTCGGCAGGCGACTTGTTTCTTGAAGTCACTTTTGCCGCACATCCTGTGTACCGCATTGACGGGAAAAGCCTGCATCTAGATTTGCCGATCACCCCATGGGAAGCTGCGTTGGGCGGACACGTTGTGATGCCAACCCCCGACGGTCAGGTTGATCTACGGATTCCCAAGAACGCGCGGTCTGGTCAGAAAATGCGCCTGAAAGGCAAAGGCTTGCCGGGCACACCGGCTGGTGACATCTACGCGACCCTCAAAATTGTGAACCCAAAAGTCGAGACAGAGGAAGCACGCGCGCTATTCGAACAGATGGCAAAGGCGATGCCCTTTGATCCGCGCGCCAACCTTGGAGGAAAGGGAAGATGAAAGTAACCACGCTACATGGTGATATCGTAGAGGCGCTGTCATTGCAGGACTTGTGCCGGTTTTGTCAGGCTGAAGAAACTTGGGTCATTGAACTGGTGGAACACGGCGTGCTGGATCCTGTTGGTAGCACCAAAGGAAACTGGCGTTTTGTAGGCACCAACATTGTGCGGGCCAAAAAGGCACGAAGGCTGAACCGCGATCTAGGCGTTAATACTGCCGGTATCGCGCTTGTTCTTGATCTGTTGGAAGAACGTGATGCCGTTCTACGTGGCCTTGCGCAGCACGAGCCAATTTAGGCCAAGGGGTACGCACGAGCCGCAGATTGTCTGTGCGGGTATTATCAGTCCGCTAATTGGACCCGTGTTCCCGTTGCTCCCGCGACCAGTCCTAAACAGTCAGCAAGGCACCCGATTGCCGCAAATCTACCCGTGGCGCTCGCAAAACCACAGGCCGCCTCGACCTTTGGTCCCATCGATCCGGCGGGGAATGCCATCTTGGCAAGCGTTTCCGGTGTGGCGTGACGTATCAGGGTCTGGTCGGGGGTCCCCCACTGGTCGAATATACCTTCGACGTCGGTTAGCATCAAAAAAGCGTCTGCCTTGACCTGTCGCGCCAAAAGGCCACTGGCGTGATCCTTGTCGATCACGGCCTCGACCCCGATCATGGTGCCGTCAGGTTTCTGGACAACGGGAATGCCGCCGCCCCCTGCACAAATAACGATTACCTTTTGAGCCAGCAGCAGGTTGATCACGTCGAGTTCAAGGATACGTTTCGGATGCGGAGAGGGCACTGTTCGGCGGAAATGTGCGCCGTCTTGGCCAATGGTCCAACCGCGTTCAGCACTCAGCTTAGCGGCGTCTTCTTCGGTATAGATCGGACCGATGAACTTGGTCGGTTTTTGAAATGCCGGATCGTTTGGATCAACTTCGATCTGCGTAAGCAGCGTCGCGTATTGCACATCCGGCGCATAGGCATTGTCCAACTCTTGTTGCAACACATAGCCGATCATGCCGTCCGTCTCAGCGCCCAAGACGTCTAGTGGAAAAACACCCCCCTGTAAGGCGAGATACCCAACCTGCGGACCATTGCCATGAGTGATGACCACCTCGTGTCCGGCCTCCAACAAGCCCGCGAGCGATTGCGCGGCGACACGGATGCTCGCCCTTTGACCCGCAGCCGTCAGCGTTTCACCACGTTTCGACAGGGCATTTCCGCCCAAAGCAACAACAATACGCATTTAAGATCCTAGTGTTGCGACCAATACGGCCTTGATGGTGTGCATACGATTTTCCGCCTGCTCAAAGACGATAGAGGCTGCGGATTCGAAAACTTCTTCGGTCACCTCCATTGCATCCAGACCAAAGGTGTCGCGGATATGCGTGCCCACCTCGGTCTCGGTGTTATGAAAGGCGGGCAGGCAGTGCATGAATTTGACATGCGTATTGCCAGTCATTTTCATCACCTCAGCGTTCACCTGATAGGGTATCAACAGTTTGATCCGATCCGCCCAAACCTTTTCGGGTTCGCCCATCGACACCCAAACATCGGTATAGACGACATCACATTCAGACACGCCTTGCTGCACGTCTTCGGTCAGCAAAATACGCGCGCCTGTGGTTTTCGCCTCGGCCAATGCGGCGTTGACGATAGCCTTGTCTGGCCACAGTGTTTTAGGGCCGCACAGGCGCACATCCATGCCCAGCTTGGCGCCACCAATCAGCAGGCTGTCACCCATATTATTACCCGCATCCCCCAAAAAGCAGAACGCGATCTGACCCAGTGGTTTGTCCACATGCTCTGTCATGGTCAGTACATCAGCCAAGATTTGCGTCGGGTGGAACTCATCCGTCAGCCCGTTATAAACAGGCACACCGGACCATTTCGCCAGCGTCTCGACCACCTCTTGTCCAAAGCCGCGATATTCAATCGCATCGTACACGCGGCCCAGAACACGGGCGGTGTCCTTGATGCTTTCTTTCTTGCCGATGTGGCTGCCCGATGGCCCCAAATAGGTGACATGCGCGCCTTGATCGTGGGCGGCTACCTCGAACCCCACGCGGGTGCGGGTCGAGTTTTTCTCAAAGATCAGCGCAATCTCGCGCCCCTTTAGGGTCTGCTGTTCGGTGCCGGCATATTTGGCTGCCTTCAGATCCGTCGAGAGTTTCAGCAGAAACTTGATCTCTTGCGGGCTGAAGTCGCGCAAGGACAGGAATGAACGGTTCTTGAGGTTATACGACATCAGATTACTCCACCGGATCGCGTGAAATGGGACAGGTCATGCAATGGCCACCACCACGTCCGCGGCCCAATTCGGCCCCGCGAATGGTGATCACTTCGATGCCAGCCTTGCGCAAAAGCGTGTTGGTGTGGACGTTGCGGTCATAGGCCAGTACGACACCGGGTTCCAAGGCGACGACGTTGTTGCCATCATCCCATTGTTCGCGTTCTTGTTCGAAGTGATCGCCACCCGTGCCAATGATGCGCAAGGAGGGGATGTTCAGGGCTTGTTGAACGATGTCAAAGATATGACCGGGGTCTTCGACGACGCGCAGGGCATGTTTGTCGTCGGGATACAGAGAATAACACCTGATCTTGTCCGCGACTTGGGTATAGCTGGTTACGACATCATGGTCGCAAAAGGAAAACACCGTATCCAGATGCATTGCCGCACGAGAGGCGGGCATTTGGCAGGCGATAACCCGTTCAGCAGCACCTTGATCGAACAGTGACACCGCCAGTTGCCCTACCGCCTGCGGCGTGGTCCGTTCACCCATGCCGACCAAAACACAGCCCTGGCCGATGGGCATCACATCACCGCCTTCAAGCGTGGCAGGGCCAAAATCCTGATCAGGATTGCCCCACCAGATTTTCGTTTTGCCCGCAAAGCGCGGATGAAAGCGGTAGATGGCAGCGGCAATCAGCGTTTCTTGTTGACGCGCGGGCCAGTGCATCGGGTTCAGGGTGACACCACCGTAAATCCAGCAAGACGTATCACGGGTGAAAATCAGATTGGGCAGGGGTGGCAAAACAAAACCGTCTGGCCCCAGAAACCGGCCAAACATGCTGTGCGGATCGAACGGTAGATCGCTGACTGTGATGCCACCGGTTAAAAACCGTGTCAGCGCTGTCGCAGGCATTTCGTTCAACCAACCGCGCAACTCATCCATCATGCCGACACCGATGTGGTCTTCGGTGATCTTGCGGTCCAACAGCCATGCGCGGGCCTTTTGCAGATCAAGAATGTCGGTCAGCAAATCATGCTGTTCAAGCACCTCAATCCCGCGATCACGCATTTTGTCACAAAAGGCAAAGTGGTCTTTGCGGGCCTCATCGACCCAGAACACATCGTCAAACAACAGTGCGTCACAATTGCTGGGGGTCAACCGTTCATGCGCCAATCCGGGGCGCGAAACCAAAACGGTGCGCAATTTACCAACTTCGGAATGTACACCAAGCGGAGCGGTCATAACATCACCGCCGCACTCAGCAGCGCCATCGACATCAACGACAAGATCACCAGTAAGGGCCAAACAAAGCGCAGCCATGTATTGTAGGGAATACGCCCGATGGCGAGGCCGCCAACGACCACCGCATAGGTGGGCGCGACCAGATTGGTTATGCCGATGGCGGTCTGAAACGCGGTGACGGCCAAATCACGGCTGACGCCAGCGAAGTCCGATAGCGGTGCCATGACGGGCATGGACAGAACGGCGAGGCCGGAGGTGGAGGGGACAAGGAAACTCATCAAGGCTTCAATGCCAAAGAGCGCGTTGACAAACGCGACTTGCGACATGCCAGAAATCCAACCCTCAAACGTGTGCAAGAAGGTGTCGGTGATGCGGCCTTGATCCATGATGATGACGATGCCACGTGCAAGGCCGATCACGAGGGCAACGCCCAAGAGGTCGCGCGCCCCTTCGACAAAGGCGCTGGTAAATACCTTTTCACCCAGCCAGCCG
This sequence comes from Yoonia sp., assembly GCA_047627695.1. Lineage (GTDB taxonomy): Bacteria > Pseudomonadota > Alphaproteobacteria > Rhodobacterales > Rhodobacteraceae > Yoonia. The sequence goes on along the minus strand of JBLHTS010000178.1, from coordinate 1,148 downwards.
AGCGTGCCAATCACGATGGCAGCGCCCAAAAACAGGGCGGACATTTCGGCCATCCACCAACCTTGGCTTGAGACGCCCCAGACCATCACAACAAAAGTTGCGGCAAACAGGATTAGGATCGCGATCTGCATGGCCGTCAGATGCGCGCCCTCTGTCGGGGCATGCTTTTGCAGGAAATGGGCCTCGTTCGCATCTTTCATATGGGCAACCAGCGACTGGCTTGGATCGAGGCGCACCCGTTCGGCGTAGCGCATCACAAATGCAACTGCCGCAAGCCATGACAGGCCAAGGATCACAAACCGCAGGGTCATCCCTTGGGTAAAGGCGATGCCCGCCGCATTTGAGGCAATCGTGGTTGAAAACGGGTTGATCGTTGAGCCGATTACACCCACGCCCGCACCCAGCATGATAATCGCGACCCCCGTCAGCGCGTCATACCCCGCAGCGATCATGATCGGGATCAACAGAACGTAAAACGCCAAGGTTTCCTCGGCCATGCCGTAAGTTGTCCCACCTGCGGCAAACAGCGCCATCATGATTGGAATCATCCATTTTTCGCGACCTTCCAGCTTGCGCATGGCAGTCGCCACGCCAGTATTGATCGCACCCGTGGCCGTCAAGACGCCCGGAAAACCACCCACAATCAGGACAAACAACGACACATCAATGGCGTTGGCCGTGTAGGACGACGGATCGTAAAACCCTGCGATGGGAGCCATGAGCACGTCCAGCACCCCTTGGGGTGCGGCGTCAACTGTGGCGTATGTGCCGGGAACGGGAACGTCCTTGCCCAGAACGCTGTTTGGTACGCGCTGGTATTCGCCTGCGGGCACGATCCATGTCAGGGCCGCCATTGCGATGACAAGGACAAACAGGATTGTGTAGGCTGTCGGGAACCAACCCTGCGGAGGTTGCTCTGATGACGTGCCGTATTGGGGTGCCATAACCATCGAAAACTCCTCCCGTAGGATTGTTGTCGTTAAATCAGAGTTATGGCGCATCACAGGAAGTACTGATTGAGATTGGTCGATCGGTAATCCCCCCATTTTTAATGGGGTCCAGCCGTAGAATTTAGGCGGCTGTTTTCAGTTTCATTGCGGGTGTTATGCCGCCGATGCCCATGTTGGGTCGCTCGTTGTTATAAGTCC
>JBLHTS010000177.1:0-8212 GCA_047627695.1 Yoonia sp. | reverse complement strand
TGAACTATTCCGAAGAAACCGCCGATGAGATGGCCTCGTTGCAAGATGAAATCGACAGCCAGAGCCTCTGGGACCTCGACGCACAAATCGACATTTCGATGGAAGCATTGCGCTGTCCGGCCGATGAAGCGGATGTCACCACCCTTTCGGGCGGTGAAAAGCGGCGTGTCGCCTTGTGCAAATTGCTGCTGGATGCGCCAGATATGTTGCTTTTGGACGAACCGACCAACCACTTGGACGCGGAAACCATCGCATGGCTGCAACAGCACCTGATTGATTACAAAGGCACAATCCTGATCGTTACCCACGACCGCTATTTCCTAGATGCGATCACCGGCTGGATTTTGGAACTTGATCGCGGTTCAGGTATCCCGCACGAGGGCAATTATTCCAGCTGGCTGGAAGCCAAAGCCAAGCGCCTAGAACGCGACGCGAAAGATGACAAATCCAAGCAGCGCACCCTACAGCGCGAGTTGGAATGGATGCGGCAAGGTGCCAAAGCGCGGCAGGCCAAATCCAAGGCCCGGATCAGTGCATATAACGATCTTGCTGGCCAATCCGAGCGTGAAAAGATGGGGCGCGCCCAGATCATTATCCCTAACGGGCCGCGCCTTGGCTCAAAGGTCATCGAAGTTGACGGGCTCAAGAAGGCGATGGGCGACAAACTCTTGATCGAAAACCTCAGCTTCGACCTACCACCAGGTGGTATTGTTGGGGTCATTGGCCCCAACGGGGCGGGTAAGTCGACGCTGTTTTCAATGCTGACGAACCAAACTGATCCCGATGAGGGCACGGTGACTTTTGGCGACACTGTCAAACTGTCCTACGTAGACCAATCCCGCGACTCATTGAGCCCCGATACGACAGTCTGGGAAGAAATCAGCGGCGGTGCCGAAATCATCGAGCTGGGCGACGCATCAATGAACTCGCGCGCTTATTGTTCGGCGTTCAACTTCAAAGGCGGCGACCAGCAAAAGAAGGTGGGGCTGCTGTCAGGTGGTGAACGTAACCGCGTGCATATGGCCAAACTGCTGAAATCCGGCGGCAACGTGCTGCTGCTTGACGAACCAACAAACGATCTGGACGTCGAAACGCTTCGTGCGCTTGAAGATGCTTTGGTCAGCTTTGCGGGCTGCGCCGTCGTCATCAGCCACGACCGTTTCTTCCTTGACCGCATTTGCACGCATATTCTGGCGTTTGAAGGCGACGCGCACGTGGAATGGTTCCAAGGCGGCTTTACTGACTATGAAGAAGATAAGAAATCACGCCTGGGTGCCGATGCATTAGAGCCGAAGCGGATGAAGCATAAGAAGTTCGTACGCTAACGCATAAAGTCGGTACAGAGAGTAGACAGGGCTTGCCGAAAGCCCAGACTTCGTTGCAATAAAGGCCCTCAGATGGCTGAATCCTGCTTGTTTTGCAAAAAAACCCTTGAACTATGTGCTTCTAACCTCCAAATGGGGGTTGCAGCCGATACAAAACTCGACCCACTGTTCTCCTACTAGGCCACAGTCTTTCGATAATGCACTGACGCCGCCAAGCTGTCGCACTCTCGCGGACAGCAAGGAAACTAAAGGATGAACACGATGGCTACTGGCACCGTGAAATGGTTTAACACAACAAAAGGCTTCGGCTTTATTGCTCCCGATGGCGGCGCGAAGGATATTTTCGTTCACATCTCCGCAGTTGAGCGTTCCGGCCTCACAGGTCTGAAAGACGACCAAAAAGTGACGTTCGACGTAGAAGCAGGCCGTGACGGCCGCGAATCTGCAGTGAACCTCGCACTCGCATAAGCGAAAAAATTTGAATGGCGCGCATCTATTTGCGCGCCATTTTTTTATCTAAAATCCGATATTTGCGCGTAATATAGCACTATCTTGAATTTTTTGCGGATTCTGTCATAGTTTGCGTGCGAAGTTGACCTATCGACCACTGTTTCCTTTTTCCGGCTCAGTCTTCCGATCACGTTCTACCGAGCCACACCGCTGCACTCCCGCGAGCGGACCAAACGAAGGAAAAGAGACATGGCTTCAGGCACTGTCAAATGGTTCAATTCTACCAAAGGCTTCGGCTTTATCGCTCCCGATGGTGGATCCAAGGACGTATTTGTCCATATTTCAGCAGTTGAGCGTTCCGGCCTTACGGGCCTCAAAGATGATCAAAAGGTCACTTTCGACATCGAAGCAGGCCGTGACGGCCGCGAAAGCGCCATTAATTTGGTCCTCGTCGACTAGCACGCAACCTGCGGTTATCCGAATTTAGAACGGGCGTCCCTCAAGAACGCCCGTTTTTTTGTCAAACTGTTGATATCGAATGACGTCGTCAATCCGCTTCAGCGATAAGATTTAGCACCGCCGGTCCCATTGCCGCAACAATCACCGCGACGCCTTCTGGGTTTGGATGGATCCCATCAGATTGCAGAAATTCTGACATCCCCTCTTGCATGCCAGCCGCCGCACGCAGTCCAAATGCAAAATCAGGATAAAACGGAACATTGTATTTCTCCGCCAAATCGCGGTACATACCTTCGAATTCCTCTTTATAATCAAGACCATAATTAGATCCGACTGACAGGCCAACCAACAGCATTGCAACACCTGCGTCTTTACCGGCGGCAAGGATTCCATCAAGGTTCGCTTTGCTTACCGCCGGATCAAGTCCGCGCAAGAAGTCGTTCCCGCCAAGAGCCACGATCATCGCATCCACATCAGGCGTCAGCGTCCATGCCGCGCGGCTTAAGCCGCCCGCAGTTGTATCACCGGACACCCCTGCGTTTAGCACGACCGCATCTGCGCCTTGGGCCTGCAACCACCCTTCTAGATGGGGCACAAAACCATCGCTCTGCGCCAATCCGTAACCGGCAGTCAGACTATCGCCAAGTGCCGCAATGGTCACAGTTTCCGCTTGTACCAAGCTCGCCGTCACAAAAAGGGCCGCCCCAAACTTGCTGGCACGGGAAATGGCCCCATATGCAAGTGAACCCACCCAATCCAAGGTCTTACGCATGTCCGAACCTGTCTTATCCATCGCCAATGTCGAACTATCACTTGAAGGGAATGCAGGGCGCGTCGACATCTTGCACGACATCTCTTTGACAGTAGCCGCAGGTGAAACGCTGGGGCTAGTCGGGCCAAGTGGATCAGGCAAATCGTCGCTCCTTATGTTGATGGGCGGGCTGGAACAGGCGACCGCGGGCACGATCACGGCATTGGGCCAAGATCTGACAGCGATGAACGAAGACCAGCTTGCACTCTTTCGTAGAGATAATATGGGGGTGGTGTTCCAATCTTTCCACCTTATCCCGACGATGACTGCGCTAGAAAACGTGGCGACCCCGCTTGAATTGGCACGCGCACCCGATGCGTTCGCCCGCGCCGAGGCTGAATTGCGCGCTGTTGGTCTGGCCAACCGCATGGATCATTACCCCAGCCAGATGTCGGGAGGCGAACAGCAGCGCGTCGCCCTTGCCCGCGCCTCTGCCCTACGGCCCCGTCTTTTGTTGGCCGACGAACCCACTGGAAATCTGGACGAAACCAACGGGCAAGCAATTATTGATATGCTGTTTGAACTGCGGGATCGTCATGGGGCCACGTTGATCATGGTTACCCATTCGAACGAACTGGCCTCCCGTTGCGACCGTATCGTACGCCTGCGCGATGGTCGCATCGAAGGTCAGATGGCGAAGGCTGCCGAATGAGCCTTCGGATAACCGCACGTTTGGCTGCCCGCGAGCTGCGCGGGGGTTTTCGCGGTTTTCGCGTGTTTCTGGCATGTTTGGCGCTTGGCGTTGCGGCCATCGCAGCGGTCGGTACCGTGCGTGCAGGGATCGAAGCGGGACTGAAACGTGATGGCGCCGCCCTGCTAGGTGGCGATGCAGAGGTTGAATTCACCTATCGTTTTGCCCGCGCAGATGAGTTGGTGTGGTTGGAAAGCATAGCCGACAATGTCTCAGAAACCGTCGATTTTCGTTCCATGGTTGTTGTTGACCGCAACGGCGAAACAGATCGCGGCCTGACCCAAATCCGCGCCGTTGATAACCTTTACCCTCTGATCGGACAGGTGCAGCTTGATCCAGCTATACCATTGCCGGACGCTCTGGCTGACAAGGGCGGTGTGATGGAACGGGTACTGGTCGACAGGTTGGGCCTGATGCCGGGCGACAGTTTCCGCCTTGGCGAACAGGACTTTATCTTGCGTGCTGTCTTAGTTCGTTATCCCGATAATTCCGCCGGTGGTTTTGGTCTTGGGCCGCGCACGGTCGTGTTGACGGATGATCTGGCCAACTCTGGCCTGATCATGGAAGGCACACTATTTTCGACCCAGTACAGGCTTGATCTGCCTGACGACGCTGATCTGCAAAGCATCAAAGACAGTGCAGACGCACAGTTTAGCAACAGTGGTTTGCGTTGGCGGGATAGCCGCCGCGGTGCTGGCGGCGTCGCGGAATTCGTGGACCGGATCGGGGCGTTTCTTATCCTTGTAGGTCTGTCGGGTTTGGCCGTTGGTGGCATTGGCGTCTCTGCTGCGGTCAGGGCATACCTCGCTGGAAAGACGGGCGTGATTGCCACCCTCAAGACGCTTGGAGCCTCAAAAGCCATGATTTTTCAAACTTACTTTATCCAGATTGGCGTGCTGACCATTCTTGGCATTGCACTTGGTCTCTTGCTAGGAGCAGGTCTGCCCATCTTGTTTGCGCCTTTGATCGAGGCAAATCTGCCGATCCCTGCAGTCTTTACAATCTACCCTGCCGCGTTGTTCGAGGCAGCTGTGTACGGCGTGCTGGCCGCGCTGATCTTTACGCTCTGGCCCCTTGCCAAGACCGAAGACATTCGCGCGGCTACCTTATTTCGTGATGCCCTGTCCACGAGCGATACCTTGCCTTCGTTCAGATACATCTCCGTGATTATCTTTCTTTTGTCCTGTCTGGTCAGTGCCGCAATTTGGTTTTCTGGGACGGTGTTCCTGACGCTTTGGACGGCTGGCGGCATCGCCAGCGCCTTGGCCATCCTGATCGTTGCCGCCTACCTAATCCGCGCAATCGCTATTCTTTTGCGCAAGCCAACGCGTGGCCGCCCTGCCCTGCGGCTGGCCTTGGGTGCGATCAGTGCGCCCGGCGGTGAAGCGACTTCTGTTGTTTTGTCTCTTGGTCTTGGTCTGACGGTTTTGGCCGCTGTCGGGCAAATTGACGGCAACTTGCGCAACTCTTTTTCAAACGATCTGCCGGCGGTAGCGCCCAGCTATTTCTTTGTGGACATTCAACCCGATCAGATCGACGGCTTTCGCGCCCGCCTTGACAGCGATGACGCGGTCAGCCGCGTCGATACCGCCCCAATGTTGCGCGGGATCATCACTCAGATCAACGGTCGGCCCGCGAGCGAAGTTGCTGGCAGGCACTGGGTCGTCCAAGGCGATCGCGGCATCACCTACGCCGACGAACAGCCGACAGGCACCGCAGTTACCGCAGGGCAATGGTGGCCCACAGGCTATGCAGGCCCGCCGCAAATCAGCTTTGCCGCTGAAGAAGCCGCCGAGATGGGACTATCGCTGGGCGATATGATGACGGTCAACATACTAGGCCGCGATATCACCGCAGAGGTCACGAGCTTTCGCGATGTCAGTTGGGAAGATGCAGGGATCGGCTTTGTCTTGGCGATGAACCAAGGGGCTTTGGCCGGTGCGCCACATAGCTGGATTTCAACCGTCTACGCCGAAGAACAGGCCGAAGCTGCAATCTTGCGTGATCTGGCAAGTGCCTATCCCAACATCACTGCAATTCGCATCCGCGACGCGATTGATCAGGTCATTGAACTGGTCGGCGGTATCTCTGCTGCGACGCGCTATGGCGCGTTGATTACTTTGGTCACAGGCTTCTTGGTCTTGATTGGCGCTGCTGCCGCAGGCGAGCGTGCACGTACGTTTGAATCCGCCGTGCTCAAGACCCTAGGCGCACCGCGCAGCCAGATCATTGCAAGCTTTGCCTTGCGGGCTGCAATCTTGGGTTTGGCGGCGGGGGCTGTCGCACTTGTGGCTGGTATCTTGGGCGGTTGGGCAGTCTCAACCTACATCATGGGCACGCCCTATGTTGTGATTTGGGGCAATGCGTTTCTGATCATTGGCGGCGGTATTGCGACATCCACACTTGCTGGCCTCGCTTTTGCTTGGCGGCCATTGTCGGCAAAGCCTGCACAAGTGTTGCGCGCCCGCGAGTAGACTTTGTTTTAGCGGCGGTGGTGTAGCAGGCTGAACAAACGGGCTTGGCGGGCGAAAGGGTCTGCAGGTTCTTTTTGTGCTGATTGCGCCGCCATGACTTTGCGCGCAAGAACGACTGCGACAACTGCAAAAACCGCACCGCCAACATATTGGCCAATCAGCACACCCGGTGCGCCAAACCATGCAGCGCCTACCAGCACAAACGGGATCGTCCCCAGCGTGTGTCGCCCCCAATTCACAGCCGTGGAATAAAACGGATGTCCAAGGTTATTGAAGGCCGCGTTTGCAACGAAAATGACCCCGTTAAAGAAGAACATCAGCGACAATGGTCCTGCAAACAAAAACACCAACGTCAACGCCGTGCCGTCCAATTGAAACAGCATCTGGATACCGGGGCGCGCCAAGAAAAACAGGGCTGAAACGACAACCACAACAAGTCCCGTGAACAGCAACCCTTCGCGGAACGCCCCACGTACACGGTCGTTCAAGCCAGCACCCGCATTCTGTCCGATAATCGGCCCAATCGCCCCTGACAGCGCAAAAATTATTCCAAATCCGATGGGGGTCATTCGCGCGATGATTGCCATGCCTGCAACCGCCTCTTCGCCAAAATCGGACATGCTGCGGGTGACATAGGCCTGGCCGATCGGGGTCGCGAGCTGGGTCAGGATCGCAGGCACGGCAATGGCTAGGATGGGACGAATATCAATGGTCAGGCTACCAAAGGTCGGCCTGTCAAAACCGCCGTAATGCCGGATCAGCGGGATCAACGCCACAATGGCGATCACAATGCGCGCGCAAACGCTGGCGATGGCGGCTCCGGTTAATTCAAGGTCAAACCCGAAGATCAAGATCGGATCCAGAACCGCATTGACCAGCCCGCCCCAGATCGTCGCCATCATTGCGCGGCGTGCATCGCCATGCGCGCGCAAAATGGCACCGCCGATCATGCCCACTATCAAGAATGGCAGCGAAGGCACAATGATCGACAGATAGTGGACAGCAAGGTCGAGTGTCGCGCCCGTAGCACCCAACAGTCCAGCAAGGAACCCTAGGCTCATCCACACAACGCCCGCAAAAATCGCCCCGAATATCACGCCATAAATCAAGGCGTTCGTGGCGCGCCTGCGTGCCTCTTCGGCTTGACCCGCGCCCAAGGCGCGGGCGACCAAGGCCCCCGCCGCAATCGCCATGCCGATGCCAAAAGACGTAGTAAAGAACAAGATTGCTCCGGCGTAGCCAACGGCAGCGGCCAGTTCCGCCTTGCCCAACATCGAGATGAAAATCATGTCAACGAAATCAACCAGAAAGACCGCCATTAAACCGACCGAGGCGGTCAATGACATCACCGAAATGTGGCCAAAAAGGCTGCCTTTGGTAAAAACAGCCTGCGTGGGTTCGGACGCTTTTGGTTTTTCGTCAGTCATCGATCGGTTTGCCTGCGTTCATTAAGTTGCGCCAAACAACGCAGGACGAGCCTTTTTATTCAAGCACTTTCGTAGTCAGGACGCGCGTACAGCAGTCCTGCGCGTGTTGCTAAAGTGCCGGACGTGTTTGCAAAAGCGGCATTACATCTGCCATTTCCGGGCCGCGCGCACGCCCTGTCACGGCTTTGCGCAATGGCATGAACAGACCCTTGCCTTTGCGACCTGTCGCTTCTTTGACGGTTGTAGTCCATGTGCTCCATGTGTCTTGGTTGAACGGCAAAGGTGGCAGCAACGCAAACGCCTCTGCAATGAACGCGCGATCCTCTTCGTCGATCAAAGGGTTAGCGCCATCGCGGAACAGCACCCACCAGTTCGCTACTTCATCAAGATTGGTGATGTTTTCACGCACTACAATCCAGAATGGTTCAGCCAAATCAGCAGGCACACCAGCCGCGTCCAGAACCTCAGCCACGTCCGTGTGACCAAGGGTGGCCAGATGACGTGCGGTCAACGGAACAAGGTCTTCGGCATCGAATTTCGTGGGCGCCGATCCAAACTTTGACAGATCGAAAGCC
>JBLHTS010000176.1:0-8213 GCA_047627695.1 Yoonia sp. | reverse complement strand
GTGTTGATAGCGTCACGAAGACCGGGTCGATTTAACGGGTCGCCACCTCCACTTTTCTCGTCACAGCAAACGGCTATCAACTGACCACCCTTTCGACCGGCATAGGCCCGTATCGCGTCTTGCTGACCGCCGATGCTGAATCCTTCAACAGCCTGCTTTAACGTGGATACACGTGCGTAGCCGACGAAGGATGGAATTTGCTGACGTCTTGGCATCTGGCAGTCTTTCATATGGAGTCAGGGAACAAAGTGACTAGCCCACCAAGAGGCTGGTGAGAGTCATTCTGACTAAGTTTCACAGGGCTTTGTTAGGTGTCAGCAGTATGGACAAATGGCTCGTGTATCACCGCAGCTTTGAGTGGAATTGCAATTTACACGCGTTTCGGTCGGACAACTCGGACAGATGATGTCGATATGACAATTAACTCTGTCCGAGTTGTCCGACTATTTTAAGTTGTGACGCTCAAGCACAGAGCGGTTCACCATATACAATCGAGGTCGATTTGGGATCCCGGTAGGCGCTTTCACCTTTAAATTATCCCCGTCAGCACCCGTCAGGATTCCGTGGGCTCGTGCGCTCTTGGCAACGGCTCTTGGTTTCAATCCAACATGTATTTCCGCCCATCCTTCTTCGCTAAACATGAAACGTTTTTGATCTTGCCAGCCAATATTATTCATTACCACCGCGCCACCGATCCACTGCAAACGTGATTCACTATGGATTGTGAACTCATGAATCCGGCGTCCGATTTCGTCAGCCGATAAAGGGTTTAGCCGACCGATCAGCCAGAGTCCGAACATATCGGTCGCTGCAGTTAATGACGTCGAGCTTTTCCAACCAGTCAATTCAAAGTTTGTGGCCAGCTCGCCCGCTAGCGCAATTAATGCGAACTGGGCAGCGGCCCTCTCGGTAACTGAATCGCTGGGATCGCCTCCCTCCCGAAAGATGAGGCCTTTAAACTTGATGAGCATAATCTGCCACTTTTTCCGCAAATCAATATCAGTATTTGCAAGTTTTTCGACAAACGCCGATCCTGCAACCCCACAGAACTCGGTGCCCGATGTTTTCAATCGACCCGAAAAGTCAGCCGCACAATCGTCCTCATGCAAGTCATCAAAAATGCCGTGGCTCCGTTGGTCGACTCTTATGTCCATCAAACGGACAGATTGTCCGCTTTTGGGTTCAAGACCGGCTTCTGCTAGCTTGTCCCCGAAGCTAATTTCGCCGGTTGAAAGATAAGCAATCTTCCAGTCAGTAGATGCCAGTGCAGCTCCTCGCGCGTTGGAGCGGCCTTTGCCTTGGCCATTTGCAAGCATGTGAGACGCTTCTGCTGCATTTTGCGCCGAAACCTCGCCCAGTTCGTCCAACGCAAGGAAACCGTCATTTGAAGAGGCTGCGATGCCCTCAAGCGCATTTGAGGTTGTGCGCCAGCTTTGGATTAGGCTGCTATTTCCCCACACAGATGTGGCGACATGGAGAGCTGTGGTTTTTCCTGTGGAAGACTCCCCTTTAAAATGCATGCCGAATCCATTGAGGCCAAAAAGCCGGAGAAGCGGACCAGCAAAAGCGAGAGAAATCGCAGTGACTAGAACAGGATTGCCATCGGCAAGCCGTGCAACGTTCTGCTTCCACCCTACAAGATTGCCACATTGGGCAACGTTCTTTGGACTAAAACGTTGATTGAGCGGCGCATAGATCGCCCGCTTTCGACCAAGTGTGGTTCCGTCAGCAAGCGTGAATGTTTGGCAAGCTGGTTCGGCCCAGCCGAGTTTGTCGGTAATCAGGATAGTCTCGGCTGGCACCCAGTTCAGGAACATTTCTGACAATGTTTTTTGACTGACCCGATCGCGGCTGAGCTTGAGACCGCGATCGAGTAGTTGATCGGAAATCTTTGCGATTTTGGTAAGATCTGAGGCGCTCATCATCCACTCATGGGTTTTGCCAGCAGCGTCTTTAGCAACTATCAAGCGGCCCCAGCGCATATTGTGCGCGTCATGCACGACCGCGGTCACCTTAAGTGGCGAACAAAGCCATATGGGTGCTGAGTTATCATTTTCCGGGTCTGCTTGCAGAAAGATTCCGTCATCTCGTAATTCATAGCCGTCCGGCAAATCAAAAGAGCAATCATCTTGTAGGTTTTTCATGGTGTTTCTCTCGGCAAAGGGGTTTCGATCCGGCACTTCTCGCTAAAGCAAAGTGCCGGTCATTGTTTTGGTGAATTCGAAAAAGTGGGCATGCCGCTGCTGGTCCCACCGAGCCGCTAAAGCTCAATGGGTGAAACCGTTTTTAATGCGCAGTGATCAGGCGGAAGTCAGCCCGTCATCCATCGTCGGAGGAAGTCTTCCAGCTCGGCACCGTCCAGCGGATGTCGCGCTGTAGATCCTGGCGCATCTTGACCAATCCCGCCAAGCGGTCTGCAATTTGTGGAGCGTCTGCTGGAGCTCGCACAAGGTCCCCCTCGGCGTCATTCATCCTCGCATTTAACTCTCCCAGTTTGTGCTGACGGATCATGCCCGCGAGGGTCGTGGCTGCGTCGAGAAGGCATCCGACCATCACCTCAGCTCGACCGAGGGACCCCTCTGCCCCGCCGTAAGGATCGACGTCCGCATCTTGATGATCGACAATACCGTTAATGCTCTTTGGCCCACTATCATCTTCAAATTCTGGAGGCTCGAGCCCCATGAGATCAAAGCAAAGTTCAAAGTCAGACTGGTTTCCACTTGCCTGAAAAGTCTTAAAGAACGGCGTCATGTTGACGGCGTTGGCGAAAGATTGGTCGCCCGTCTTCGTCTCACTAGCGCGCTTGGCACGTTGACGTTCACGGAAACGTCGCTGCTTTTCGGAATTGGAAAGTGCCATTTTATGCTCCATTTGCGCCTGCCTATTCGGTTATTCCATAACCGTAACCACAGGTCAAGGGAAACGATTAAGGGCGCGCACATAAGTTTCTGTCCGAGAACTCACCGAAGCACGACACGAGCCCAAGCCAATTCGCTCCAGTGCATTCAAATACCGTTCTAGGTGGCAGCCATCACGAGGGCTCGCCGTGGCCGACAGCGATCCTGATTGATCACGCCGCGCAAAATCCCAGATAAAAGAGTTCAACGCAGACCTTTACTAACGCCGCTATCAATGGCCCCAGTAGAAAGGGTGCAGAATCCGGTAGGTTCTAAGCCCTGTTGGCTTGATCATGTAGTGAGGCCGAACAGCCTGCTTGCGCCCTTGGCAATACATTTACGACGCCACCAAGCTGTAGAGGCGACCAAAAGTGATACGTCAAAATGTCAGATTCCAGACGATCATTTCGGTAGCCGCATTGGCGGCACTGACGGGTTGTGGCATTTCCCCGCGTCATACCGAACGCGATTGTATGGAACGGGCGATGTATTTTGAGTCGAACCGCTCGAGCCGGGACGGAATGATCGCAGTTGGCAGCGTCGTCATGAACCGCGTCAATTCCAGCAGCTACCCCGACAGGGTCTGTGGTGTCGTCGCACAAAAAAATCAGTTTGCACCCGGGATCATGTCACGCAACATGGGCGGGCGATCTGCTTCCGTTGTCCGCAAGGCAGCAGTTCCGGTTTGAAAAGGAGAACGGCACCCGATGATCGCGCGGGCGCAGTTATTCCACGCCGCAACATTCCACGCAGCCTAAAACAACATTCACTACGTTCTTTCAACAGGCGGCAATGCCTCCTACGAAAAACGGCCAGCCGAACTAGTCACGCAGTCAACACCATTACCCCAAATCGAGGACATCACGGGGCGAGAGGGCCACTGAAAGTGAGCGCGGTTCTTCTCCGCAACAGCTTCGAGGAGATCCAACACTTTGGACCGCAGTGGTTATCGACATACAGAAACGATCGCTCGAATATAAGCATCGGCGGCATCACGCCCGCAATGAAACTGAAAATGGCTGCTTACGTTCTACGATCTCGTCCCGTTGAAAATGGGAGGATTACCAGATGCCAACGACACCGTTCCATAGCAGATGCCATTAAGTCTTTGGGGCTGTCAAACACAGGGCCAAGACCATAAATAACGATCAATGTCCTTCTTAGTTATCTTGGAACTTCTAGACTAATCAACAAACTAGCCAATCTTCAAATATGCTTCTGAAATGCTTCTCTTATTGTTGGAATATCGACGCCATCTGCCAGTAAAACGCTGAGCAATAACCTAGCCTTCACGGGCTGCAAGGAGCCACAGAATATACCGCCAGCATCGATAAGAGTGCGCCCGCCAGAATCCTTACCGTAAACCGGCAACACGCGTCCCTCAGCACAGCGGGAAGCAATCACGACCGGAATACCTGCCTCTGTGAGCCGCTGGACACTGACTGCAAAGCCTTGAGGTGCGTTGCCTCGGCCAAAGGCAGCTAGAACGACGCCAGACCGGCGGAGGGTCTGGCAATAGTCAAGCAGCGCAGGCGATGTGCCAAGACCGAGCAATAGCATCTCAACCCCCTCATCAATGTGGTCGACGCTAAGAACCTCTCGAAAGGCACGTCGTCGGTAAACATATACATTTCCTGCGTCTACTTCTCCAATCTTGCCTAAACCGGCCGATCGGAAGGTATCGACTCGTGACGTGTGGGTTTTAGTCACTTCTCGGGCAGCATGGATTTCGCCTTCGAACAAGATAGCTGCCCCCTGCCCGATCAATTCTGGCGAAACTGCACAGCGGATGGCATCAGCGATGTTGCGTGGCCCATCGGTGTCTGGCATCCCCGCATGACGCTGCGCTCCTGTAAAAATGACAGGTTTGTCAGACTTCACAATCAGATCTGCGAGATATGCCGTTTCCTCCATGGTATCCGTGCCATGGGTGACGACAATGCCGTCGATAGTTGGGTCAGCCAGCAATGCATCAATGCGCCCGCATAGACGGTGAACTGTGGGCAAATCTAAAGCATAGCTGCCTTTGACCTCAAAATCCTCTACCTTTAGGTCAATTCCTTCAGGCCGCTCGTGAAGACTATCTAGCAAGACATAAGCGGCTACCCCGGCATTCACCGGCCCGCCGGTAGCGGCGGCATTTGACGCGATAGTTCCGCCGGTAGCGATGACTGCAACTGTGCGCATGGTCGGGTCCTTCCTGATTTCAGCTTATGCGACGGCGTAGGCCGCGAGACTGAGCTAGTGCGATGATCTCATCCCAGCGACGCACAAGGAAGTTGTGCTCGTCCATCGTCGTATTCCAAATCGCAATATGATTTGACCGGGTGCGATATGATCCGCCGGACCGCACCTCGCCAGCGCGAATCGCGATGCGACCTTGCGGGTCCGGCAAATCACGAGCCGCCGGCTTTCCATCATACCAATAGTCCCATTCATCCGGGTCCAGATGGGCACGGATGCGGTCCGGAACTGAGATATAGTAGCCCTGACGCGCCATATTAGCGCCCGCCCATCCGTCAAGAAACCAGTTTAACCAAGCATAAGCCATCTCCAGCCTCTCGCCGTCCAGATGCCGCGATAGGCATAGGCCGCCGTGCCACGCGCGGTAACCTTCTTCTGGATAGGCCTGACGCACCTTCAATCCTTTTGCCTTCATCGTCACAACAGACGGAGACCAGATTGAAGAGATCGCAAGCTCGCCAGAGGCAAAGCGTTCCACAGGCTCTGACGCGCGGCGCCAGAACGGCGCAAGATGGCCCGACAGCACAAGCTCCATTGCATGTCCTGCCATCTCGTCGATCTCGGACACGGTCATGTTGCCAATGTCGCGCACGGTCATCCGCCCGGCGGCCACCAGTGCCATCGTCAGGTCAAACGCCCCGATTGCCGGCTCATCCACTAAAGCCACACGTCCATGCCAGCGCGGCTCCAAAAGCTCGCTCCAACTGGTGATGTCGCGGTCAACGTCAACGGACGAGACGTCCTTATTAATCGCAAAGCTGTCAAAATTATGAACCGTCGGCAGCATCGAGATTTGGCCGGTGGGATTCTCCGACAGGGTAGCATCAGGCTGCACGAAAAGCCGTGTTGCGGGGGCATCGCCAACACCGACGCGCCCGTTGGTGCTTACTGTGCGGGCAAGGCCCGACATCTCGCCCCAGGTCGCGATCCGGGCTGTATCGATTGGTTGAATGGCTCGCCAATGCCACACGATATCAAGGTTGTGAAAACACTGATCGTAGACATCATAATTTTCGGGGGACATCGCCGCCGTGCGCTGTGCGGTGATAAAGTCCTGCTCCTGAAACTCGATCGGAAAGCCCAGATCCGCCTCAGCCTGGTCTTTCAGCAGACGCCATGGCAGGATTTCGGTGCAAAGGATGCGCAGCGGTTCCGTCACGCGACTGCCCGCACATCGGTCAGGCCCATAAAGGCGGAAAAGGATTTGCGAATCAGGTCCGGATCAATATCTTCAAGGATGAAAACCAGCCGCGATTGGCGGGGTCCTTTCGGCCAATGGGTCATGTGCACCGGAGCGTGAACCAGATACTGCACGCCATGAATCGCTACCGGATTCGTTTCACCTTCAATTGCCAGAATGCCTTTGACGCGAAAAATGCGGTCTCCGTAGCGGTGCAATAAAAGAGTCAGCCAAATCCCAAATTTTGTCCAGTCGACGGATTGATCAATCGTCAATGAGAAGGTCACTACACCAAGATCTTCATTCAGAGAGTGGGCGTGATGGTGGTGGTGGCCACGATGGGCGTGATCGGATACGGCCTCGGGTAGTTCCGCTGGCACCCCGGCCATTAGGTCGCCAACAATCTGAACGGTCGGCGCATCACTGATGACAACCGTTGCTGTCGGATTTACTCGACAAAGGGCCGAGCGTAAGACGTCCACATCTGCTGCAACAGCCAAATCAGTTTTCGTTAGAATAATACGATCTGCGGCTGCAATCTGGCGCACGGCCTCGGCCCGGTGGGCGATCTGGTTGTTAGCGTTTATGCTGTCTACGGTAGTCAGAACACCACCCGCGCTGAAATGGCTGCGGAGCACCGGGTGGGCGCGCAAGGTTTGCAGCACCGGATAGGGATCGGCCAGACCTGTAGTTTCAATCACGACACGGTCAAAATCAACCTCGCCACGGTCCCGCATGCCGTGCAGGTTCATCAGCGCGTCGGCAACTTCGCCGCGCACGGTGCAGCAGATGCAGCCGGATTTCATCAAGATGACATTGTCATCTATCCGGTCCAGCAGATCATGATCAAGACCGACCTGCCCGAATTCGTTGATCAGCACGGCGGCGCGGGCCATGTCAGGGTCCGTCAGCAGCCGCTGCAGCAGCGTCGTTTTCCCTGAGCCAAGAAAGCCCGTCAGCAAGGTCACCGGCGTCATTGCGCAGTCATCCAGTCGATCAGTTCGGGATCGAGCGGGTCAAAGCCGCGGGACGCCATCGCCTCGGCTTCAGGCCACAGGTGGGACAGCGCATCAAAAATGGTGGTCGCACCGGTCGCAGTCGACAGCACATAGGACCGGCCCTGCCATTCGGCCAAGGACAACCGGCGGAAGGACAGCACTTGATTCGCAGCTGCAATCCGGCGCGCACCATCGGTCCGCCGCTGCTGTCGATCAGCGTTACGGGTATAGACGCCAGGCCTGTCTACCGCATTGGTCCAGTGGTCGTCACATCCAAGGATGCCGCAAAGCGAACACATATTGCCGTCTCCTTTTAAGCTCGCAAGGTGCAGGCCGTTGAACGTTAGCCTGCACCCTTCTGCACCAGAACTTAGCCGCGCGGGAAGCGCTTGTCGTAATCGTCAGCCATTTCATTCATCGTCACGAAGCGCACGCCTTCGTGGCTTTGGATGTGTTTGATCAGACGCTCCAGCATCATCAACACCTGCGGACGGCCGGACACGTCCGGATGGATCGTAATTGGGAAGACGGCGTAGTCCATGTTCTCGTATACCCAATCAAACTGATCGCGCCACATCTCTTCGATGTCGCGAGGGTTAACGAAACCATGGCTGTTTGGGGCCTTCTTGATGAACATCATCGGCGGCAGATCGTCGAGATACCAATTTGCCGGAATCTCAATCAGATCGGTCTCTTCACCGCGCTCCAGCGGCTTCATCCAGTCCTCGGGCTTAGCGGAATAGTCGATCTTAGTCCACTTATCGCCGACACGGACCCGGTAGGGGGAAAAGTCGTTATGCATCAAAGAATGGTCATACTTAATGCCACGCTCTAACAGCAACTCATTGGTAACGTTTGAAAACTCCCACCAAGGCGCAACATACCCCGTGGGTC
>JBLHTS010000175.1:0-8213 GCA_047627695.1 Yoonia sp. | reverse complement strand
TCAAGAACGGTCCCGCCGATCGCGCTGCGCAGATCAAGAGTGCGCTGGCTGCGCAGCTCGCCGAACACTGTCAGTTCCGGCGTAATTGTCTGCAGATCAAGCATCACGATGTTGACCGCCAAGATGCGTTCACTTTGCGGAAAACTGCGCGGTTCTTCGTTCATTCGAACGGACACAGCACCGCGCACCATTTCACCCGCCCATGCAAGCAGGGCCAGCGTGACAGCCAGCAAGAACACCCCTGTCAGGCTACGACGTAGAAACCGCATTCAAAATATCCTTGGTCTGTTCTTAAGACTTAGCCGAAAAGCCGGTGCTTTCCAGTTTAACGCACGATCTCGTTATTTCCGTCGCAGATGTTCGTCCAAACGCGGCATAATCTCAACAAAATTGCAGGGGCGGTGGCGATAATCCAGCTGTCGTTCTAGAATCTCGTCCCAGGCGTCTTTGCAAGCGCCCGGCGATCCGGGCAACGCAAAAAGATACGTGCCCTGCGCTACGCCCGCAGTTGCACGACTTTGCACAGCACTGGTGCCAATTTTTTGCATGCTGACGATGGTGAAAATCGCACCGAACGCGTCGATCTCTTTTTCGTAAACATCGCGGTGTGCCTCGACGGTGACATCGCGACCGGTTAAACCGGTACCGCCAGTTGAGATGATGACGTCGATGGCATCATCGGCACACCAAATTCGCAGTTGATTTGCGATCTGGTCACGTTCATCCGCGATGATCTTACGGTCAGCGATCTTGTGGCCGGCTTTTCCAATGCGGTCCACAAGCGTCTGGCCCGACTTGTCGTCTGCAATTTGGCGCGTGTCACTGACCGTCAGAATGGCGATGCGGACAGGTACAAAATCAAGGGTCTCGTCAATCCGGCTCATTTTGTGCTCACAAACAAGGGTTAGAAACAGGTAGTCGCGGAACGGACATCATGCCGTCAATCTCGGCGCGGCTGTCAGCGCTGAAAATCTGTTCGGCTAAATTTGTCACAACGCTAAGGTTGGCGCAGTATGGGAGCGCGCCTTCTATCTGCGACGCAACCAACGCATCAAAACGTTCTTGCACGGTGGCACGAGACACAGGTGGTACTGCGTTGGCGGCGTAGAACGAAAGGGCCTCGTCTAGATATGAAGCCTGAACGGCGGCTTGATCATCAGAAAGCGTCGCTTCGCAGGCCTGAAGTGCACTTTCGATCGTCGCTAGGATGGTGACAAAACAACCCACTGCCCCTTCACCGCTTTCATCAAGACCTGTGTATTGCTGCACCTCATTTGTATCGTGCAGGACGGTAATGTTGTCTAACTGCAAAATCTGGCGCGCTGGCGATACCACCTGCACCATGTCCTGATTGTCGGCAAAAAGCTCCGCGTAATCAATCAGATCAAGCGGGTCAGCCAAAACAGGGCTTGCGCAAAGCGCCGCGATAATCGCCAGTTTTTTCATTCAACTATCCTAGTGAGCCGCGCAGATGCGCATTCAGTTCAAGTAAATCAAACCATGCCTCGCGTTTGGCAATGGGGTTGCGCAGCAAATGGTCGGGATGAAGCATTGGCAGACATGGTTTATCCAAAGCTTTGGTCCATGAACCGCGCATACGTGAAATACCGTTGCGCCCTAGCAGCGCTTGGCATGGCGTACTGCCCATCAAGACCAAAACATCTGGATTGGCCAAAGCTACATGGCGTTCCAAAAACGGCAGCATCATCGCGATCTCTAAGTCATCTGGGGCGCGGTTCGAGGGCGTGCGCCACGGCAGAACGTTAGTCATGTATAGACTGCGTGCCGCGTCCTCATGCTTTCGACCCATCTGGATCGCGTCAAACATCTTGTCGAACAATTGTCCGGCTCGCCCTACGAACGGCCGCCCCGCACGGTCTTCCTCACGGCTTGGCGCTTCGCTGATAATCATCACGCGGGCGGACGGGTTCCCGTCGCCAAAGACAAACTTGCGTGCGCCGCGTTTCAGTTCACAATGTTCAAATGCTTCCATTGCGGCTGATAAAGCAGACAAATCGCCAGCAGCCGCGGCCACAGAACGCGCCAATCCAACAACATCGATCTCTTGTACTTGCGGCAAGGTTGGAATGGGCGCGCGTTTTTCCTGTCCGTCTGATTGCAGAACTGGCGTGGGTGTTGGTTTTCGCGTTGGTTTCACGTTCTCCAACGCATAGCGATCGACTGGCGCGTCCAAAATCGCGTCTGTCGCCCCCAATTCGACCTGCCATTCCAGCAAGGCGCGGTCGTTCCAATATGTGTTCGCCGAATCCATGCTCCATACGATATGCTGGATCGGATCGGATGTGCAGTGCTTGCAGCATTGAAGCAGGCCGCACTGCCCCCTATAAGGGCGCGAACTGCACGCATGAGGGCCTAATGACATTCCGCGCCAAGCATCTTCTGGGCATCGAGCCGCTGCACCCCACCGAAATCACCACGCTTTTGGATTTGGCTGATAGCTATGCCGATCATAACCGACGTGGCGTAGCACACCGTGATGTGCTGACCGGGCTGACACAGATCAACATGTTCTTTGAAAACTCGACCCGCACACTGGCCAGTTTTGAGCTGGCAGGCAAACGTCTAGGCGCGGATGTCATGAACATGGGGATGCAGGCGTCGTCTATCAAAAAAGGCGAGACACTGATTGATACGGCCCTGACACTGAACGCAATGCGTCCTGATTTGCTGGTTGTGCGTCATCCACATTCGGGTGCTGTCGATTTGCTAGCGCAAAAAGTGAACTGCGCCGTGCTAAACGCAGGCGACGGCAAGCACGAGCACCCAACCCAGGCACTTCTGGACGCACTGACCATCCGCCGTGCCAAGGGTCGCCTACACCGCCTGTCCATCGCGATTTGCGGGGATATCGCGCATAGCCGCGTCGCGCGCTCTAACATCATGTTGCTGGGCAAGATGGAAAACCGCATCCGCCTGATTGCACCGCCCACTTTGATGCCCTCCGGTATGGCTGACTTTGGGGTCGAAGTGTTCGAGAGCATGGAAGAAGGGCTGAAAGACGTGGACGTCGTCATGATGCTTCGCTTGCAAAAAGAACGGATGGATGGCGGGTTTATCCCTTCGGAGCGTGAGTATTATCACCGCTACGGCCTTGATGCCGCCAAGCTAAGCCACGCCAAACCTGACGCCATTATCATGCACCCCGGCCCAATGAACCGCGGCGTTGAAATTGACGGCACGCTTGCCGACGATATCAACAGGTCTGTCATTCAAGAACAGGTAGAAATGGGTGTCGCCGTGCGCATGGCCGCAATGGATTTGTTGGCCCAAAACCTGCGCGCTGACCGCAAAGCGGTGATGGCATGAATATTAAAATTGCCGCCAACGATCACGGCGCGATCTATGTGTTTGAAGTCATAGGCATCCTGCCCGCTGATTTGGGCGACAAAACTGACACCGCACTCATGGCGGTGTTCGGACCTGTCGTGCTAAACACCGATTATGTGGATGTCGTCTATCCTGCGACGCTTTTGGACATGACGTTGCCGCAGTATATCGCAGATGGTTACGATATGCCTATGGCGGACGAAGTGGACGAGGACTTGCGAGGCTTGGTCGGCACTGCCGTTCTGGTCATGTCCGCCTCTTTTGGAGGGCAAGATGTGACTTTGGGTTTGCCAGAAAATGTGCGGCTCGTGACTACATTGCGCGAACAACCCGCAATCAAGGTCATCGACCCGATTAGCACAGCAAGCGCAGATGGTGTGCTGACGCCCAAGCCAACCAAGCCGCCCAAATCCAACGCACGGATGAGCGGCATGGTCGCGATGTATGCCCTTCTGGCCATGTTCGCCCTTGTCGGCCTGATGATCTGGGTGGGCGGCTGATGCTTTTTGAAATGACGCTTTGCGCGCAGGATACCACACAATGACCGCTACATTCTTTGCCAACGCCCGCCTGATTGATCCGGTCGCACTGACCGACGGCATGGGCGGAGTCCTGATCGAGGATGGGATCATCACAGCGATCTTCGATGGCGACGCGACACCTCCGAAAAACGCGAATGTCATCGACTGTGGCGGCCACTGCCTTGCGCCCGGGATCATCGATATCGGCGTGAAAGTGTCCGAACCTGGCGAGCGGCACAAGGAATCCTTCCGCTCTGCGGGGCGCGCTGCGGCTGCTGGTGGCGTAACCACGATTGTGACCCGCCCTGATACGTCGCCGGCGATTGATACGCCTGAAACGCTCGAATTTGTGGAACGGCGCGCACAAAAAGATGCGCCCGTGCACGTTTTGCCGATGGCTGCGCTGACAAAAGGGCGCGAAGGCCGTGAGATGACCGAGATCGGGTTGTTGCAAGATGCAGGTGCCGTGGCGTTCACAGACTGCGACCGTGTCGTCACCAACACCAAAGTCTACAGCCGCGCACTGACCTATGCGCGGTCGCTTGACGCGCTGGTGATCGGCCATATCCAAGAACCTGTGCTATCAGAGGGTGCTGCGGTCACCTCTGGCAAATTTGCATCCCTGCGCGGCTTGCCCGGTGTCAGCCCGATGGCCGAACGTATGGGCCTTGATCGCGATATCAGCTTGCTTGAGATGACGGGTGCGCGCTATCACGTTGACCAGATCACGACCGCACGCGCCTTGCCCGCGCTGGAACGGGCCAAGCGCAATGGGGTCCGAATTACAGCAGGCATTGGCGTGCACCACCTGACCTTGAACGAATTGGACGTCGCTGATTACCGGACGTTCTTTAAGCTCAAACCGCCATTGCGCAGCGAAGATGATCGCATCGCTGTGGTGCAAGCCGTTGCCGAAGGGCTGATCGACATCATCTGCTCGATGCACACACCCCAGGACGAAGAAAGCAAGCGCCTGCCCTATGAAGAGGCTGCGAGCGGCGCTGTCGGGCTAGAGACGTTATTACCTGCCGCGCTGCGCCTTTATCATGCAGAGATGATCGACATGCCGCGCTTGTTCCGCGCATTGGCGTTGAACCCCGCCAAACTGCTTGGGCTTGCAGCTGGACGGCTTGCCGCAGGCGCGCCTGCAGATTTGATTTTGTTTGACCCGCACACGCCATTCCAGTTGGATCGCTCTACACTACTGTCGAAATCAAAGAACACGCCTTTTGATGGCGCAATTATGCAAGGCCGCGTCCTTGGCACATGGGTCGACGGAAACCGCGTTTGGGAGAAATCATAATGCCAATAGCTGAAATCGCATACGGAGCCCTGATCCTTTGGGGTGTCATCGGGTATCTGTTCGGGTCGATCCCAAGCGGCTTGATCCTTGCGCGGGTCATGAACCTTGGCAACCTGCGCGAGATAGGGTCAGGCAATATCGGCGCGACAAATGTTCTGCGCACAGGCAACAAGAAGGCAGCAGTCCTTACGTTGATTTTTGATGCAGCCAAGGGCGCAATCGTGGTCCTTTTGGCCCGCGCCCTCGCATCCGAGGACGCAGCCCAGTTCGGCGCATTGATGGCGTTCTTAGGTCATTGCTTTCCGGTATGGCTGCGCTTCAAGGGCGGCAAAGGTGTAGCCACCTATCTTGGCATCCTTTGGGCTCTGTCATGGCCAATGGGGGCAGCGGCCTGTCTTATCTGGCTCTTTGTTGCCGGGGTTTCACGCTATTCATCACTTGCAGCGTTGTTTACAGCAGGCTGGACGCCCGTTGTCATGGCTCTTACTGGCAACGGTGCCTACTTCATCCTAAGCGCGGTTCTAGGCCTGCTAATTTACGCCCGCCATTGGGGCAATATCAGTCGCCTGCGGGCTGGCACCGAAACCAAGATCGGCGGCAAAGCAAAAGCTTAATTTCATATCGCCAAGCTTCAACAACTGGGATTGTGCTAGATTGTTGGTTCTTTACGGATCACAGGATCTTTGCGGCCGGTAAGCTCTTTATAGCTGGTAGGCGCCTTTTGAACCATCTTTTCGACGGCATCCGCTGTTCGCTTTGTATTGTAGTATATTCCAACACCCAAATATAGAAAACCTGCTACAAAAAAGACATTTAGGGTACCAACAAGCACAACCAAAGCGCCAGCAAATCTGCCATTTGCCATAGGCATTTCATTTGGTGCCATCCATCGACCATCGGCGACAGCGAAGCCCGCAAACAAGACAGCAAGCATCCCAAAAATAACAAAAATACCAATCAATAAATCCAATGATCTAATGAAAAAATGATACATTTGATTAGATGCCTTCGCCGTTTGGATAACGTGCTTAGTAGCTGTATTCAGCATAGATCCGCTTTAGATCGCCGCCCCATTCGCCGTGATATTTGCGCAGCAATTCGTCGGCAGGTGTTTCGCCGCTTTCCAGCGTTTCTTTGACCGCGTTCAGGAAATGCGTCTCATCAGGCACCAATCCACCAGCACCGGGCATGGCGCGGGCTTTCAAACCCGCCTCGGAGATTACGACGACCTCGCGAGCAAGGGCGTACATGTCAATCCCGTCAACCTTGGCCTGCAAACCATCAACAGATGCGGCCACACGCAACGCGTCGCGTTGTTCGGCAGTCCAGTGTTTGCAAAGGTCCCACGCGGCATCAAGAGCGGTTTGGTCATACATCAAGCCAACCCAGAACGCAGGCAGCGCACAAAGTCGCCGCCACGGGCCGCCATCTGCGCCGCGCATTTCGATATACTGCTTCACGCGGGCCTCTGGGAAGACAGTGGTCAGATGGTCTGCCCAATCTGACAGAAGTGGCTTTTCACCGGGCAATGCGGGTAATTCACCCTTAAGGAAATCGCGGAACGACATGCCCAGCGCATTGATGTATTTGCCATCGCGATAGACGAAATACATCGGCACATCGAGGACCCACTGCACCCAAGCTTCGAACCCGAAACCTTCTTCGAAGACGAAAGGCACCATGCCGGTGCGAGCATCATCAAGATCACGCCAAATGCGCGAACGCCATGATTTATGGCCGTTTATCTTGCCTTCAAAGAAGGGCGAATTTGCAAACAAGGCTGCTGCAACAGGCTGCAGCGCAATCGCGACACGCATCTTTTGCACCATGTCGGCTTCTGATCCGAAGTCCAGATTGACCTGCACTGTACAGGTGCGGCGCATCATGGATGTGCCCATGGTGCCGACCTTTTGCATGTAGTCATTCATCAACTTGTAACGCCCTTTGGGCATCAGCGGCATTTCTTCGTGCTTCCATTCCGGTGCAGCACCGAGTCCGATAAATTTCACACCGATTTCGTCCGAAACGGACTTCACTTCAGCCAAGTGAGAATTCACCTCGTCGCAGGTCTGGTGGATCGTCTCGAGCGGGGCACCTGACAACTCTAACGCGCCGCCCGGTTCCAAGCTGACGTTCGCACCATCTTTGGTCAGGCCAATGATATTGCCTTCTTCCTCGACACGGTCCCAGCCAAAGCGTCCCTCTAGTCCCTCTAGCACCGCCTTGATCGAACGCGCGCCTTCATATGGCAAAGGCTTGAGAGTATCTGCGCAATAGCCGAATTTCTCGTGTTCAGTGCCAATGCGCCAATCTTCTTTGGGCTTGCAGCCTTTCGCCAGCACCTCGGCCAGTTGGTCGTGGTGTTCAATGGGGCCACCGCCGGATTGAGGGATAGACATGGGCGCAAGCCTTTCGGAAATTGGTCAGATGTTATCGGTGCATTGCCCGACAGCCACTGTCAATGCAAGAGCGGATTCACGCGGCTCCATACGGTTACCCGCGCATCTGGTGTGCGTGAAAGCACGTCCAGCACGGTGTTCGTCTTGATATCGGGCAATGCCGCAAACACGTCAAAGAGGTCTTCGGCCCCTTTCGCATTGATCGGAATGGAAAGGCGTTGGCCGTCGATCCCGGTCAAAATCCAGCTAGGTTCAGGGCGGCTTGTCGGATCAATCTCTAGTCTGGACAGGTCCTCTACATCAATCACGCCACCATCAAGCGGGCCGAAATACGCCAAACGGCGTTCACGGATCTGGACCACCCCGGGACCACCTCCGTCTTGGGCAAAGCGCGCGCGCTGCACCCCTGCGACCCCCCAACCGATGCCGATAAGGCAGAAAATATAACCCAGCCATTCGTTGATACCGACACCAGTCAGCGCCCACCACAAGCCCAGCATAAACACCACGCCTGCAAAAATGACCTCGCGCCAGCGCCAAAAGAACGCGCGTACTTCGGGGCGGAAAAAATCAGTCATTGGTTTTCCAATCACCCAAGGTTTGTTGCCAAACGGTCAAGGCCGCAACCGCGGCCGTGTCAGC
>JBLHTS010000174.1:0-8220 GCA_047627695.1 Yoonia sp. | reverse complement strand
TAGTGTTTTCGCCTTCATCCTTTCTGCAATCGCACTCGCAAATGGTTTAGGACAAGCAGCTTTCTGCCTCAATTACACAGCGGATTAGCGAGTCGCCGCGTCTTGCAGTTGCAAGCCATTGCATTTTGGTGCGTTCAGGTGGGCATTCGCTCCATCAATGCAACTCGCATCCGTTGCCCACTCCCGAATCTAAGATCGATTGCGCGCGTCTGTCGTCTCGAAACAGGTCTGCAGGGCTTTGAAGGTTAGCGATTAGACCGCAAAGTTACGATGTATATAGTGCAAGGCGCCCTCGGCTGAACTCTTCTCTATATAAGGAGTGTGTTCTGCTGACTTGAAAGTCTGTGGTGCCCGCGGCCGGACTCGAACCGGCACGGCCTTGCGGCCAAGAGATTTTAAGTCTCCGATGTCTACCATTCCACCACGCGGGCACGGGGCTATTCCTAAGCGTCCTCTTTCCCGTGAGCAAGACGTGATCAGAGGTCTGTGCCGATTGGTTCAGCCAATAATGCCCGTTCTTGTAGCCACGGGTTCAGGGCCAGTGCGGCGCGCAATACCTCTTGAGCTTCGGCGCTGCGGCCAAGCCCCATTAAAGTCAGTGCTTTTCCAGACAATGCCGCGACATGTGTCGGCAAGATGTTTAGTGCGCGGTCCAAATCAACCAAGGCTGCCTCGAAGTCCTGCTGAAGATAATTCGTAAAGGCTCGTTGGTTGTAGCCTTCTGCGTAAGCAGGACAGTATTCTATCAATCTGTTCAGGGCTATGCGCGATCCCAAGAAGTCATAGTTGCTACGCCGTGCCATCCCGTCGTTCAGCAGCGCCTGCGCGCGTTCATCAGGGGCATCCGTCCAAAGCGCCCAAAGCTCTTGGGATAAGATGCTCGCTTCTTCTTGTCCCTTCGCCGCACCAAGGGATGCGATGATCTGCAACAACCGCACACTATGATCAGCAACCGGTGGGCAAGTTTCAGCGAAGGCGGGGGCAGCCACAAGGCAGAGGGGAACGATCCATTTCATCCTTTATTATCTGCAACGTTTCAGCCTTTGGTCAAGTCACACGACTATCTCAGGTGAAACAGGCGATAACCCTTCCTCTTTCACTGCCTGCATCGCCACATAGGTCGATGTGCTTGCCACATGTGGCAAGGTCGAGATTTTCTCGGCCAGAACTGCCCGATATCCAGTCATCCCCGCCGTGCGTACCTTGAGCAGATAATCAAATGCACCGGCGATCAAATGGCATTGCTCGACCTCTGGTACCCGCATGACAGCGGCATTGAATGCCGCCAGCGCAGCCTCGCGTGTGTCTGTCAGTTTTACTTCGACAAATGCTACATGATCCCTGCCCAACCGGATCGGGTCGTAAAGTGCACGGTAACCCCGGATCACGCCACTTGCTTCCAGTCGCTTCAGGCGCGCCTGCGCCGGGGATTTCGACAGCCCGATCCGGCGCGCCAGTTCGGTCACGCTGATTCGACCTTCTACAGTCAAGATATCTAGGATCTTGCGATCGAACAGATCAACGTCAGAAATCTTTTCGGCCATGTTTGTGGTCCTGAATAAGTCAACTTGACCTCAAACCTGCCATACAGAAGTTAGATAGACCACAAAATATACGATATGCTTCGCCATACCCTTTTTCAGGAACAACATTATGCCACGCGACCACACACCGACGCTGCGCCACCAAATTGATCTAGCCATGTACCAAGACGAGGCGACGTCAGTGGACGGCCTTGTGACGACCGCACGGTTGTCGGACGGCGACCGCGCCCGCATAAGTTCGGCTGCGGCAGAACTGGTGCGCAAGATCCGCGGCAGTTCTGAACCGGGGTTGATGGAGGTTTTCTTGGCCGAGTACGGCCTGTCCACCGACGAAGGCATTGCGCTGATGTGTCTGGCAGAGGCGCTTTTGCGCGTTCCCGACGCTGATACGATAGATGAGTTGATCGAGGACAAGATCGCACCGTCAGATTGGGGCAAGCATCTGGGGCATTCGGCTTCTTCGCTTGTGAACGCGTCCACTTGGGCGTTGATGTTAACAGGCCGCGTTCTTGACGACGAAAAACCGGGGCTGACGCGGCACCTGCGCAGCGCGGTCAAACGCTTGGGCGAACCTGTGATCCGCACCGCCGTTGCGCGTGCAATGCGCGAAATGGGCCGCCAGTTCGTGTTGGGCGAAGATATCGGCAAGGCCATGAAACGTGCCGAGGGGATGCAGGCCAAAGGCTTTACATATAGTTACGACATGCTGGGCGAAGCCGCCCGCACCGACGCGGACGCACGCGGTTATCACCTTGCCTACTCCCGTGCGATCAGCGCAATTGCCGACCACTGCAAAAGCGACAACGTCGCCGAAAACCCCGGTATCTCTGTCAAACTTTCCGCGCTGCACCCCCGCTATGAAGTCGCGCAAGAGGCCCGCGTGATGGAAGAACTGGTGCCGCGTGTGCGTGCACTGGCGCTTTTGGCGAAATCCGCCGACATGGGTTTTAACATCGACGCAGAAGAGGCAGACCGCTTGTCGCTGTCGCTTGATGTGATCAGCGCAGTCCTTTCAGAACCGGCCTTGGCAGGTTGGGAAGGCTTCGGCGTCGTAGTGCAAGCTTTCGGGCAACGCGCACCCCTTGTGCTAGACTATTTGTATGATGTGGCAACGCGACTGGATCGCAAGATTATGGTCCGCCTTGTGAAAGGTGCCTATTGGGACGCCGAGATCAAACGCGCCCAAGTCGAAGGGATCGACGGGTTTCCAGTCTTCACCTCCAAGCATCACACCGACATCAGCTACATCAGCAATGCACGCAAACTGCTGGCCATGACCAACCGGATCTATCCACAGTTTGCGACCCATAATGCGCATACCGTCCAAGCCGTCCTTGATATCGCGACCCAAGAAGGCTGCGGACCAGAGGCATTTGAATTCCAGCGCCTGCACGGCATGGGCGAAACCCTGCACAAAATCGTCCTTAAGGAGCAAAATACCCATTGCCGTATCTACGCCCCGGTGGGCGCACACGAAGACTTGCTTGCCTATCTGGTACGGCGGTTGTTGGAAAACGGCGCGAACTCCAGCTTTGTGAACCAGATCGTGGACAAAGACGTCAGCCCAGAAACCGTCACCACCTGCCCCTTTGACCACGCGAGTGCGACGACCAGCCTGCCCAAAGGCCCGGATCTTTATCAACCAGAGCGCACGAACTCTAAGGGCTGGGACCTAACCCACGCCCCAACTTTGGACGCTATTGCCAAGGGACGCGCCCGGTTCGCCCAATCCGAATTTACAGCACACCCCCTGACTTCTTCAGAGCATGAATATCCCCGCCAAAAGCTCCAAGATCCACAGCCCATCATCAACCCCGCCAAACAAGGCGCTTTGGTGGGCCAGGTCCAACAGTCAACACAAGCTGACACTGACGCAGCCCTCACCGATGCGGCCCCGTGGACCGCAGATGTTGCCACACGTGCCGCGGCCCTGAACGCGGCCGCCGATGCCTATGAAGCGCACGCAGACGAACTTTTCGCAATTCTAACGCGCGAAGCGGGTAAGGCTTTGCCGGATGCCGTGGCCGAACTGCGCGAAGCGGTTGATTTCTTACGCTATTATGCAGCCCAAGCACAGCCGACACATCAAGCGCGCGGCGCGTGGACATGTATCAGCCCGTGGAACTTCCCTTTGGCGATTTTCACAGGTCAAATCGCGGCAGCGCTGGCCGCCGGCAACGCGGTTCTTGCTAAACCGGCTGAACAAACGCCGATCATCGCCACCCGCGCTGTTGCCTTACTGCATGCCGCTGGCGTGCCAGCCGCCAGCCTGCAACTGCTACCCGGCGGCGGCGCGGTCGGTGCGGCTTTGACGGGAGATCCGCGCATAAACGGCGTGGCCTTCACGGGTTCAACCGCGACCGCGCTCAAGATCCGCGCCAACATGGCTGCGCATTGCGCGCCCGGCACACCGCTAATTGCGGAAACAGGCGGCCTGAACGCAATGATCGTGGACAGCACCGCGCTGCCGGAACATGCGGTGCGCGACATCATTAACGGCGCCTTCCGTTCTGCCGGCCAGCGGTGTTCGGCGCTGCGGTGTCTTTATGTCCAAGAGGACATCGCAGACAACCTGATCAAAATGCTCAAAGGGGCGATGAATCAACTCAGCGTTGGCGATCCGTGGCATTTGTCCACTGACGTTGGCCCCGTGATTGATGCGGCAGCGCACAAAGGCATTGCCGATCACATCGCGCAAGCCACAGCAGAGGGCCGCATTATCCACCAGATCAAAGCCCCGCAGGACGGTCAATTCATCGCGCCAACGGCTATTCGCGTCAGTGGCATTGAAGAAATGACCAAGGAAATCTTCGGCCCAGTGCTGCATGTCGCGACCTTCAAATCAAGCGAACTAGACAAAGTCGTCACGGCCATCAACGCCACGGGTTACGGCCTCACATTTGGCCTGCACACACGTATTGATGACCGTGTGCAGACGATCGTGGAAAAGATCAAAGCCGGCAATATCTACGTCAACCGCAACCAAATCGGCGCAGTCGTCGGCAGCCAACCTTTCGGCGGCGAAGGCCTGTCGGGTACCGGACCAAAAGCAGGCGGTCCGCACTATCTGCCACGCTTCACCGCATCCGAGCCTGTGCAATCAGACGAAGCTTGGGACAAAGACGCCGACCTGACCGCCCTGCTTGCGTCCCTCGCATCTGGCAAATCGGCCTTCACTTATCCGGTCACTGATCTGCCCGGCCCGACGGGCGAATCAAACCGCCACAGCACACATGCACGCGGACCGATCTTGTGCATGGGCCCGGGCAAAGCAGCGGCGGCCAAACAGGTGGCAGCGATCAATAGACTTGGTGGTATCGGGATCGCCGCTGACGGCGATATTCCAGCAGCAACCCTTGTTGGCATCACGCCACTTGCAGGCGTGATCTGGTGGGGCGATCAATCCACTGGCCGCGATATTGAAAAAGCACTCAGTACGCGGTCAGGCCCAATCACAGCCCTGATAACTTGCATGCCCGACGCTGCAGATGTGCTGCACGAACGACATGTCTGCATCGACACTACAGCAGCGGGCGGAAACGCTGCACTATTGGCAGAGGTGGCAGAGCAAGCGACCACTTGACCACCAAGCCCGCATCAGGGACGGTCGCGGTATGTTTCCAATCCGCGACCATAACCCCTCTGCGCGTACGCCGTATGTCACGCTTTGCCTGATCGCCCTGAATGTAGCGATCTTTTTGGGCGGATTCGCGCTTTTGCAAACAGACCGCGCATTATCCGCGTTCTACTTTGATTACGCTTTGCTGCCCTTTCGGCTGACGGATGGTGAGAATTATCAGGCGCTCATCACATCCATTTTCCTGCATGGCGGCTTTATGCACCTTGCGGGAAACATGCTGTTTTTGTGGATTTTCGGCGATAACCTAGAGGATGAGATGGGGCATGTCCCGTTTCTGATCTTCTATTTGCTCTGCGGCATCGGGGCGAGTTTGGCGCAAGTCGTCACTGACCCCACATCGCAAATCCCGACCGTCGGCGCCTCTGGCGCTATTGCAGGGGTCATGGGTGGCTATTTGCTGCTGTTTCCAAAGGCGCGGGTCGATATATTTATCTTTTTCATCGTGTTCTTCCGCATCCTGCCGATCCCGGCGTGGATCATGCTGGTTCTATGGTTTGTGATTCAGTTGTTTAGCGGGATCAATGTTGATACGACCGCGGGCGGTGTCGCCTATTGGGCGCATGCGGGTGGGTTTGTAATCGGGTTTATTTTCACGTTGCCGCTTTGGCTCAAACGCGGCGGGATGTTATTTTGGCGCCAGACGCACGGACATCCGCCACATCCAGTGGCGACCTATACCCGCAGCAATATACCGGTTGTGCGGCGTTAGGACTTACGGATCACCTTGGCGAAGGTATCAAAAATCGCCTCGTTTGCACAAATCATCTGACCATCTGCTATAATGTCGTCGCCAATTCTCAGTGGCTCAACAATACCTCCCGCTTCGCGCACAATCACGATGCCTGCCGCAATATCCCAAGAATGCAAACCGCGCTCCCAGAAACCTTCATAGCGACCAGCGGCGACATAGGCCAAATCAAGGGCAGCCGCGCCAAAGCGGCGCACGCCAGCACATGTTGGCAAAATGCGGGCAAGATCTTGTAGTGTTTCAGGCAGATCGGCGCGGCCTGCAAAAGGCAGACCTGTTGTAAAGATACTTTCGATCATGCGGTGGCGGCCTGACACACGCAGGCGGCTTTCGTTCAACCATGCACCGCCGCCTTTTTCCGCATAGAACATTTCGTCCTTGGTCGGGTCATAAACCACACCAGCGACGATCTGACCCTTATGCTCAAGCGCAATAGACACTGCCCAGTGCGGCAATCCGTGTAAGAAATTTGTCGTGCCATCAAGCGGGTCCACGATCCAGCGACGGGTCGGGTCGTCGCCTTCGATCTCTTGGCCTTCTTCGCCCAAGAAACCGTAGGACGGACGCGCATGCATCAGCTCTTCTTTGATCATGGCTTCTGCAGCTTTGTCGGCACGACTTACAAAATCGCCGGGGCCTTTTGTGCTGACCTGAAGGTTCTCGACTTCGCCGAAATCCTTGAGCAACCCACGCCCCGCTTTGCGGGCGGTTTTCATCATTACGTTCAGGTTTGCACTGCCAGCCATATGGATCGTCCTTGGTTCGGTATCAGAGGCGGCGTATAGGCCCCTAATCCTCGCGAGGCAAGTGCCTCAGGCGCGTTGGAGCTTCACAGCTTCCTGACGGGCCAAGCGGATCAAATGGGCCATAAACGGACGGCTGGTGTCTTCGGCGCGTGTGGCCGCGTAAAGTCGGCGGGTGATACCCTGCTTGGTAATCCGGCGGGTCACGTAGTCAGAGCTATAGCGCACTTGCCGCACGACCCAATCAGGCAGCACCGCTACACCGCGATTGGATGCAACCAGCAACAAGATCACGGCCGTAAGTTCAACCTGCCGCACAGCAGCAGGTTCTACCTTTGCAGGCGTTAGCAACTGGGAAAAAATATCCAGCCGTGCGCGATCAACTGGATAGGTGATCAAGGTTTCACCACGGAAATCCTCGGCTTCGATCACATCCTTTTGTGCTAATGGATGCAAAGATGAGGCCACGAATACGGGTTCATAGTCAAAAAGTGGTGTGAAATCGGTCTCGGGCAAATCCTCGGGATCGGACGACACCACCAAGTCCACCTCTTCTTTTCGCAATGCGGGCAGCGCGTCGAAGGCCAGACCGGGGCGGATATCGACATCCACATCAGGCCAAGCCTTGCGGAATTGTTCAAGCACCGGAAACAGCCATTCAAAACAGGCATGGCATTCAATCGCGATATGCAAGCGGCCTGACTTGCCTGCGACCAACCCCGAAAACTCGGCCTCAAGTGCTGCCACTTGCGGCAATATTGTCTCGGCGGCCGCCAGCATGCGCATGCCTGCGGCCGACAGTTTCAACGGCTTGGACCGGCGCACGAATAGTTCGACACCCGCTTGATCCTCGATCCCTTTGATCTGATGGGACAGCGCAGACTGCGTGATATTCAGCTGATCGGCGGCGCGTGCCAACCCTCCAGTATCATGGATCGCCTTGATCGTCCGCAGATGCCGGAACTCGATATGCATATGTGAATGATCCTCATTACCTTAGTGAGCTTTATGAATTTGCCTCAACTGACTAAACCCAGCACAACTGCAAAGCAAGCAAGAGGTGCCCCGATGACAAATACGTCCGTATCATTCGAATTTTTCCCACCCAAAAGTCTGGAAGGCGCGTTTCGCCTGTGGGATTGCGTCAATACGCTGGCCCCTCTTGATCCGGCTTTCGTCTCTGTGACTTACGGGGCTGGTGGCGCGACGCGCAAACTGACCCACGAAGCAGTAACTGCGATCAACAAAACAAGTGGCCTGAACGTTGCCGCCCATTTGACCTGCGTAGACGCCACCAAGGCCGAAACGCTGGCCATCGCCCAAAGCTATGCCGATGCAGGCGTGCGCGATATTGTGGCCTTGCGCGGTGATGCCCCCCAAGGCACCAGCAACTTCACAACCCATCCCGCGGGGTTTGCCAGTTCCGTCGATCTGATTGCGGCCCTTGCCGATACTGGAAACTTTAACATCCGCGTCGGCGCTTACCCTGAAAAGCACCCGGACGCCACAGACCAGGTCGCCGATATCACCTTTCTTAAGCGCAAG
>JBLHTS010000173.1:0-8222 GCA_047627695.1 Yoonia sp. | reverse complement strand
TCAGGATCACGACCAATGCGGCCCACAAACCCGGAGGACGCATGAACAGAAAATCGGTCATCAAGAAAAAGGCGGCGACAACAAGAACCGGCAGATAAGATGGTTTGCGCGCCACCCAAGCAAATGTCACCGCCAAGAGCAGATCAGGTGCTGCCCAGACAGGCGGGCGCATGTCATGCGGCACAAGGTCAATGACGATGAAGATGAATGCCAGTGCGATAAACACACCGCGATTGATCCAGGTTTTGCGATCTGCCTTTTCAGCCATCGTTGACCTCGACCGACTGAAGGGACACTGGATTGATCGCGGCAGGTCCAAAGAATTCCGCCTCGGGGGCGAGCAGGTCATCGGGGTCGGGGATAGCCTCATGCTGTTGCGACCGCAGCACGCGCAGGAACTCAAGCCGCTGGTAGTCGGCGGCCAATCTGACGCGCAAGCGTTCATCGGTTCCAAGGGCGACCTGCCCCACTAGCAGGTCGGCTGGAAAAACCCCACCGTCACCCGAAGACACGACACGGTCACCGGGGCGAACAAGGGCAGTATCGCCCAAAAATTCCAGTGGTGGGTTCAAGGAATTATCGCCCGCAAGGATCGCCTTTTGCCCAGAGGGCTGGATCGTCACAGGGATGCGGCTAGAGGTATCGGTCAGCAGCATCACACGGCTGGTTTCATTGCCGACGCCTGCTATGCGTCCAACTAGGCCGATCCCGTCCATCGTCGGCCAACCATCCAAAATACCGTCGCGTGATCCAACGTTCACCAGGACAGACTGGCGGAAAGGCGATCCGCTGTCGGTGATGACAACACCTGTAACAAAGGTAAGCTGCGGATCAAGGCTGACATTGTTGAGATCCAAAAGTTTGGCGTTCTCTTGCTCCAACTGCAAAGCGGCCTCTTTCCATGCTTTCATTTGCTGCAACTCGCGGCGCAGGTCTTGGTTTTGCGCGCGCAACCGACGGTAGCTTTCAAAATCACTGATCAGATTGGCGGCACTGGTGATCGGTGCCATTGCCCAATCGAATGAAGGTACAACGGTATCAATCGCCGCTGCGCGAAAGCGTTCCACCCGAGGGCTATCGATGCGCCAAATCAGAAACAATCCAACCAAAGACAAGACCAAAACCCCGACCAGCAATCTGCGGATCGGACCGATGTAGTCTTCGTTGGGCTTATCGCGTGCCAAGGGCGGCTGTTCCCTCGATTTGTGTTAACTGTCGTAGTCTATCACATGCCGCAGCTGTTTTTCATATTCCAGTGCGCGACCAGTCCCCAGAGCTACACAATTAAGTGACTCGTCCGCGACAGACACCGCAAGGCCGGTCTGTTCGCGCAGTGCCAGATCAAGCTGACCCAGCAACGCACCGCCACCGGTAAGCATCACGCCACGGTCAACGATGTCAGCGGCAAGGTCCGGCGGGGTCGCTTCCAAAGCCGTCATCACCGCTTCGCAAATCTGCTGCACTGGTTCGGCCAAAGCTTCGGCGACTTGGGCTTGGGTGATTTCGGTTTCTTTCGGGACGCCATTCAACAGATCACGGCCACGGATATGCATAGTCTGGCCACGTCCGTCGTCGGGCATGCGGGCCGTACCGATAGACGTCTTAATCCGCTCTGCGGTGCTTTCGCCGATCAGAAGGTTATGCTGGCGGCGCAGGTAGTTGATGATCGCCTCATCCATGCGGTCACCACCGACGCGCACCGAACGGGCGTAAACAATATCACCCAGCGACAGAACGGCGACCTCGGTCGTGCCACCACCGATGTCGACGACCATGTTGCCAGTTGGATCAGTAATTGGCATGCCGGCACCAATTGCAGCGGCGATAGGTTCGGCAATTAGGCCAGCGCGACGTGCGCCTGCAGACAGAACGGATTGCCGGATTGCGCGCTTTTCAACAGGGGTCGCGCCATGCGGGACGCAGACGATGATTTTGGGCTTTGAAAATGTGGTCCGACGATGCACTTTGCGGATGAAATGTTTGATCATTTCCTCGGCAGTATCAAAGTCAGCAATGACGCCGTCGCGCATTGGGCGGATCGCCTCAATGCTGCCAGGCGTGCGACCAAGCATCAGTTTTGCGTCCTCGCCAACGGCCAGCACTTTTCTGACGCCGTCTTTGACATGATACGCTACCACTGAGGGTTCAGACAAAACGATGCCTTTACCTTTGACATAGACCAGCGTGTTTGCTGTGCCCAAGTCGATCGCCATATCTGACGAAAATAATCCACGAAAGCTTACCATAAGTCTTGGTCTTCCATACCCAAAGCGCATTTTTCCGCACCATGCAAAATGTGCAGCCTGTCAAAGCTTATACGAGGATGCGACAGCGGATTGAAGCCCTTCAATTCTACAATGCAGCGGCATCTCGCCACTTATACTTTTCGAACTTATTGAACAACAGTGGCCTGCAGCTACCTGCAATTAATATTGGTTTTCCAATATCTTCCTTTTTACAACGAGAGCCGATGACGCTTGGCTCACGCTCACAAAAAAGGGGCGACCCGTACATAACAGGCCGCCCCATTCATGCTGAGTCGGTCGCGTTGATCAAGTATCCTTGTAAGAAACACCTTTCACATCATAGCCAGGCGAAGACATTTCGCGCCGGACCAGCAGCCGGTTCAGCGCGTTAATGTAAGCCTTGGCACTTGCGACAACGGTGTCAGTATCTGCCGATTGACCGGTTGCAATGCGCCCGTCCTCTTCCATTCGAACAGAGACGGTCGCCTGCGCATCTGTGCCTTCAGTCACAGCACTCACCTGATAAAGCTGCAAGCGTGCGCCGTGGTTGAAAATCGCTTTGACTGCATTGAACGTTGCATCGACGGGGCCGTCGCCCGTCGCCGATGTTTTGATAACGGCGCCGTCGACTTCCATCACCATATCGGCCGTCTGCGGTCCTTCTGTCCCGCAAACAACGCGCAATGATTTCAGCTTAAGTCTGTCATCAGCGGCATCGTTTTGGGTGACCAGCGCCATCAGATCGTCGTCAAAGACTTCTTTCTTGCGGTCGGCCAAGTCCTTGAAGCGGACAAACACATCGTTCAACTGATTGTCGGCCAGTTCAAAGCCCAACTCGGACAGTTTCGCCCGCAACGCCGCACGCCCCGAGTGCTTGCCTAACGGCAGCGAAGTTCCCGACAGACCGACATCCTCTGGCCGCATTACCTCGAATGTTTCGCGGTTTTTGAGCATCCCATCTTGGTGGATGCCACTTTCGTGCGCAAAGGCATTCTTACCGACGATGGCCTTGTTGAATTGCACGGCAAAACCCGAAACGGTCGCCACGCGGCGCGAGATGTTCATGATCTTGCGCGTATCAATACCGGTTGTGAACGGCATGATATCGCCGCGCACCTTGAGGGCCATTACGACCTCTTCCAGTGCTGTATTGCCCGCGCGTTCGCCCAAACCATTGATCGTACATTCGATCTGACGTGCACCGCCTTCAACGGCCGCTAGCGAATTGGCCGTCGCCATGCCAAGGTCATTGTGGCAGTGGGTAGCAAAAATAATGCTGTCTGCGCCGGGTACCTTGTTGATCAACATGCGGATCAACTGGGCGCTTTCGACAGGGGCGGTATAGCCCACCGTGTCGGGAATATTGATCGTTGTCGCACCTGCCTTGATCGCGATTTCGACGACGCGGCACAGGTAATCCTCTTCTGTCCGTGTGGCATCCATTGGCGACCACTGCACGTTGTCACACAGATTGCGGGCGTGGGTGACCGTGTCGTGGATACGCTCTGCCATTTCGTCCATGTTCAGGTTCGGAATAGCGCGGTGCAATGGCGAAGTGCCGATAAACGTGTGAATGCGTGGAGATTTCGCGTTCTTCACAGCCTCCCAACAGCGGTCGATGTCTTTGTAGTTGGCGCGTGCCAGACCGCAGATTGTGGCAGTCTTGGCTTGCGCTGCAATCGCGCTGACGGCGTTGAAATCACCCTCTGATGCGATTGGGAAACCTGCCTCGATAATATCTACGCCCATTTCATCCAGCAACTCAGCAATTTCGAGCTTTTCGCTTTGGGTCATTGTCGCACCCGGGGATTGCTCGCCGTCGCGCAAGGTGGTGTCGAAAATCAACACTTTTTCTTTTGTCATGTCCGTATTCCTTCGGTCCTTAGCATTTATCTTGGCGCTGTTCCCCTCTGAGCGGTCGCGCCCGATGGCACGCTCAGAGGCTGCTAAGGAGTAGACGCGCGCGCAGAATTAGCCCCAAAGAGGTAGCATTTGTGATATGTGCGCGTTTCATCATAGGGCGACTATACAAAGCTTTCTTCGGTTGGAAAGACGCAAATACGCCCCGCGAGGGAGTATTTTTGACGGATGTGCGTTTTGGGCGGGTCGTTCGCGCGGGTTTCTTGTCGCTTCTTCGTAGGGCGCTACCTGTATTGAAAGAAGACGGAGATACGCATGAAGGCAGTGGTGATCGGGGCAAGC
Source organism: Yoonia sp. (assembly GCA_047627695.1). GTDB lineage: Bacteria > Pseudomonadota > Alphaproteobacteria > Rhodobacterales > Rhodobacteraceae > Yoonia. The sequence continues at coordinate 3,774 of JBLHTS010000173.1, read as the reverse complement.
GGTGGGATTGGTGCGGCTATTGTGCAGCAGTTGCGCGGCGAAGGTTGGGACGTGACGGGGCTATCGCGTGCCGTTGATGGATTTGATGTGCGTGATCCCACGGCGGTTGCGCGAACGATGGAAACGCTGACCGGACCATTTGACCTAATTGTTGTGGCGATTGGTATTCTGGCTGCCCCGTCCAGCGTCCCCGAGAAAAACCTTGCGGCAATCAATTCAGATGTCATGGCGCATGTGTTTGCAGTCAATGCGATTGGCCCTGCGTTAATCTTGCGCCATGTGTCCCGCCTGTTGCCCAAGGACAAACGCGGAGCTGTTGCGGTACTTTCTGCGCGGGTCGGATCGATCGGGGACAACCGGATTGGCGGGTGGTATTCCTATCGCGCCTCAAAGGCTGCGTTAAACCAGATCGTCCATGGGGCCGCGATCGAACTGGGTCGGTCGCATAAGCAGTCAATCTGCGTCGCGTTACATCCCGGCACGGTTGAGACGCCTTTTACCAAGGACTACGCAGGACGCCACAAAACCGTTCCGGCACAGGATGCAGCCTGCAATTTGCTGGATGTGATCGCTGCACTTTCGCCTGACCAATCCGGCGGCTTTTATGACTATGCCGGACAGGAAATCGTCTGGTGAGGTTGGTTCTTGTTCTGGGCGATCAGCTTTCGCCGAAACTCTCGGCGCTGCAAAAAGCCAACAAGTCCAAAGACATCATCGTCATGGCCGAGGTCATGGCCGAAGCGAGCTATGTTCCCCATCACCCCAAGAAGATCGCGTTTACGTTTATGGCGATGCGAAATTTTGCCAAGGCATTGTGCGATGACGGTTGGACGGTGGCCTATACGCAGTTGAATGATCCTGAAAACACTGGCTCAATCACTGGTGAACTGATCCGCCGTGCTTCTGAAAGCGATGCTGCTGGTGTTGTTTACACTGAACCTGGCGAGTGGCGGTTGATAAATGCCCTCGCGGATATGCCGCTCAAATCGCATTGCTTGCCCGATGCCCGCTTTGTTGCATCCCATCAGGAGTTCGAGGATTGGGCCGAGGGCCGCAAGCAGCTTCGGATGGAATACTTTTACCGCGACATGCGCCGCAAGACGGTTTTGTTGATGGATGGCGATAAACCAGAAGGAGGCAAGTGGAACTACGATCACGATAACCGTAAACCTGCCCCCGATCAGGTGGATTATGCAGGTCCGCTGCGGTTTGCCCCTGACGAAGATGTGCTTGATCTGGTTGCCGCACGTTTTCCCAACAACTTTGGCGATTTGCACCCGTTCTGGTTTGCCACAACCGCCGCCCAAGCGCAGCAACAACTGACCTATTGGATCGACGCAGGCTTGCCAAAGTTCGGCGATTTTCAGGACGCGATGTTGGCAGACCAACCGTTTCTCTACCATTCATTGATCAGTTTCTACCTGAACGCCGGATTGCTGGACCCCTTGGAAGTCTGCCGCGAAGTCGAAGTTGCATATCAGGAAGGCCGCGCCCCTTTGAACGCGGTCGAGGGATTTATCCGCCAGATCATCGGTTGGCGTGAATACGTTCGTGGTATCTATTTCCGCGAAGGGCCGGACTATCCCGCTCGCAATGCGTTGCAGCATGACCGCGCCTTGCCCGATATGTTCTGGGGCGCGCCTACAAAGATGCATTGCGTGGCGCAATCGGTCGCGCAGACCAAACATCACGCCTATGCCCATCATATCCAGCGGTTGATGGTGACGGGTAACTTTGCGCTGCTGGCAGGGGTCGATCCTGCCCACGTGCATGAATGGTATCTGGCCGTTTATGCCGACGCCTACGAATGGGTCGAAGCTCCGAATGTTATCGGAATGAGCCAGTTTGCTGATGATGGGATCATTGCCTCAAAACCTTACATCTCATCGGGTAACTACATTCATAAGATGTCGAACTACTGCGGGTCATGTGAATACCGTGTCCAAGACAAGACCGGCAACAAGGCTTGCCCGTTCAATCTGCTTTACTGGCATTTTCTGGACCGACACCGCGACCGGTTCGCTGGTAATCCACGGATGGGCAATATGTACCATGTCTGGGATCGGATGGACGAAACCAAGCGCGAAACCGTACTACGCGAAGCAAATGAGTGGCTTGCCAATTTGGATCGGGGCGTAGTGGTCTAGATGGAAAAAGAGGCCTGACAAAGCTGTCAGACCCCCTTTTGAATGCGGTTTTTGTGGCGTTGGTTAGTTGCCTTGTCCAGTTTCTGACACGAGCGCACCGTCCGACCATGTGCCGACGCTTTCTTGGCCAGTTGCATAGCGCATCGTGCCTTCGCCCTCGCGGCGGCCCCGGACAAAGCTGCCTTCGTAGACATCCCCGTTTGCGTATGTCGCAACACCTGTTCCATCAATGACGCCTTCCTGCCAACCACCCACATAGGTAAAGCCGTCAGGAAGTGTGATATCACCTTGGCCATTGCGCTGTCCGTTCAAGAATTCGCCATTGTAGACCGTGCCGTCTGCATAAGTCGCGCGGCCTAAACCGTTGCGCTGGCCTTGCGCCCACTGACCTTGGTAGACGTAACCGTCCGCGTAGGTCATGGTGCCTGGCCCGTCGTATTGTGCATTCAGGAACGCGCCCTCGTAGGTCAGCCCATTGTCATAAGTTGCGAGTCCAGAGCCATTGATGACGCCATTTTCCCAGTCCCCCTCGTAGGTTGAACCGTTGGGATACGTGATCTTGCCAGTGCCACTGGCGACATTGCTGACAAACGTTCCGATATAGACAGACCCATCGGGATAAGTCACCTGACCGCTACCTTCGATAAGACCGTCAGCCCATTCGCCGACATAAACGTAGCCATCTGTGCCTGTGAATGTACCAGTGCCATCACGGCGATCATTCAGGAATGCGCCCTGATATGTGTCGCCATTGGCGTAGGTTGCGACACCCTCGCCTCCGCGCTTTCCGTCAACAAGACTGCCTTCATAGACGTCGCCATTTGGCTGCGTCAGGCTACCTGCACCTTGAATTTCGCCATCAACCCATTCGCCGCTGTAAATGAGGCCGTCCGCCATTGTCAGCGTACCAACGCCGTCGCGTGTACCTGATTTGAGGTTTCCTTGGTAAATAGCGCCGTCAGGATATGTTATTTTGCCTTCGCCTTCTTTGGTGCCGTTGATCCACGATCCTTCGTAGATGTAGCCACCCGGGCTTGTCATGGTGCCGGCGCCATTGTGCATTGCATTGCGGAATTCACCTTCGTAGGACACACCGTTTGCATAAACCGCAGTCCCTTGGCCGGTGATATTGCCGTCCAGCCAATCGCCTTCAAAAGTTCCACCATCAGAAAATGTGATTCGTCCCTGACCCTCGGGTTTACCCGCGACAAAGGACCCTTCGTAGATGGATCCGTTGGGGAATAGGGCAATGCCTTGGCCGCGAATCTCGCCTTCGATCCATTCTCCAGTGTATTCGTAGCCATTGGGCAGACGGTATGTGCCGGTCCCATGTTGCTTGCCATCAAGGAACATACCCTCGTAGAAACCGCCGTCATCATATTGTTTTGTTTGGACAGCTTGAGCATGGCCACTTGTTGCAAGCACAGTTGCGAGCACTGCTGCTACAACACTTTTTGATAATCCAAACATCGCCATCAGGTTCTCCGATTTCTTTCTAGTTCGCAGTTTAGGAAAGCAAAGCCCTGCTGACAACGTCTAACATCAGCATATGCAAACGGCTTTCCCCCGCGCCTCATTCTGCTACATGCATTGCAAGGCATTAGGACAAAACTATGACAAAAACATT
>JBLHTS010000172.1:0-8226 GCA_047627695.1 Yoonia sp. | reverse complement strand
CCGACTTTGATCACTGCCACACCGCCTGCGAGTTTGGCGAGGCGCTCTTGAAGTTTTTCCTTGTCGTAATCGGATGTCGTGTCCTCAATCTGCGCACGAATCTGAGTAATCCGCGCCGCGATGGCCGCCTTGTCACCCGCCCCGTCGATAACGGTTGTTGTATCTTTGGTTATCGTGACCTTCTTGGCATCGCCAAGCATGTCCATCGTGACTGTCTCTAACTTGAGGCCCAGTTCGGCAGAAATCACTTGTCCACCGGTAAGAATGGCAATGTCTTCAAGCATGGCCTTGCGACGATCTCCAAAACCGGGTGCCTTAACGGCCGCCACTTTCAATCCACCGCGGAGCTTGTTCACAACAAGTGTTGCAAGCGCTTCGCCGTCAATGTCCTCGGCGATCACCAAAAGCTGTTTGTTCGCTTTAATGACAGCCTCGAGCAGCGGCACCATCGGTGCCAAAGATGACAGTTTCTTCTCATGTAGAAGAACAACGCAATCTTCCAAGTCTACTGACATTTTTGCGGCATCGGTTATAAAGTATGGGCTAAGGTAACCGCGATCAAACTGCATGCCTTTGACCACTTCGGTCTCTGTTTCCAGGCCTTTGTTCTCTTCGACAGTAATAACGCCCTCATTGCCGACCTTGGCCATCGCGTCTGCGATCTGTTGACCGATTGCAGCCTCACCATTGGCGGAGATAGTTCCAACCTTCGCAATCTCGGCCGTATCGCCCACAGGGCGCGACATGGCTCTAATTTCGGCGACAACGGCAGAAACGGCCTTGTCGATGCCGCGCTTGAGATCCATCGGATTCATGCCCGCAGCGACCGCCTTCATGCCTTCTTTTACAATGGCTTGGGCCAGAACTGTGGCTGTGGTCGTGCCGTCGCCGGCCTCGTCATTGGTGCGCGATGCCACGTCTTTAACGAGTTGCGCGCCCATGTTTTCAAACGGGTCTGCCAGCTCGATTTCTTTGGCGACTGTGACGCCGTCCTTAGTGATACGGGGCGCGCCGTAGGATTTGTCGATCACCACATTGCGGCCCTTGGGGCCCAGCGTGACCTTTACAGCGTTGGCGAGAACATTGATGCCCCTGAGAATGCGGTCACGGGAGTCCGTGCCGAATCTGACGTCTTTTGCAGACATGTCGGTATTCCTAAATGAAAAATGTGTGAAAGATGTCGCGTCGTTCAGGCCATAATGCCAAGAATGTCGCTCTCCTTCATGATCATTAGCTCTTCGCCATCGATCTTGATTTCGGTGCCGGACCATTTGCCGAACAGAATGCGGTCGCCCGCTTTGACGTCCATGGCGATACGTCCGCCAGCTTCATCTTTCGCGCCCGCACCAACGGACACTACTTCGCCTTCCTGCGGCTTTTCTTTTGCGGTCTCGGGGATGATCAGACCGCCCGAAGTCTTTTCGTCTTCTTTAATGCGACGCACCAAGACGCGGTCATGCAGGGGGGTAAATTTCATGGAAATGCTCCTTCTCGAGATTTCCGGGTAAGAATGGCTAGTGCAGGGAATGGTTGGCACTCGCCACTTTAGAGTGCCAACCCTTTGGACATGCTCATTGCGAGGCGCCAAGACAATGGGTTGAGATTATTTATTATTTCAGTCATCCCACTTTAGGATACTGCGAGCCGCAATAGGGTAACTACGATTTACTTGCCCTTCTTGTCACCAATCAAAAGCGCGGGCTTACCTGTCAGAGAATTGGCAGTTGCACTGACTTTCAGCTTTTCCTGCTTTGGTTTTTTGGCCTCTTTGTTACCACGTTTGCTCTGTTTTTCTTTAGTCATTGTCGTGCCTTTCAGATTTGTTTGGTTCCATGTCGCATGAGGCGACACACCTATTTCGTTCAGTCCTTGCAAAGATGGGCAGCGGACGTTCCCGGCGCCGCTGACAAAACCCTGTATCTGTGACATCGTGCCTTCCGCCAAAGACAGGCGGTGGCGGGTCACGTTGATGACGGTGCGGTCTCAACTTCTATCACAGACGGTGGGGGATTGAATGCATGGTCGCCGATGCCAAGATCCGTGGACTCAATATCGAAGACACACATATCATCGACCCCCAAAAGCTGGACACCTCGCTTGTTGTCATCGCCGTGAGAGCAACATGGGCCTATCGCCGTGTCATCCGCAGCATGTGCAGAAAAGCCTTCCTCAAAAAGGCTCATGACAGACGCCAAAAGTCGCGATTCCGAAAAGGTCTGGACGCACTAAGGAAATGGATGCTCCATCAGCCCCATCAAGCAATCAAAGCGTGAACCGCAACCTGCCCAAAACGGCCCTTCAAGAAAATTATACGAGGCGAGTCGTGTACCGTGATGAAGCTATCAATCACTTCTTCAGAGCAAACCTATAGTGAAGAAATCGAACCGGTATCACTCAACAACACCGCGCCCGGCGACCATATGTCCCCCGGGCGCAATATGTTCAAGTCTCTGAATCCTATTCAGTTACAGGCGCAGTCTGTTCGATCGCCGGGATCACCTCGTCGGTGTTCCCGGTGCCGGACCAATCGAAGCCTAAGCCAAGAGCGGCAATCACGACGATTGCAGCTACTGCGCCTCCGCTCCAAACCCACCAGTTGATCGGTTTGGGCGCATGCATATTCACAGCCATTTCTCTAATCCTTTGATTGAGTGCGAGAAAAACTGACCAAGCGGGTTGCTCAGCCGGTTACTCGATCAGGCCAGCTTCGAGAGCGACTGTGAGTTCCTCCTCGTCCACAAAGCTATCACCGCTTGTGTTGACCGCAGCGAATGCCTCTTCGGTAAGGTCGGGGTACAACACCGTCATTTCGGTGAAAGAAATGAGGCTGTCGCCATCGGTATCGACGTCCGAAACCGTCAGAGCGAAAGCCGGGGCCGCGATCAGAGCAGCCATCAAAGTACCTACTACTACACGACGCATATTCGTAATCTCCTGTTGAAGTGGTCGAGGGAATAATTCTCTCGAGCATGATTGAGATCGGCATGCGCCGACACCTTTTCAAGGCTTCAACGGGGCACCGGAAAAAAATAACCTCCGGCATTGGTTTCCCTTCGGCTGAAGTCCGCTCAACGCCCCTGTTTCGCTTGGGTAACGGTCGCTGCAGGCGTATCGCCCAACGTCAAATCGCATGTTTCGAAATCCCGGTGGAGTGACCTGAAAACGACGCATAATTGCTTCTCTCGTCAGCATCGGGTGCGTACCATTCCCGTCTGCGCCAGTGTCTCGCGATGGAGCCACACCGTCTTGGCGTCCGGAGCCCGATCTGCGACGCCCGGCTTCAAGAAACCGTACGGAGGACAGACGGTCGCGCACTTGATACTCGATCTGGTCGTCCGAAAGGTTGCAGAGCGCACCCGCCGCCAGCGGCTTGAACATCAGCACGGCGTCCATGGGGTTGCGTCCCGCGCACGATTTGCGTGCCGCCTCTGGCTTTCGCCAGGCCCGCTCGAGTTATTGTCAAATCTGGTGTTTGAGGATTGTTGGTCATGCGGCGATCTGGTCAGGGTTGGTGGTTTCAATTCCATCTTTAAACGTGACGCCAGTGATGACTTTGGCAAGGTAGTCAAAGCCGCGTAGCTTCCTCCAGTTTTGTTCAGCGCATTGTCCGAGCTTGAACATCATGTGCAGCATACCATCGCGTGAGAGGCAGCCCTTTGATCGTTTGGTACGATGGCGGATCGTGGCGAACGCCGATTCAATTGGATTGCTGGTGCGGATGCTCTGCCAATGTTGAGCTGGGAAGTCGAAGAATGCCATGAGTTCGGTCCGGTCCTTTTGCAGGCACAGTGCCGCCTTGGGGTATTTGGGTTCGTAGGTTTTGATGAACAAATCAAAGGCCTTTTCCGCATCCGCTTTGGTCTCGGCCTGCCAGATGTTGTGGATCGCTGCCTTTGCCTTTGGTTGAGACAGCTTCGGCAAACAGTTGAGCACGTTCATCGTTTTGTGTTGCCAGCAACGTTGGTGCCGCGTTGTGGGATAGACTTCATCCATGGCTGCCCAGAACCCCATGGCACCGTCCACTGCCCGGCAGTCGTTTGCTTGCAAACGATGAGAGGGGCCGATGGCTAGTTTTGGGGCGTTCATGCCACGGCTTTTGAGGTTGAGCAGAACTTCTCGCCAACTCTGGGTGGACTCGCGCACCCCGTCTTCGATTGCCAAGAACCGCTTCTGACCACGAGCCGTCACACCAACAATCACAAGTGCGCAGAGCTTATCATTCTCTTCCCGAAGACCGCTGTGAACACCATCGGCCCAAATGTAGACCAAGGGTTCATCGCCCAGTGCTGCTTCTCTCCAGCCGTCGTATTCCTTGGCCCAATCGCGCTTGAGACGTGAGACAGTATTCGCGGATAATCCCGCCGCATCAGGGCCTAGAAGAACCTTGAGCGCGGGAGCCATCTCGCCGCTGGAAATGCCTTTTAGATACAGCCAGGGTAGCGCGGCTTCCAACGTCTTGGTGCGGCGCACATAGGGCGGCACCAGGGCCGAACGGAATGCCACGGGCTGGCCGCGTCCTTGGATCGAACCTTTGGAATGCGCACGCTCACAGGGCCAATGCCAGTCTGCACTGGTCGAGCCGGATGATGCCCATTGCGTATCACAGCTGCGTGATTTGCCTCAGTGCGCAAGTCGGTAAATTGCGCCAGATAATCGGCCAATTCTGCCTCAACGGCTGTCGCGATCAATTGCTGCGCTCCCGTTCTCAGCAAATCCGTCAGCGCGTCCGTGATCCTGTCTCGACGCGCAAAATCAACAATGTTAGTCGTTTCCATGGTGGTGTATCTCCTTTGGTTGGGCTGCTGTCTCACAACAACAAATCAACCAGATACGCCGCCAACCTTCAAACCGCCCAAACACCAGATCCAGTCATAGCTCGATCACAAGATCAAAAGGTTTGGTGAACTCATGGCGTGAAATTATAGGGCGTGAAAGCCGCGCTTACGATGCAGACACAGTTATACTCTTCCTGAAGACATCGCCAATACGGGCTTCGAGGTTATCTAAAAACCAGGCCCAACTCTCTGACATGAAAAGACTTTATGCCACAAAGTTTTTAAGTTAATCGCGGGCACCATGGTCATCTTGGGGTTCGTAGCACTATCATAGCCTGCGATTCCCGATCCATTGTTCTATCTTGTCGACTAAACAGGGATCAATTGGAGGCCGGAGGAACTTAAAATGATCACCTTGCACATCAAGCACCTCCAGTCTGGCGCCGATTACTGAACGCCAAGCCGCTTGAACGTGCGGTGAACGTGCTTGTTGTGCAGCGATCAGTAAAGTTGGCACTTCTACTTGCAAACGAACTGCCCGGTAACTCAGCCAAGCAAAACTTTGCGCATCCGACGGAGTATCAAAGCCTGTTCCTCCCAGCAAACTGGCCACGCCCTGCTTGGCCCAATTCCAATCTCCTTGTCTTATGAGAGGTCCCAGAACCGCACGCGCTTTATGCATTTTCCTCGACCATTGAGATGAAGGGTCAAGGAGAATTAGCCCTCCCACCTGACATCCTGCATTCTGCAGATGCCGGGCAGTTTCAAACGCGAGGGGTGCACCAAAGCTGTATCCGACCAGTATGGCCCCCTCGGCTGAACCATGACGCAGGATGGTCTGTGCCGCGTGCTGCCCCATATCGCTCATGCTCGAGAGCGGGGGTTCATCACCCGTTAAACTTGGGATACGAACCGCCACCACAGAGCAGTTGCCGGAAAGTTTGTTAAACAGCGGCACCATATGCGCAATGGAGCCTTTCTCTGCGGCCGGTAACGCAAAGATGGTTTGACCGGATGGTGCTGTGGAGAGGATGGCTGCATTTCCATTGCGCGCCGGCGCTGATAAAATTTTTGCAAGGTTGTTGAGGCTAAACCCGTCAAAAATTGCCTCATGGAGCAGAATTTCCCGCCCGAACCGTTCTTCTAGAAGCAGAAGAATCCGCATCGCGTCGTGGGAGTCACCACCAATATCTTCAAGTCGCAAGTCGGCGTGAAAATTGTCCTGTCTGATGACCTCTGACCAGACGGCTCGAAGCGTGGAGAGCAGTTCAGTTTCATTCGTCTCAAGGGATGCTGCGGTGTCTGTTGGCTGGGCCAATGCGCGTCGATCAACTTTACCGGTACGTGTCCGAGGCAGCGCGCCATAGTGGAACAGGGTTGACGGTGGCTCGATATGGCGCGCCTTAAGAAATCGTACAACCTCTGGTAAGCTGATCCGGTTTTCTCCAACGAGATGTGCACATAGTCTTGGTTCGCCATCTGAGCGGAAATAGCTGGTGACCATTGCTTCATTTACGCATGGGTGACTTTCAATCGCAGTTTGAACATCTTTGAGTAAGATGCGGGCCCCACGAATTTTCACCATGTCGTCCGATCTGCCCAGAATTGTAAGGTTGCCGTCTTGGTCTAGCTGGCCAATATCACCGGTTCGGAAGCCCCTCACTCCGTTCGTTCCGTGCATGAATGCATCACTTTGCGTACCGATGTATCCGTCTGGCACTTGGAGGCTTTTTATAACGACTTCTCCAATTTCGCCTGAGGGTACTTTGTCGCCACCGGTGCCGGTGATTTCTATCTCCACTCCAGGAAAGGCCTTTCCAATAGGGATCGGTGCATTGGGTATGGGATCGCCGTGTGAGTATATGAACCGCGAAATTAAACCAACTTCCGTAGATCCATAGCCATTGATCAGGCGCGAGCCCTTGGGGGTGATCCGGTTGAAGCCCCTGAGTTCTTTCTCTGTCAGGGGTTCGCCAAAAACACAGACGGTCTGCAGTTTTGGCAGCAATTGGGCGCGCGATGTCAGCAGAAGACGGAACATGGCCGTATAGCTGTGCACATTCGTGATGCCCCTGCTCTCCAGCCAACCCGAAAGCCCTGCCGGGCCATTGTTCTGAAGATCGAAAACTTCGAGCGTTGCACCAACCATCAAAGTCGCAAGTGCTATATGATGCCAGGTTTCACCGAATGTTGCGACCACATCGCCACGTCTCACCAACTCTTCGTCTACGTGCATTTTGGAACAGACCGCGGCGGTAAGATTGTTCTCTGGTACGCATTTCGGGATGCCGGTTGATCCGGATGTCGTACTGATCCAAGCTGTGGCTTCTGCGGCCCTTTGCACGGGCTCTTTCATAGGTGGATAGCCTAGAAGTTCGTCTAAGGGCCGATTGGAACATCCTGGTATTGTTGTTCCGATTGCAAACGTAACTGAACACCGTCTTGCGACGTCCTGGCTAACGTTTCCAGTATTGGAAAGTGGCACGAATGTGCGGCCAGCCCAAAGGCAGCCAAGAACCGCGATCAGTCTTTCAAGCCCAGACAGACCTGATAGTGCTACGGTACCCTCTGGGGCTTCGGTCAGTAAGGCTGTGGCGACGCTACGCGCTTGTAACAAAAGTTGGCTGTAGCTGATGGTTTCAGATACGGTTCCGACCGCCCTGCGATCAGGCTCCAATTGCGCCTGGGCCTCTATCGCTTGAAGTATGGTTTGCACTTACATTTGATCCGATACTAACAACGCAACCCTCCCTAGCAGGGCGGGTTCAAGTTGCAAGTGCATCGTTTGGTTCGAAGGCCGCGATTTTTTCAGCCATTGCTTTTGCAGGTGTTGCCCACCAGAGTGATTTTCCCGGGTGGTTATTCATCATGGCGGCAACATCATTAACGGGTGCTGTCAGATCAATCCGAACCAGTCTCGTTTCTTCAGCAACCAGCCGCTCTTGCCGAAAAGCGCAAAAACCCCGCCACTCGGCAAGAGCGGCAGCATGGACAAGCTTGAAATTTGATCGGCCATAAAGATGGCGCACCGCGTTGAAATGATTGAGGGCCGAGCCGTGAACGCGAAGAATTTTTGTAAACTTCGCATCCATCTAAAGCGCAGCATTGGTCTTGTTGCGCTTGCGTTCCTGTAGCGCGACAATCAGGATGATAATCCTTGGCTGCGACGGTTTGATATTGGCGGAGTGTTTTGTCGCGGACAAGGGTTTGTTTGATTGTCGCGAAGCGTCAATCAGCTTTCGGGGCGGTGCTTTTGCTTTGCATTTCGTGCGGCCTTCCTGCGTTAGCTTTCCACATTCATCTCGAAGATGGTGGCACGGTGTACAGGCCTGTCGACGGCAGCGAGCGTCATTGCGGGATCCGGTAAGATCGTGTCCCACGCCCCGAATGGTTGGTTTGCGGTGATCAGGGTTGAGCGGCGCTCATATCTTGCGCTGACCAGTTCGAACAG
>JBLHTS010000171.1:0-8226 GCA_047627695.1 Yoonia sp. | reverse complement strand
ACCCGTTGCTTTTGCTTCGTGATCTTGTCACGACGAGCGGCGTTGAACTTGTGCGGCATTTACAGCATCCTGAAAGGAACAAAGCGCCTCGATATCAGCGCAGGGGCGATCCCTGCAACAACGCCACGCGGCATCCTCTTTCGGAAATTTCCGGACTGGCACCGTCCAAAGTACTGCAACGCACCGCAGCGGTCCATCATGTGCATAATTGTACTGTTTAAGGTCAGCCGCCAACAAGCGACGCGCCCAGCAAGAGCGCGACACAAAAGACAGCGCCCAGAATTGGAAACGCGATATGTACAGTAAACGTACCCGCCGGGGCTGGCACGCCTTTGATCTTAAACCACACCAGCGCGAGATTGATCATCACAAAGACCAGCAGAAGAACTTCGGAGGAGGTCTCTGCCAGCGTGTCTAGAGGCGTAAAGATTGCCAGAACCAAAACGGCGGCTGCAACAAGGATTGTCGCCCGAAGTGGCGTCTTAGTGCGTGGTGAAACAGCGCCAATCCATATAGGCAGCCGCCCTTCCTTTGCCATGCCATAGGCCACGCGGGCACCCATGATCAGCATGATGACAACACCGTTCATCGTAGCGATAATCGCAATCAGGGTGATGACAAGCGGTGGTAGTCCGGTCAACCGCTCAAACAAAAGGCTTATCGGTGCCGAGGTGCCTGTCAGATCTTCGACAGAGACGTTTTGCGCTGTAACAAATGAGACCAGGACATAGAGCACGGTAACAATCGATAACGTGATGCCAATGGCCCAGGGCATGATTTTCTTGGGGTTCTTGGCCTCTTCCACAAGGTTGACGACATCATCAAAGCCGATGAAAGCGAAAAAGGTGATCATGCTAGCGGCTAGAACGCCAGACAGAGCGGGCCAGTCCGTCGGCGGCGGCATTAGGGCTGCAGGCAACGCGCTCAGGCTGTCGGGCTCATTGATCAGCCCGAAATAGATGATGACAAGCAGACCCGCTACTTCCACCAGCGTCATCGCTCCGGCGATGGCGACGGATTCGCGAATACCCCAGGACGCAATCGTCGCCATCAGAACTACAATACACGTAACCAGCACTTCTTTGGGCAGGTTTATCAGTTCGGCTAAGTAACCAGCTGACCCCACGGCGATGGCCGCCGCTGCGATCATCGCCTCAACCAGAACAGCGAGACCAACCATAATCGTCAGCCAAGGCAGGCCAAATGATTTTTCGATATAAACTGCTTCCCCCGCGGCTTGCGGCACACGCCCTGACAGTTCGGCGAAAGAGGCGGCTGTGAACCCCATTACTATGGCAGAAAGTAAGAATGCAGCAGGCGCATATGGACCTGCCCGCACAATCGTTTCACCAACCAGTACATAAATACCGGCGCCGATGGTGACGCCGAGACCATATAAAACAAGGCCGACCAAACCAATCGAGCGCTTAAGATGCACAGTCTCTGCTGATGAATGCTTCATGCTCTCCCCCGCCTTGTTCGTTAGACTATGGTTGCTATGAGCGATCTATCTTGATCTCGCTCAAGGCACCACATGCCCAGCAATATGCATTGGGGAGGCCTCGTAGTGGCAAGGTTTTTGATATCTACGCGCGGCGACTGGGAAGACTGGTCCTGTCTTGTCAGCCATCGCCGACAGGTTCTGCAGCTGCGCGTGCCAGTCCTGAGCCGATATTGATCTTCCCCTCTCTGACCGATCCGCTATCATCAATCAGATGACAGTCGAAAACAATCATGACGCCTATAAACCAGCAAAGATCGCTGCTCTGGTAGAAGGCGCTGGTGTCGCGAAGGCGCATCTTCCGGTATTGCAGATGTTTGTGCTCGCGATCCTGGCCGGAGCGTTCATTGGATTTGGAGCTGCCGCCTACACCATTGTGATGACCGGCGTGGATGCCGCTTATGGCCCCGCAAGATTGCTGGGCGGCGTGGTGTTTTCGCTTGGCCTTATTCTAGTTGTCATCGGTGGTGCGGAACTATTCACTGGCAATGCGCTGATGGTGATGGCGGCTGTTGATCGAAAAATCACGCTGCGCATGCTGCTGCGAAGCTGGGCCATAGTGTATTTTGGGAACTTTATCGGTGCCGCCGGGCTCGCCCTTGCTTTCGGACTGAGCGGCATTCTAGATGGCACAATGGGCAGTACGGCGGCGAAAATCCCCGACGCCAAAGCCGCGCTGCTGCCATTTGAAGCCTTCGTGCGCGGTGCGTTGTGTAATGCGTTGGTGTGTCTTGCGATCTGGTTGTCTGTCGCGGCACGGTCTGTGGCGGGAAAAATATTGGCGATCCTTTGGCCCATTAGCGGGTTTGTATTGCTTGGGCTCGAACATTCCGTTGCGAATATGTACTTCTTTCCTCAAGGCTGGATGTCCGGTTCGGGCGTTACCATGGGTGATGCTGTGACAAACCTGATTTGGGTCACCTTGGGGAATATCGTCGGCGGCGCGGGTGGCGTCGCATTGGCCTATCGATTTGCCTACCTTGGTCAGTCCAGCGAATGACAATTACACGTCTGGGTCTGTTCTCACAGCGATCAAATGGCCGCTTTCCAGCGGCATCAACCAAACCCGAATCTTACTTTTCGAGGGACATGATGTATGCCACCATATCATCGATGTTCCCGCCAATCATATACTCTTTGTAGCGCGGCATTCTCTCATGAAATGGTGTAATGATCCGCCTGCGCACCTGCTCAGCAGAGCGGTACTTGGCGATCCCTGCAACAACGCCGTGATGACAGGGTTGTCTTTGTCTGTCGCAATGGTGCCCGAAGGATTGCCCGCAGTTGTAACGATCACACTTGCGCTAGGGGCTACGGCGATGGTGCGACAGAATACTTTAGCACGCCGCTTACAAGCCGTCGAAACGCTGGGCGCGGCTTCGGTTATTTGTACGGATAAGACGGGGACGCTGACTGAGAATAAGATGACCGCAACACAGGTCTGGACCATGGATCGCGCCTATGATGTGACCGGCACAGGCTACGATCCTGCTGGGCACATTGAGGTTGATGGTAAACGCCTGCGCGCAGCAGACGATTCTGTGCTGGCGGCGCTATTGCAGGCTGGCCTTTATTGCAGTCATGCGCGATTGCACCGCGATGGTGAAGGCTGGCAGATGGTGGGTGCCCCAACCGAAGGGGCGTTGATTACGCTTGCCTACAAAGGTTGGTGTGATCTGCCAAGTGAACGCGGCTTACTGGCAGAAATTCCATTCAACAGCGCGCGCAAACGGATGTCTGTGCTGTATCAATCTGAAACAGAGACATCGGTGTTGACCAAGGGCGCGCCTGAACAAGTGCTTGAGGTTTGCACTCAGGTCATGAAGCAAAACGGTGCGCGCGCGCTGTTACCAGCGGACCATGAGATGATCCTTCAAGCCTACAGCCAACTTGCGGAAAAAGGATTGCGCGTCATTGGGTTTGCCCGCCGCCCCGCCGCTGATCAACAGATCATAGAGGACCACTTGATATTCCTTGGTCTGGTTGGGCTGATCGACCCCCCAAGGTCAGAGGTGCGCGATGCCATCGCCCTGGCCCGTGCGGCGGGGATCAAGGTTGTCATGATCACAGGTGACAGCCCAATCACCGCAGGCGCAATCGCGGATCAGTTGTCTTTGAATGTAACGCAGCATCTGACCGGAACTGATCTGGACGGCTTGGATGATGCAGCCCTTAGCGATCTGTTAAAGGGCGACGTCCTGTTTGCGCGCACTAAACCTGAACAAAAAATGCGCATCGTCTCAAGCCTTCAATCGCAGGGACAGATTGTTGCAATGACGGGTGACGGGGTCAACGATGCCCCTGCCCTGAAACAAGCGGACATCGGCGTGTCGATGGGGATCAGGGGCACAGATGTGGCGCGCGATGCTTCTGATTTGGTGCTGCTCGACGACAATTTTGCGACCATCGTGCGGGCCATCGGAGAAGGGCGACGCCAGTTCGCCAATGTTCAGAAATTTGTGCGCTATTTGTTGTCTTCAAACGCGGGCGAAGTCATCGCATTGGTGGTGAACATCGCCATTGGCGGCCCGCTGGTTTTCCTTGCGACCCAGATTTTGTGGATGAACCTTGTGACCGACGGTGTCACGGCGGTTGCCTTGGGGCTGGAGAAATCTGAACCTGACCAGATGCGTC
The DNA here is from genome assembly GCA_047627695.1 of Yoonia sp. Classification (GTDB taxonomy): domain Bacteria; phylum Pseudomonadota; class Alphaproteobacteria; order Rhodobacterales; family Rhodobacteraceae; genus Yoonia. The sequence goes on along the minus strand of JBLHTS010000171.1, from coordinate 4,091 downwards.
AAAAACCGCGTCGCAAAGACACGCCGATACTGGGCACGAGCGGCATAGCGACCATCATTGTGCTGGGGACATATACAGGCCTATCGAGCCTTTGGATCTTCTTTGAACTGATGGAAATCGGTGTCGAACTGGCCCGAACAACCGCATTCACGGCGATGGTGGTGTTCGAAAAAGTCAGCGTCTTTGCTTTTCGCTCCTTGCGCTTGCCGGGTTGGCGCATTGGCTGGTTCAGCAATCCGTTTCTTTTGTTGGCACTTACAGTGACACTGTGCGCACAAGGGCTGGCCGTTTACTGGCCACCACTGCAGGTCCTTTTGCATACAGTGCCCATAGGGGTCGATGAATGGACTCTGATCGGCATCTTTGCCCTCCCTATTCTGGTGGTGCCTGAGCTGCTAAAGGCAGTGAGCCTGAATCTTCAGCGTACATAATAGTATGCCGCAAGGCTGGCCAAAAACGTCAGCAAAACAAGGATTGAATCCAGTCCGAACACGCCTATGCGTGGTTTGCGTCTCACAATCAGCCCGATCAGATAAATCGCTGTCACGGTCAATCCAAATCCCAATGTAAGGCTAACCATGCGCGACGTATTTTGCAAAATCGGGCCTGCGCGAAACAGAATATCGGCGGGGAAAATCAGCACTAGCATGATCAGGTTACTGCCAAAGATGTTCGAGATCGCCATCGTATAGGCACCGATGCGCACAGCTGCGATGCTTGTGCTCAGTTCCGGCAATGATGTGGCCGCGGCCAGCAATGTGACGCCAATAAACCCGGTGCCAAGGCCCGATTGGTCTGCAATGCGATCGGCAAACAAGACAAGGAACAAACCAAAGATCAAAATGGCTGCGCAGGACGCAATGGCCTGCCAAATCAAACTGGTATTGCCCGCATGCGCCAAACCCGTGGGTGCCGGAAAGGCAAGAGGATCAGGGTCGGGCAAATCAATGGGCACCCAATCACTGCTGTCATCATAACGGCGCAACAACCAGATCGCTCCGACGTAGATTACTGCGATGCAAATGCTGCCAACGCCTACACCAGCAAACACAAATGTCTCGCCCAGATTGGTGATGACAAGCGTCACAGACAACAGCAACACCAACAAGGTCGCCTCAAGTGCGTGGTTTGCCTTGCGGGGGTAATTTGTAATCGGGCCGCGTGCCCAAAAATCCGCCATCGCCAAGATCGCCGTCTGCAACGCAATGCCGCCAAACAAGTTGTTGAGTACCAGATCACGCGATTGCTGGATGGCAGCCGTCAGTGTTGTGGCGACCTCCGGCAGCGAGGTAGCCAAGGACAAAAGCAACAGACCCACCAGCGATTTCGCGAGTTTGAACCGATCCGCCAAAGCATCTGCCAAATAGGCCAGTCGCGCCCCTGCCACCCAAACACATGCAGCGCTTAGCGTAAAAAACGCCAAGCTTTGGATCAGGGATGTGGCTGGGATCTGCATCCTTGCGGTCTAACGAACAAGAGCGTGCCCTCGTTGACATGCCTCAATCAATGTTAGGCTATTATCCACGATACTGCGCGCATGACACGAAAACACGGACACGGCCGCGATGAAATCGCCGCCCGCCTGTCGGCAGGCCAACAAAACAGCAACCTCAAAGACATGATCTATGGCGGGATCGACGGGGCAGTGACCACCTTTGCGATTGTCGCCGGGGTGGAAGGTGCGGGACTGCCCCATAGCATCATTGTGGCGCTTGGGCTGGCCAATATCTTGGCGGATGGGTTTTCGATGGCGGCCAGCAATTATTCTGGCACCAAGGCTGAGTTAGATGACCGCAAGCGCATCATTCAGACCGAAGAACGCCATATCGCGCAACACCCAGAGGGTGAGTTGGAAGAACTGCGACAGATTTTGCAAATGCGGGGCCTGTCCGGTGCCGTGCTCGATCAGGCGACCAGTAAATCTCACAAAGCCGCGAAAATTGGATCGGCTTGATGCTGACGGACGAATACGGATTGGCGCGTGATGACCCAGAACCGTTGCGCGCAGCTTTGGCTACTTTCGCAGCCTTTTTGATTGCCGGTTCGGTGCCACTGATCCCCTTTCTGTTTGACCTTCAGAATGCCTTTGTCACGTCAATTTTTGCGACCCTCCTGACCTTTTTCCTAATTGGTGCCGCCAAAAGCCATTGGTCACTTGCCAAATGGTGGCGTTCTGGCGCTGAGACATTGTTGATAGGCGGCGTGGCGGCACTTCTGGCGTACTTTGTCGGGGGCCTTTTCCATCCTTGATCTGCCCATTTGAGCGATATCAATTGACGACCGCAAGATGTCGTTAGGCTTATGGCAAATGCGGAGCCAACCATGTTCTCAAATGCCGTAAAACTCTTTTCCCTCAAAGGTTTTGAAGTCAAGGTCGACCCCAGCTGGCTGATCATCGCGGCATTGGTGACCTGGAGCCTGTCGCAACAATATTTCCCTGACGTTCTACCCGATGTTTCCAGCGCCACGTATCTGGTGATGGCGTTGGTCGGGATGTTCGGATTGTTTGCGTCCCTGTTGTTGCATGAATTGGCACATTCAGTCGTCGCACAACACTTGGGCGTTCCAATCGAAAGCATCACATTATTCATCTTTGGCGGGATGGCCGAGCTCGGGGAGGAACCATCATCGGCTCGCGACGAGTTCTGGATTGCGCTTGCGGGCCCTGTTATTTCGCTGTTTCTGGCCTTTGTTTGTTGGGCTTTCGCACAAGCGGCTTGGCTGGTCTCTAGCTCTCAAACCCTTACAGAAGTGATCTCTTATCTGGCTTTGGTCAATCTGGTGCTCGCAATGTTCAACATGATACCAGCCTTTCCGCTGGATGGTGGGCGGGTGCTGCGGGCCTATCTGTGGTACCACAATGAGGATATGCTCGCCGCGACCCGAACGGCAGCGAGGTCGGGAACGTTTTTCGGCTACTTCCTGATGGCACTCGGGGTTTTGGCGTTGTTCCAAGGGGCATTCGTTGCAGGCCTTTGGCAGTTGATGATCGGCGGGTTTGTTTTGATCGCAGCGCGCGCCAGTTACGCCACACAACTCGCTCGCACGGTACTTGAGGACAAGACAGTGAATGCCCTGATGGAGCGCGATCCTATCACTGTTGGACCAGACATGACCCTATCGGAGTTCGTCAATCAGATCATGCTACGTCACGGTGTAAATTTCGTCCCAGTGGTCGAAGGAAACATCCTTCTTGGGCACATCGACCGGTCCGTTCTATCGGGTATTGACCGTGAAAACTGGGTCAATACGCGCGTTGGTGATGTCTTTGTAGGCTTGGATCAAAGTGTGATGGTTACGCCAGAACTACCAGTCGCCGAACTCCTGAAAATGATCCAACAGGCCGGACGTCGTAAGTTCTTGGTTGTTTCGGACCACCAACTGTTTGGTGTCATCACTCTGGCAGATTTAACAGAATTTCTGAACGACAATGGTGTCGCTGAACATGAGCAGAAAGCAGCAGCAAAACACTAAAAAGCGGCCCCATTTGGCAGGGCCGCGTGGTAACATCAACGCCCGCGACTAAACGACGGAAAGGCACGCGCATTTGGCAAGGTGATTAATCCGCTGGGTCGTGCTGCCCAAAACCACACTGAAAATCGCGCTAAGCCCACGCCGCCCCGTCACGATCAAATCCGCTTCAATTTCATCGGCGTGGAGCAGAACTTCGGTGGCCGCATCGCCATGCGGCATATGTGTCTTAACCGCCTCAAAGCCGACATCTGCCGCAATGATCAGGGCCTCGTCGAGGACGTGTTGACCCGCCTTTTCGATCTCTTCAAACGACGGTTTAGTAATCGCCGCGTGATAGCCGGATACGGCACCAACGACAAAGGCGGCGGTTTCTCCGTGCGGCACATGCACCAGCGTTACCGTGCCTGAATAAAGTTTTGCGAGGTCGAACCCAACACGGGCCGCTTTCTTAGATTTTTCTGACCCGTCAAGAGCAACAATAATCTGTCTGAACATTTGATATCTCCGGTTTGTTGATCAGTCCTGACCTGCCCCCCGAAACTTCCCTCACTTTAATGTAGAGTTTGCTCAACCGTCGAAGGAGCAAACACATGCGACAGAGTCGTTTTTACGAGGCC
>JBLHTS010000170.1:0-8236 GCA_047627695.1 Yoonia sp. | reverse complement strand
CGGTTTCAACTTCGTTTGCGCCTGATCGTTTGCCGGTCATGTTGTTGACGCGGGTCGCGAATTCGTCAGTCCGCGCCGACAGGTTTTCGGCGATGTAATAAAGGATTTGCGCGCGCAGATGCCCTGTAGTCTTGGACCAGCCTTTGGCTGCATTGCATGCTTCGACCGCGTTGCGGATGTCTTTACGGTTGGCGACAGACGTGTGTCCTAACAGTTTGCCGCGCGGGCTATAGACTGGATTGGAATAGCCGCCATCAGGGCGTGCTTGTTTGCCGCCGATATACAGCTTCGCTGTTCGGTCCAATGGATCGGCCGGATGGCCGTCTTGGGTGGTGAAGGCTTCGATCTTCTCAAGCAGTTTGTTCGTGCCTTTCGGCTTTGTGTAGCCTGCAAGACCTTCCCAACCACCTTCGCGACCAAAGCCGCTTTCGCGCACGCCGCCAAAGCCTGCTGCGGCGTCCATCATGTTTGTGCCGTTGATCCAGACAATGCCCGCGACCAGCTTGGGGGCAATATCCAAGGCCAGATTGATGTTTTCCGACCAGACTGATGCGGCCAATCCATAGCGCGTGTTATTGGCAATCTCGACCGCCTCGGAAGGTGTCCGGAACGTTGTGGCAACAAGCACGGGGCCAAAGATTTCTTCCTGCATCAAGGTCGATGCGGGTGACAGGCCAGTGATCAATGTTGGCGGGTAAAAGCAACCTTCGGGTGCTTTGGTTTGATACATTTCGCCTTCGGTATTCGCGTCCACCATTTTGGTAATCTGTGCCAGTTGCACAGGGTCTACGATTGCGCCCACGTCGATGCATTTGTCCAACGGATCACCAATACGCAGCCCGTCCATGCGGGATTTAAGCTTGGTGTAAAACTTATCTGCGATCCCTTCTTGGACCAGCAGGCGCGAACCGGCGCAGCAAACTTGGCCTTGGTTGAACCAGATTGCGTCCACCAGTCCTTCGATGGCTGAATCGATATCGGCGTCCTCGAATACGATGTAGGGGGATTTACCGCCCAGTTCGAGGGACAGAGCCTTGCCACTGCCTGCTGTAGCTTCGCGGATTTTGCGGCCAACTTCGGTTGAGCCAGTGAAGGCGATTTTGTCGACGTCAGCGTCGACTAATGCGGCCCCTGTTTCACCGTCACCCGTGATGATGTTGACGACACCGGCAGGCACGCCTGCTTGGGTGCAGATGTCAGCAAAAACCATCGCAGTGAGTGGCGTGTATTCGGCGGGCTTCAAGACAACCGTATTGCCCATCGCCAAGGCGGGCGCGATTTTCCATGCCAGCATCAGCAGCGGAAAGTTCCACGGGATGATCTGTCCGCAAACACCCAGCGCTTCGCGCTCGGGCAGCTCGGCTTTCATCAGTTGGGCATAGCCTGCGTGATGATAGAAATGCCGGATCGCCAAAGGAATATCGATATCGCGGGACTCGCGGATCGGTTTGCCGTTATCAAGCGTTTCTATCACGGCTAGCAAGCGGCTGTGTTTTTGCATCAGCCGCGCGATTGCATAAAGAACGCGGGCACGTTTATGGCCGGATTTCGCCCAAGCGGGTTGCGCCTTGCGCGCGGCAGCGACGGCCAGCGCGACCTCTTCGGCGGTGCCTTTGGTGACGCCTGCCAGCTTGACGCCAGTTGCAGGGTTGGTCGTGGCGAAATCATCGCGCAGTGCGCCCCATTTGCCGTTGATATAATGGCCTGCGATGCCGCCGTTGTCTGACAGCCAAGCTAATGCCTCTGCGCTGCTTTCGGGGGCAGGGCCGTAGTCCATGGCGTCGAATATTTCTTTGATGGTCATGGCTTATCCAATCGCGTGCCGCCACTGGGCCGAATAAGCCCCCGTGACGTGATGTTCGAGTTGCCGCTCAATATCGCCCAGCAAGCTGGAGGCGCCAAAGCGGAAAAGGTCGGGCTGCAGCCAACGGTCGCCAAGTTCGTCTTTGATCATGCTAAGGTAAACCAGCGCGTCTTTGGCTTTGGAAATTCCGCCTGCAGGTTTGTAACCGACTTTGACGCCCGTGCGGTCTTGATAGTCACGGATTGCGCGGATCATTGTCAGGGTGACGGGCAGTGTGGCGTTCACTGGTTCTTTGCCGGTTGATGTCTTGATGAAATCAGCGCCAGCCATCATGCAAACCAGTGATGCGCGGGCCACGTTGCGCAATGTGCCAAGCTCGCCTGTGGCAAGGATCGCTTTGACGTGTGCGTCACCGCAAGCGGCCCGCATTTCGCGCATTTCATTGTAAAGCGCGTACCAGTTGCCTGTCAGTACATGGCGGCGGCTAATCACGATGTCGATTTCCTGCGCGCCTGCAGCCACGCTTTCGCCGATTTCGGCGATACGCAGGTGGAAAGGAGACAGGCCCGCCGGAAATCCGGTTGAAACAGCGGCCACAGGAATGTTCGTGCCTTGCAACGCATCAACCGCAGTTGCGACCATATCGTGGTAGACGCAGACCGCGCCTGTGGTCAGTCCCTCCATGCCGAGCGCTTCAAGAATATGTTGCGAAACTGGCTGGCGTGCCTTGGCGCATAAACGCCGCACGCGGCCCTCGCTATCGTCGCCGGACAGCGTTGTGAGGTCCATCAGGCTGACGGCTTTGCAAAGCCATGCGGCTTGGTAATCTTTCTTAACGCTGCGCCGTCCGGGCAAGGTTTGTGCCCGCCGTTCAATCGCAGAGGTATTGGCTTGCACCGCCATGACCCAATCAAGGTCAAGCGGCATGCCTACGTTGCGGGGTTCGTGAACTTGCGGCAGTTGCTGCGTTGTCAGCGTAGGGGATTGTGTGGTTTGCAAGGGAGCCTCCTGCGGTACCTGATAAGGGTCGCACTTTGGCTTTGTCTTGGCAAGTTTTGTCCAAATGGTCAAATTATTTTAGATGGACTGCGTAGCTGACTACCTGCGACCTTGCGTCAGTTGGGCTGAACCACGTCGCGCTGCAACTTTTGCCGGTATTGTAGAGGGGTGACGCCATAGGCGGCACGGAACAGTTTATGAAAATGCGACATGTTCGGAATCCCACACGCAGCCGCGATTTCGCTGATCGCATCGCTGTCAGTGGTCAGCGCACGGGCGGCATGGGTCATGCGAATAGTGTTCACGTAATCCGAAGGTGTTTGCCCAAGGTATTTGCGCATCATCCGGCTGACATGCGGATGCGCCTTGCCAGCTCGCGCCACCAATCCGGCAGAACCATCGCGAAACACCGTAGGGTCATTTGCCGCGATGCAGGCTTGCGCTAGCCAAGCGGGAACGTCTGCGCCAAAGGCTTCAGCGGTGAGGTCAGCGCAGAGCGGCAGCAAGAACGCCTCGGCTGAAAGTGTATCGCCCAAGCCGCGCTCTAATTGGACGGCAGCATGGTTTAGGGAGGCAAGCTGGCGAATGTCACGGTGGGTTTGCACAGGGCCTTTTGTGGACCAAAAGAGGTGGCCGTCAACGCTGGGATGTCTTTTGGCCAGTGCCTTGATGGTTTGGGGATGAAAGCAGATCGAAACCACCAAAGCGTGTTCTCCGCGCCCTTGCAGAGCGTGGGTTTGACTGGGTTGGATGAACACAACGTCGCCCTCGGACAAAGTGACGGTTTTGCCGTCAAGATGGTGGCGCACTTTGCCGTTTTGAACCCAGAACAGTTCGTAGAAATCATGCCCATGCAGCGCGCGCGGCCGCGCGGCCGTCAGCGTCGCCCGCGTCAGATGCGACTGGGCGCCTGTACGTAGAATGTCTTGGTGGCGAAGAATTTGTGTCATTACGTCAACGTAGCATCTAATTTGCTGCGGTGCAGCATGAAAATGTATCATCCCCGTGACAATCGCCGCGTGTCAGGATATCGCGTGGCCAACAAATCGCATGAGGTATGCCATGACTTTTGATCGTTCCATCAAAATCGCCCCGTCTATTCTATCCGCTGACTTTGCTAATTTCGGGGCTGAGTGTGAAGCCATCGAAGCGCAAGGTGCCGATTGGGTGCATGTCGACGTTATGGACGGGCACTTTGTCCCCAATATCACCTTTGGTCCTGCGACCTGTGCCGCGATCCGCCCCCACATCAAAGGTATCATGGATGTGCATTTGATGATCGCGCCTGTTGATCAGTACATCGAGGGTTTTGCCGAAGCTGGTGCAGACATCATCACTGCACACGTCGAGGCAGGCCCGCATATCCACCGCACGCTGCAAGCGATCCGTGGGGCTGGTGCAAAGGCGGGTGTCGCGCTGAACCCCGGAACGCCAGCGTTGTTGATCGAGACATTGCTTGATATGGTTGACTTGGTTTGCGTGATGACCGTGAACCCAGGTTTCGGTGGGCAAAAATTTATTCACAGTCAAGTCGAGAAGGTGCGCACTTTGCGTGCCATGATCGGTGATCGCCCAATCCACATTGAGATTGATGGCGGTGTTGATCCGGCAACTGCGCCCTTAGTTGCGGCGGCCGGTGCGGACGTGCTTGTGGCAGGCTCTGCGGTGTTCCGTGGCGGATCGGTCAGTAATCCCGCACCATATGGCGAGAATATCCGCGCGATCAGAGCCGCTGCGGTATAGTTGGTCAAGAATTAACCCCCTTTGCTAAGCTTTGGGGGCTCTTTTTCTTAAACGTCGACTTCGATTGCGATGCCTTGCTCAATCGCCAGTTTGACGATGCTTGCTGCAACCGCAAGGTCCTGCAGGCCGACGCCCGTGCCATCGAACAACGTGATCTCATCGTCCGAAGCGCGTCCCGGATGCGTGCCATTGATGACCGCGCCCAGTTCATTGACGTCGCTTTGCAGGATCAGACCTGCGGCAATGGCATGCTGCGCCTCGCCGATGCTAATGGATTGCGCGACTTCGTCGGTGAACACGGTGGACTGCGCAAGAAGCGCAGTTTCAAGCTCTTGCTTGCCTTTCGTGTCAGTGCCCATGCAGGCGATATGCGTGCCCGGGCTGATATGCTTGGCCATGACTGTGGGTGCAAAGGTTGACGTGATTGAGATTACAACATCAGCCTCTACCATGCCTTCAAGCTCAACCGCCTCGAAAGGCACACCCGCCTCGTTCGCAATCTTCTCAATGTTGGGCAGCATTTCAGGGTGATAGTTCCAGCCAATGACTTTCTCAAACTCACGCTGTTCAAGGGCCGCGCGTAACTGGAATGTGGCCTGATGGCCTGCGCCAACCATGCCCATTACCTTCGCTTCTTTGCGGGCCAAATGCTTGATTGAAACGGATGATGCCGCAGCAGTGCGTAGTGCCGTCAGCAAGTTGCCACCGACCATTGCGCTGACCATGCCGGTATCAGGATCAAACAGGAAAACTGTAGACTGGTGGTTGATCACCCCATGTTTTTCAAGGTTGTTCGGCCAGTACCCACCGGCTTTTAAACCTAGCGCCATGCCTGTTTTGTCAAATCCGCCTTTGAAACCATAAAGCGCGTCTTCATAACCAATCGCTTCGCGGATGACGGGGAAGTTGTAGGCGTCGCCTTTGGACATTGCGGCGAAGACTTGCTCGACCGCGGTAAACGCATCGGCGCGGGTCAGCAGACCTGCAATCTCTTTTTCCGGGACAATAATCATCGTAGTTTCCTTGCAAAACGGGCCGGTCTTAACGACCGACCCTACTTCTTTTTCCTAAGTAAACTTTCCCTGGAGGGTCCGAAACTTAGTACGCTTTACCGCGTGCAGATACGGGCCACAGTGTTTCGACCTTGCCGTTGCGCACACCGACGTACCAGTCATGCACGTTGCAAGTCGGGTCACAGTGACCGGGAACCAGCTTGAGCTTGTCATTGACCTTCAACACGCTATTCGGGTCGGCAACAACGCCGTGTTCGTCTGAACATTTGACATATTCAACATCCGTGCGGCCATAAATCGTTGGCAGACCACTATCGACTGACTGCGCCTTGAGGCCGGCATCAACGATGGCTTTATCGGCCTTTGCGTGGCTCATAACCGACGTCAGGATGAACAAAGCGTTCTCCCACTCGCCTTGGTCGATACGTTTGCCATCTTTGTCCAAAATACGACCATAATCGGCGTCCATGAAGGCATACGACCCACACTGCAATTCGTTGAACACGTTCGACGCGCTTTCAAAGTAATACGAACCGGTGCCGCCACCGCCAACGATGTCACACTCAAGCCCTGCGGCTTTCAGCATCGCAACGCTTTCACGCACTTGCTCGATTGCGATTGCGGTTTTGCCCTGACGGTCTTCATACGAGTCCATGTGCTGCATCGCACCTTGGTAGGCCTGAATGCCTGCGAACTTCAAACCCTCTGCACCGTCGATCGCAATCGCAAGGTCAACAACTGGCTGACCGAATTGCACGCCACAACGGCCCGCACCTACGTCGATTTCAACAAGGCATTCGATTTGTGTGCCGTGCTTCATCGCAGCAGCAGACAGATCAGCGACGTTGTCGATATCATCAACACAACAGATGGCGCGAGCGCCGAGCTTTGGCAGGCGGGCAAGGCGGTCGATTTTCTCTGGCTGGCGCACTTGGTTGGACACCAGTACGTCCTTGATGCCGCCGCGGGCGAACACTTCGGCTTCGGATACTTTTTGGCAACAAACGCCGACTGATCCGCCAAGCTTTTCTTGCAGCAGGGCCACGTCGACAGATTTATGCATCTTGCCGTGCACGCGGTGACGCATGCCGTGGGATTTGGCGAAATCGCCCATCTTTTTGATGTTCCGCTCTAGCGCGTCCAGATCCAGCACAAGGCACGGTGTCGCGATGTCCGCCTCGTCCATACCCGGCAGGGCAGGGACGTCGTAGCCGACTTCGAGGTCTTTGAGATTGCTCATATCGCTCATGGTCTTCGCTCCTTTAACCTTGCATCCAAGGTAGTTTGTCGAGGTCTACGTTACCGCCTGTTATGACGACGCCAACGCGTTTGCTTTTAAAAAATTCACGGTTCTTGATGATAGTGGCCAGCGGCACAGCGCAGCTAGGTTCCATCACAATCTTCATGCGTTGCCACGTCAGCTTCATCGCATCGATGATCTCTTGCTCGGAGGCAGTGAAGATCTCGGTGACATGGTTGCTGACGAAATGCCACGTCAGATCTTTAAGCGGGACCTTGAGGCCGTCGGCAACGGTGACAGGCGCATCATCGGCGATGATGTGACCGGCCTTAAAGCTGCGATACGCATCATCGGCCTGTTCGGGCTCGGACGCAATGATTTGCACGTCAGGGGCGATGTTGGACAATGTCAGGCAAGTACCCGAAATCATGCCACCGCCGCCGATAGGGGCGACAACCATATCAAGGCCATGCCCGTAGTCTTCTTGCATCTGCTCCATCAGCTCTTTGCTGCAAGTGCCCTGACCCGCGATAACCCTTGGGTCATTATAAGGGTGTACGAAATCCCCGCCTGTTTCAGCCTGAACACCAGCAAAGACAGCTTCGCGGGACGTTGTGGAGGGTTCGCATTCTGTGATGATCCCGCCATAGCCTTTGACCGCATCTTTCTTTGCTTGCGGCGCAGTGCGCGGCATCACGACGTGACATGGGATGCCCCTGCGGCCTGCTGCGTAAGACAGCGATAGTGCGTGATTGCCGGATGAATGTGTGCAAACGCCCTTTGCGGCTGCTTCGTCAGACAGGCCAAAGACTGCGTTGGATGCGCCACGTACCTTGAACGCGCCAGCCTTTTGGAAGTTTTCGCATTTGAAGAACAGCTCTGCTCCGGTCAGTTCATCGAGGTAGGTGGACGTCAAAACCGGTGTGCGGTGGATGTAGGGTTTGATCCGTTCGTGCGCTTTGATCACGTCTTGGTAGGTTGGGATATACATTTCGTGGCCGTCCTTCATTTACGCTACGACTTTGAGTGGAACAGATATACTGCCGCGATAGTAGTCTTGTGCTGCCGCAACACCAGAGCCGAGTTTGATATCAAGCCCCAGATCAACCATGCACATTTCAGCAGTCGCTATTCCAGATAGGGCCATCACATCTGTCATACTGCCCAAGTGGCCGATGCGGAACACTTTGCCCGCAACTTCACCAAGGCCTGTGCCGAAGGCAACGCCGTATTTGTCTGCGGCATGTGATACAATGTCAGTCGCGTTAAATCCTTCGGGTGTCTTGATCGCACTGACGGTGTCTGAATAAAGATCAGGGGAAACGGCGCAAAGCTCCAGCCCCCAAGCTTCAACAGCAGCCCGTACACCGGATGCAATGCGGGTGTGGCGTGCAAAGACGTTGTCGAGCCCTTCTTTGAGCAGAGTTTCCGTCGCCA
>JBLHTS010000169.1:0-8329 GCA_047627695.1 Yoonia sp. | reverse complement strand
AAGTCCATGTCATGTACACGAAGATCGCCCAGAACCTCTAGGAAGTCCTCCCAGATAAACGCAGGCAGCATAAAGCGGTCGTGTAGGGTCGTGCCCCAGCGGGTCAGGTTTCCGCTGATCGGGCTTTCCCAACACCTTGCAATGATCGCGCGCAACAGCAACTGCTGCGCAAGGCTCATGCGTGGGTTGGGTGGCATCTCGAAGCCACGAAATTCGACCAGTCCCAGCCGCCCTGTAGGCCCATCGGGCGAGAAAAGTTTGTCGATGCAAATCTCTGTCCGGTGGGTGTTTCCGGTCACATCAATTAGCGCATTGCGCAGCAAGCGATCGGTCAGCCAAGGCGGAGGCGTGGTGCCATCAGTCGGTGGCCAAATCTGGTCAAGCGCGATTTCAAGTTCGTACAAGACGTCATGGCGGGCCTCGTCGATGCGCGGAGCTTGGCTGGTTGGGCCGACAAACGTGCCCGCAAACAGATACGACAGGCTGGGATGACGCTGCCAGAACAAGATCAAACTTTTAAGCAGATCAGGACGGCGCAGGAACGGGCTATCGGCTGGCGTCGCGCCGCCGACAACGACATGGTTGCCGCCGCCGGTGCCAGTATGTCGGCCGTCGGTCATGAATTTGTCAGCGCCCAAACGGCACTGGCGGGCCTCTTCATAGACGGTCTGTGTGGTGTTGACGCAATCTGCCCAATTTGCAGCCGGATGGATGTTCACCTCAATCACGCCCGGATCAGGGGCGACCCGCATGACTTCGACGCGGGGGTCATGGGGTGGCGTGTAGCCTTCGATCAGGACTTTGCGCCCGATGGATTTGGCAGCCGCTTCGACTGCGGCGATCAGTTCCAGATAATCCTCTAGCCTTTCGACTGGCGGGAGAAAGACACACAAACGTCCATCGCGGGCTTCGACAGAAATTGCAGTGCGCACACGGCCGCTAAGATCGCCCAGCGTTTGTTCAACCTGCGTTTGGCTAGCCGTGCCTTCGGTGCGATGTGCGACGGGTTGATCTAGTGTGGCCTGTTCGGTTTCTGGCGCCAGCGGCGGCAAGGGGTTACGCGGCTCTGTCGGGTCTTGCGGGTTGATGAAGGGGTAGTCGCTTTCGGGAATATGCGGCAAGGTTCCAAGCGGCAAGCGGTACCCGACTGGGCTGTCACCTGACACAAGAAACACTTTGCCACGGCGCAATGCCCAGACTTCTGACATCCATCTGCTGGATGCACGGGCCTGCCAACGCTGGACTGGCAAAACATATCCCGCAGGCGTGCTCAGACCGCGTTCAAAAACCTTGGCGATGCGCGCGCGTTCTTCGGGGTCTTTCAGTTTGGAATTCTCGGGGCTTACATTGACGGGCAGATTACCCTCTTTGATGATCCATTCGGCGGGATCTTCAAATGCGGGCAAAACGTTTTTCTGCGGCACGTCCAAGCTGTCAGCAATTGCCGTCAACAAAGCATGTGCGTCGTCGGGGCCTACGTCTTCATGCGTGTCTTCACGGGCAAGTAGATCTGGATTTTTCCAGATCGGCTGACCATCCTTGCGCCAATAGAGCGAAAAGGTCCACCGCGGCAGCGTCTCTCCGGGGTACCATTTGCCCTGACCGTAGTGCAGCAATCCACCGGTTGAAAACTTGCCTTGCAAACGGCGCATCAGTTGATCTGCCAGACCGCGTTTTGTCGGGCCAACAGCGTCAGAGTTCCATTCTGCGCCTTCAAAGTCATCAATCGAAACGAATGTCGGCTCGCCACCCATCGTCAGTCGGACATCACCCGCCTCAAGGCGCTTGTCGACGTTTTTGCCCAGAGCATTCAATGCATCCCAAGCATCGTCAGAAAACGGTTTGGTAATACGCGGATGCTCTGCGGTGCGGGTGACTTTCATGTCAAACGCAAATTCAACATCAGCTGCACTGGCCAAACCAGAAATTGGCGCTGCGTGACGGTAATGCGGGGTTGCGGCAAGCGGGATGTGGCTTTCGCCCGCTAACAAACCGGACGTCGGGTCAAGACCAACCCAACCCGCACCGGGCAAATAGACTTCGACCCACGCGTGCAGATCGGTGAAATCCTTATCCGTCCCTGCAGGCCCGTCAATCGCCACCAAATCAGGCTTGAGCTGGATCAAATACCCTGAGACAAACCGCGCCGCGAGGCCCAAGTTGCGCAACACTTGCACCAAAAGCCAGCTGGTATCGCGACACGATCCCGCCGCACGTCCCAGCGTTTCTTCGGCTGACTGTACGCCCGGTTCCATGCGGATTTCATAATTGATCTCGTTCGCCAAACGGCTGTTCATCATCACGAGAAAATCAATGGTCACCATCTTGTCGCGCGGCACCGACCACATGAAATTCTGCATCAGTGGGCCAACAGGCTCTGCGCGAAGATAGATGCTAAGGTCAGGGGCGATGTCATCGTCGTAGGTGAATGGAAAGTCTTTAGCCGTATCTTCGACAAAGAAATCAAACGGGTTGTAGACGGACATATCCGCCACCAGATCGACCTCGATCTTGAATTCCTGCACGGGTTCAGGGAACACAAATCGCGCCAACCAATTGCCGTAGGGGTCTTGCTGGTGGTTCACAAAATGGGCCGAAGGCGAGACAGTCAAGCTATGCGAAATCACGCGTGTGCGCGAATGGGGCGCGGGCCTAAGCCGGATCGACTGCGGCCCAAGCAAGACAGGTCTGTCGTACTTGTAATGCGTGAGATGGTAGATGCTGGCAGTGATTGACATAAGCGGTCTCCTTGTCGGCATCATGGACGGGTCGCCGCAGCGCAGCAACTGTCAAATACACAGTTGAAAATCCTGCTTGCCCCCTCATCCAAAAGGGCCGTTTTGTCAGAGGTGACGCCTGACAGACATTCGGCCGAACACGTGCAGAACGGCGAGACGACGACGCCAGAAAAAGATGCGCCGAAGCCGCCCAAGACCTGACATAAAACGCATTCGCGCTTTATCCTTGCAAAGACCTAACCTGCAAATCGCCTTCTTCACGCGCCTGCATCGCCATAACAGCCGCATGAGAAGCCGCAGCAGTGGTAAAATATGGGATCTTGCCGTAAAGGGCGACCGCACGAATTTCTCTGCTGTCATCGACCGCCTGCGTGCCTTCCGTGGTGTTGAACACCAGCGCAATGTGCTTGTCTTTCAAGCGGTCCACAATTGTCAGCCCACCTTCGTAGAACTTGTTCACCACTTCGCAATCAATCTTGTTTTCAGTCAACCAAGCCGCTGTCCCGCGCGTCGCCAAGATCTTGAAGCCAAGATCTAGCAGGATCTGACTCGCTTCAATCATATCTGCGGTTTTGTCTGCGTCCTTGATCGAAATAAACACGAGCCCGCTTTGCGGCAGGATCGTGCCAGCACCCATTTGCGCCTTAAGGAACGCACGTGGGAAAGACCGATCCCAACCCATTACCTCACCCGTTGACCGCATTTCCGGCCCAAGGATGGTATCGACACCGGGGAAGCGGGCAAAAGGCAACACAGCCTCTTTGACCGAGAACCAAGGCGTGTGTGGATCTGCCAGCGTGAAGGCATCACCCATTGGCAAGACCGTCATCGGGTCATCTGCGTGGGGGTAGGGTTCGCGCAGCGGGAAGTTTGAAAGCGGCTCGCCTGCCATTAGGCGGGCGGCAATCGATGCGATTGCTGAATCAGTTGCTTTGGCCACAAACGGGACAGTGCGGGATGCACGCGGGTTCACTTCGATCAGGTAGACGGTTTCGTCCTTGATCGCGAACTGGATGTTCATCAGACCCACAACGTTCAGTGCTTTTGCCAACATCTCTGTTTGGACGCGGATTTCTGCGATCATCGCAGCAGACAATGAATATGGCGGCAACGAGCAGGCACTGTCGCCTGAATGGACGCCAGCCTCTTCGATGTGCTGCATGATGCCTGCGACATGGGTATTTTTGCCGTCAGACAGGCAATCCACGTCAACTTCGACGGCGCCTGACAGATAGCTGTCAAGCAGGACAGGGCTGTCACCGGAAACAACCACAGCCTCTGAGATATAACGCTCTAGCTGGGCCTGATCGCGAACGATTTCCATCGCGCGGCCGCCCAAGACATAGGACGGACGGATCACCAGTGGAAACCCGATTATCTTTGCAATTTCAAAGGCTTCTCTGTCAGTCGAGGCAATACCGTTGTGTGGTTGCTTAAGACCAAGTTTCTGCACAAGTTGCTGGAACCGCTCGCGGTCCTCTGCCAGATCGATGGCATCAGGCGTTGTGCCCAAGATCGGGATGCCTTCTTTTTCCAGCGCATTTGCCAGCTTCAGCGGGGTTTGCCCGCCGAACTGGACGATCACACCGTGTAATGTGCCATTTTCCTGCTCGACCCGCAGAATTTCCATCACATGTTCGAACGTCAAGGGTTCGAAATACAAGCGATCAGAGGTGTCATAATCTGTCGAAACCGTTTCGGGGTTACAGTTGATCATGATCGTCTCGTAACCCTGTTCGGTCAGAGCGAAACAGGCGTGACAGCAGCAGTAGTCAAATTCGATCCCTTGGCCGATCCGGTTTGGACCACCACCAAGAATGACGACCTTTTTGCGATCAGAGGGACGCGCCTCGCATTCGACTTCGCCCATCACAGGGCTTTCGTAGGTGGAATACATATAAGGCGTCTGCGCTTCGAATTCCGCGCCACAGGTGTCGATCCGTTTAAAAACGGCGTTCACACCAAGATTGCGGCGCGCACGGCGCACTTGGTCTTCGCTGCGGCCGGTCAATTTACCAAGGCGGGCGTCGGTGAAGCCCATCATCTTGATGTCGCGCAAGCCTTTTTCAGTCACGGGCAGGCCGTTTTTGATCAATTCGGCCTCGGCTTCAATGATTTCGCGGATACGGGCAAGGAACCATGGGTCATACTTAGTGACCGCATAGATGTCTGGATCGGACATCCCGTGGCGCATGGCTTGGGCGATGACGCGGATGCGGTCAGGGGTCTGTTTGGCCAGTGCTTTGGTGATTGCGGCTGTGTCGGGCGCACCTGGAATTTTGATGTCATCAAAGCCGGTCAGGCCGGTTTCCATCGACGCCAGTGCCTTTTGCATGGATTCGTGGATCGTGCGGCCAACTGCCATCACTTCGCCGACCGATTTCATGGCCGTCGTCAGGTAAGGCTCTGAGCCTGCAAATTTCTCGAAGGCGAAACGCGGAATTTTGGTGACAATGTAGTCGATCGTCGGCTCAAAGGATGCGGGCGTGACACCGGTGATGTCATTGTCCAATTCGTCTAGCGTATAGCCCACGGCCAGTTTGGCTGCGATCTTGGCAATTGGGAAACCTGTGGCCTTGGACGCCAAAGCGGAAGAACGGGACACGCGGGGGTTCATTTCGATCACGACCATGCGGCCATCTTCGGGGTTCACGGCCCACTGCACGTTTGATCCGCCGGTTTCCACGCCGATTTCACGCAGCACATTGATGCTTAGCGTGCGCATGATCTGGTATTCTTTGTCGGTCAGTGTCAGCGCGGGCGCAACAGTGATGCTGTCGCCGGTATGCACGCCCATCGGGTCCACGTTTTCGATTGCACAAACGATGATCGCATTGTCGGCCTTGTCGCGTACGACTTCCATCTCGAACTCTTTCCAGCCGAGCAGGGATTCATCCACGAGGATCTGACCAACGGGCGACGCATCCATACCTGTGCGGCAGTAATGTTCGTATTCTTCACGATTGTAAGCCACACCACCGCCAGTTCCGCCAAGGGTAAAGGCAGGGCGGATAATCGCAGGCAATCCAACATATTCGATCGCGTCGATCGCGAGTTGTACACCTGCTTTGATGTCCCGCTTTCCGTCAACTTCGGGGGCGGTAATGATCGTCGCTTTAGGGTTTTCGATCCCGAGGCGGTCCATTGCTTCGCGGAACAATTTGCGATCTTCCGCCATTTCGATGGCTTCACGCTTGGCGCCGATCAATTCGACGCCGTACTTTTCCAGCACGCCCATGTCGGCAAGTGCCAGCGACGTGTTCAAACCGGTTTGGCCGCCCATCGTGGGCAACAAGGCGTCGGGGCGTTCTTTTTCAATAATTTTGGCGACAATCTCGGGGGTGATGGGTTCGATGTAGGTCGCATCTGCCAGACCGGGATCTGTCATAATCGTAGCCGGGTTAGAATTGACCAAGATGACGCGATAACCTTCTTCGCGCAGGGCCTTACAGGCTTGAGCGCCAGAGTAGTCAAATTCGCATGCCTGACCGATAATAATAGGGCCTGCGCCGATAATCATGATCGACTTGATGTCGGTACGCTTTGGCATGTCTTTGGCCCCCTGATGTGCAAATTGTTCTGCGTTATAGGGATGGTGTCCGCGGGTGCAAGAGGAGATGGCGCGATAGAGCGGCGGGCTTGGCTGGAAAGTGCAGGTGCGGGTCTGTTTCAGACCTGTTTTGACCAAAATGCAGGAAATCTGATGCATCCGGCGGGGGTATTTATGCTCTCAACAAGCGAATGGTTGACTTCGACGGAGCAAAGGGGTGTATCGGGCCGATATAATGACGCCTTTGAGGACTAGACCTATGCATGCTTATCGCAGCCACACCTGTGCCGCCCTTACCGCCGCAAATGTTGGCGAAACTGTACGCCTTTCTGGCTGGGTCAATCGTGTGCGTGATCATGGTGGCATCCTTTTCATCGATTTGCGCGATCACTACGGCATTACGCAGATCTTGTGTGACCCAGACTCTGCGGCCTTTGCCGACGTTGAAAAGGTCCGGTCTGAATGGTGTATCCGCATCGACGGCGAAGTGAAGGCGCGCGATCCCGAGTTGGTGAATGCCAAACTTCCAACGGGTGAAGTCGAAGTTTTCGTGCGATCGATCGAGGTTTTGGGCGCGTCTAAAGAACTACCGTTGATGGTGTTCGGCGATCAGGAATATCCTGAGGAAACCCGCCTGAAATATCGTTACCTCGACCTGCGCCGCGAGGCGATGCAGGGCAACATGAAACTGCGTTCCGATGTTGTGGCCTCTATGCGCCGCCGCATGTGGGACAAGGGTTTTCGCGAATACCAGACGCCGATTATCACCGCGTCCAGCCCAGAAGGCGCGCGCGATTTCTTGGTGCCGTCGCGTCTGCATCCGGGCAAGTTTTATGCGCTGCCGCAAGCACCGCAGCAGTTCAAACAGCTGATCATGGTGTCTGGTTATGACAAATATTTCCAGATCGCACCGTGTTTCCGAGACGAAGACCCGCGCGCGGACCGCTCGCCTACGGATTTCTATCAGCTTGACCTAGAGATGTCCTTTGTCGAACAGCAGGATGTGTTCGACACCATCCAGCCCGTGATCACAGGAATTTTCGAAGAGTTCGGCAAAGGCCGCAACGTCGACCATACATGGGAACAGATCAGCTACCGCGATGCCGCCCTTTGGTATGGTAGCGACAAACCTGACCTACGCAACCCGATCAAAATGCAGGTTGTGTCAGAGCATTTCGCAGGCTCCGGTTTTGCGATTTTCGCCAAACTGCTTGAGCAAGAAGGCACCGAAGTGCGCGCGATCCCTGCACCCACTGGTGGGTCACGCAAATTCTGTGACCGCATGAATGCCTTTGCCCAGAAAGAGGGTTTGCCGGGCATGGGATATATCTTCTGGCGCGAAAAGACGGCAGATGCCGTGGCGCAAGAACAGGGCATTACCGTCAAAGAAGCCCAAACCAAGCTGAAATCTGGCGAAGTTGAAGGTGGCATGGAAGCCGCTGGACCGCTTGCAAAAAACATCGGCCCCGAACGGACCGAGGCTATCCGCCAGCAACTTGGCCTTGGCCTTGGCGATGCAGCGTTCTTCTTGGGCGGCAAGCCCAAAGCCTTCGAAGGTGTGGCTGGTAAAGCCCGCAACGTCATCGGCGAAGACTTGGGCCTGACAGACAAGAACCGCTTTGCCTTTGCATGGATCGTGGACTTCCCGATTTACGAGCAAGACGCAGAGACCGGCAAGATCGACTTTGAACACAACCCGTTTTCGATGCCGCAGGGTGGCATGGCAGCCCTTGAAGGCAATCCACTGAACGTGCTGGGATTCCAGTATGATCTGGCCTGTAACGGATACGAACTGGTGTCCGGTGCGATCCGGAACCACCGTCCCGAGATCATGTTCAAAGCGTTCGAGATCGCAGGTTACGGCCCTGACGAAGTGCGCAAACGCTTTGGCGGTATGGTCAACGCGTTCCAGTACGGCGCACCGCCCCACGGTGGCTGTGCCGCCGGTATTGATCGGATCGTGATGTTGCTCGCAGATGCATCAAATATCCGCGAAGTCATCATGTTCCCGATGAACCAGCGCGCCGAAGACTTGATGATG
>JBLHTS010000168.1:0-8343 GCA_047627695.1 Yoonia sp. | reverse complement strand
ATTCAGACAGCCCAAAAGCAAGGCGCTATGGCGAATGTTGTAGCCAATTGGCTGTCGGAAAGTTTGAAACAACTACAGTCCGCAAAAGACGCGCAATGACAGGCTTTATGCACCGCTATATCCGGACGATTGATGCCATGAATTACCGCGTCGGACGCGTGGTAATGTATGGAATTTTCGTCATTATGGCCATATTACTTATCTCCTCCGTAAACAAAACCTTCTTCACGCCGACTCTTTGGACGCTTGAAATGGCACAGTTCGCATTGGTTGCCTATTATATTTTGGGCGGACCATATTCGATCCAGCTTGGCTCAAATGTGCGAATGGATTTGCTCTATGGAGAATGGACGATCCGTAAAAAGGCGTGGGTCGACCTAGTCACGGTCTTGTTTCTCATTTTCTACCTCTGTGTACTGATTTATGGCGCGATCAGCTCAACTGCCTATTCCTTCGGCTATTGGGGGACCGAGCCGTTTTCATTCTTCGGCGGCCTGATTACTGGCGCGGAAGAGATCGGGCACATGGAGCGATCATCAAGCGCATGGCGTCCCTATCTTTGGCCCATAAAAGGCGTGATGATCGTCGGGATTTTCCTCATGCTGCTTCAATGCATTTCCGAGCTGTTGAAAGATGTGCTGCGGCTCAAGGGCGAAGAAATCTGATGTCGTATGAATTGATTGCCACACTGATGTTTTCGTCAATGATGCTCATGCTCCTCACAGGGCAACGTGTTTTTGGCGCCATCGGCTTTGTCGCTGTTGTTGCGTCCCTCGTACTTTGGGGAGATCGGGGAGGTTTCGATATCGGGTTCGCGGCCGCGATGAAGTTGATGAAATGGTATCCGCTGCTGACCCTGCCGATGTTCATTTTCATGGGCTACGTGCTTTCGGAAAGCAAGATTGCCGACGACCTTTATAAGATGTTTCATGTTTGGATGGGCGGCCTTCAAGGTGGGCTTGCGATCGGAACCATCGGGTTGATGGTACTAATTTCTGCAATGAACGGGCTTAGCGTTGCGGGCATGGCAATCGGTGCCACCATCGCGCTACCCGAACTGCTTAAGCGGGGGTACGACAAACGCATGGTGACTGGGGTCATACAGGCGGGGTCCAGTCTTGGGATCTTGGTACCACCCTCTGTGGTGCTGGTGCTTTACGCGATGATTGCGCGCCAACCGGTGGGCCAACTATGGCTCGCGGGCGTTATTCCCGGGCTGATGATGGCCGCAATGTTCATTATTTATATTGCCGTGCGCTGCTGGAAAAACCCTGAGCTGGGTCCGGTCCTGTCGGCTGAAGAACGCAACATTCCACGGGCTGAAAAGCTGCGCCTACTAAGTGCAGGTCTTTTGCCGCTGGGCATATTTGCGGTTATGATGGTGCCATTTGTTAATGGCTGGACGTCGCTGGTTGAAAGCTCTGCCATTGGTGCCCTTGCAGCCTTTATGGCTGCTGTATTCAAAGGTCGAATGACGCGTGTAGTATTCGAGAACTCCGTGCGCAACACGCTGGGTATCACGTGTATGTTCATGTGGATCATCCTCGCGGCTCTCGCCTTTGGCGCAGTTTTTGACGGGCTGGGCGCGGTCAAGGCTATTGAAAACCTATTCACCGATCGTTTGGGCCTGTCCCCTTGGTTCATCCTCATCCTGATGCAACTGTCTTTTATTCTGATGGGTACGTTTCTGGATGATACTGCTATGCTAGTCATTGTCGCCCCGCTTTATGTGCCGCTGGTCGGCGCGCTTGGCTTCGATCTTGTTTGGTATGGGATCCTTTATACGATAACCTGTCAGATCGCTTATATGACGCCGCCCTTTGGCTATAACCTGTTTTTGATGCGGGCAATGGCCCCGCCTGAAATTTCGATCCAAGACATCTATCGCTCCATCGGGCCGTTCGTTCTGGTCATGGTCGGTGCACTCGCACTTGTAATGATCTTTCCGCAGTTAGCACTTTGGCTGCCCAACTATGTGTACGCAAAATAATCCAAAAAGACTCCGCTAACGGAGCAATCATTCAACCAAGGAGAAAATCATGACTTCAAGACGCTCATTCCTACGGACAGCCGCCCTAGGCGGTACTGCTGCGCTTGCTGCACCCAGTGTGGCGCGCGCTCAATCAGCAATCAAGTGGCGCTTTCAGACTTATGCGGGTGCTGCACTTGGCGAACATGTGACCAAACCAGTCATCGATTACATTAACAAGGCCGCGAATGGCGAACTTGAGATCGAGCTGTTCTATGCCGACCAAATCGTCCCTACTGGCGAGCTATTCCAAGCACTTCAGCGCGGCACAATCGACGCCGTGCATTCAGACGACGACTCGATGGCATCACCCACGCCGCTGCAACAATTCGGCGGCTACTTCCCACTTGCAACCAAACATTCGCTTGATGTGCCAGTATTGTTTGAACAGTATGGGCTGGCCGATATCTGGCGCGAAGAGTACGCCAAGGTCGGCGTCACATGGTTGTCCGCCGCGGGCCAAGACCCATGCAATTTCAACACCAAAAAAGAGATCACTTCGCTTGCCGATCTCGATGGTCTCAAACTCTATACCTTCCCGACAGCGGGCCGCTTTTTGTCCCAGTTCGGCGTTGTGCCAGTTTCGATCCCTTACGAGGATGCAGAAGTCGCAGTGCAAACCGGCGAGTTGGACGGGATGGCGTGGTCTGGTATAACCGAGGACTATACCGTCGGCTGGGCGGACGTCACTGACTACTTCTTGACCAACAACATCTCGGGTGCATGGATCGGGTCGTTCTTTGTCAACCAGCAAGTCTGGGCAGACCTGCCAGAACATCTCAAAGCCGTTGTCATGGCTGGGATTGAAGCCGGTCATACCTACCGCAACCAATGGTATTGGGGCGGCGAGGCTCGCCTGCGCGCTCAAGGCGATAAGCTGAAATTGCGCTCTATCCCACAAGAGGAATGGGTCGTGGTCGAAGATGCCGCGAAAGTATTCTGGAGCGAGGTTGCTGAAGAAAGCGAGCTGAATGCCAAAATTGTTCAGACTTTCCGTGACTATAACGACGTCATCGGCAAAGCCGGACCACCCTATACTTTCGGTTAATCTCCATTAAGGGCCAGCACGCATCGTTGTGCTGGCCACCACTTGTCGGAGTAACTCCATGACAAAACCACGCGATTTCGAAACTCTCAAGACCATGGTCAATGCCGGCGAGATTGACACCGTTTTGGTGTGTTTCGTCGATATGCAAGGTCGTCTCATGGGCAAACGGTTCCACGCTGTCAACTTTGTTGAAACCTCGTTTGAGGAAACCCATTGCTGCAACTATTTGCTAGCAACCGATTTAGAGATGGCAACGCCTGATGGGTATGCCTCTACCAGTTGGGAACGCGGTTATGGCGATTATGTGATGGCACCAGACCTTAGCACGATCCGACCTGTTCCATGGCTTGAAGGCACCGCTTTGGTGCTATGTGACATTCTTGATCACCACACCTATGAGCCAGTCACTCATTCCCCCCGCGCCATTCTAAAAAAGCAGATCAAACGCCTTCAGACTTTGGGTCTAGAAGCCAAAATGGCGACCGAGCTAGAGTTTTTCTTGTTCGATAAAAGTTTTGATGAAATCCGAAAAGACGGGTTCCGCAATTTACAGCCGATCAGCGGCTACAACGAAGATTACCACATCTTTCAAACCACCAAAGAAGAAGGCATCATGCGGCCGATCCGCAACCATCTCTTCGCCGCAGGCCTCCCCATCGAGAATACTAAGGGCGAAGCTGAAGCAGGTCAGGAAGAGCTCAATATCCGCTACTCACCCGCGCTGGATTGCGCCGACTACCACTCTATCGCCAAACACGCGATCAAGGAAATTGCGTGGCAACATGGGCGTGCAGCGACCTTCTTGCCAAAGTGGGACAAGGATCGCGTGGGCTCATCCAGCCACGTCCACCAATCGCTTTGGAAGGATGCCGAAGCCGCGTTTCTCGACGAAACCCGCCCCCACGGTATGTCTGAATTGATGAGCCACTACATGGCAGGCCTTATCAAATATGCGCCCGACTACACCTACTTTCTGGCCCCCTATGTCAACAGCTACAAACGCTTTGCCAAGGGGACTTTTGCACCAACAAAAACCGTCTGGTCAATCGATAACCGTACCGCAGGCTTCCGTCTGTGCGGAGAGGGTACCAAAGGCGTCCGCGTTGAATGCCGCATAGGCGGCTCCGACCTGAACCCCTATTTAGCACAGGCCGTCATGCTGGCCGCTGGTATCAAGGGTATCGAAGAAAAGATAGACCTCCCCCCTGCCACAACAGGTGATGTCTACGAAGATGCAAAGGCTGCGGACATACCACAGACTTTGCGCGCCTCAACAGAAACGCTGCGCAACTCTGCGTTTTTGCGCGAAGCATTGGGTGACGACGTTGTCGACCACTACACGCGCGCCGCGGAATGGGAACAAGAAGAATTTGACCGTGTTGTAACCGATTGGGAAATCGCGCGCGGTTTTGAAAGGGCTTAGTTCAATGACTATCCAGTGTATCTCTCCCATTGACGGATCCGTTTACGCAGAACGCGAAACCTTGTCGCGCTCGCAAGCTGATACCGCCGTCGCACGTGCAAAATCAGGGCAAGCGGCCTGGGCCGCGCGCGCCCTGTCCGAACGTATCTCACTTGTCCAAGCAGGCGTCGCCGCTGTCGGCGCAATGAACGACGAAATTGTGCCAGAAATCGCGCATCAAATGGGGCGCCCCGTCCGCTATGGCGGCGAGTTTGGCGGCTTTAACGAGCGTGCAAGCTATATGGCCGAAATTGCACAAGATGCGTTGGCACCAATCGTTGTCGAGGACAGTGGCGCATTCCGCCGCGTGATCAAGCGTGTCCCGCACGGCCTCGTTTTAGTCGTCGCACCGTGGAATTACCCTTACATGACCGCCATCAACACCGTGGCACCCGCACTGATCGCTGGAAATGCCGTTATGTTAAAACATGCCTCTCAAACACCCTTGGTGGGCGAGCGTATGGCCGCTGCCTTCCATTCTGCGGGCGTTCCAGATGACGTCTTTCAAAATGTATTCTTGGATCATGCGACCACATCGGTCTTGATCAGAAACCGTGCGTTCGGGTTTGTGAACTTCACAGGCTCTTTGGGCGGCGGCAAAGCCATGGAAGTCGCGGCCGCAGGTACGTTCACAGGCATCGGCCTAGAGCTTGGCGGCAAAGACCCCGGTTACGTCATGGACGACGCCAATCTCGATGCCGCAGTCGGCACCTTGATCGACGGTGCGATGTTCAACTCTGGCCAATCCTGTTGCGGGATAGAACGGATTTACGTTCACGAAAGTCTGTTTGTACGCTTTGTTGAGAAAGCCGTGGCAATCGTCAACGGCTACAAACTCGGCAACCCCCTCGAAAAAGAAACAACACTCGGCCCGATGGCACATATCCGCTTTGCCGATGAGGTCCGCGCGCAAACCGCCGAGGCGATTGCCCACGGCGCAAAAGCTCATATTGATCCAGCCAACTTCCCCGAGGATGGCGGCGCTTATCTTATGCCGCAGATACTGACCAATGTGACCCATGATATGCGCGTCATGCGAGAAGAAAGCTTTGGCCCTGTCGTCGGCATCATGTCTGTGAAAAACGATGCAGAGGCCATCAGATTGATGAACGATAGCAATTTTGGCCTGACAGCCTCGCTTTGGACCCAAGACGCCACGCGTGCGGAGGCCATTGCAGATCAGATCGAAACCGGCACCGTGTTTATGAACCGCGCGGATTACCTCGATCCGGGGCTGTGCTGGACGGGATGCAAAGACACCGGACGTGGTGGCGGACTATCTGTGATCGGGTATCATAATCTGACACGCCCAAAATCCTACCACTTGAAAAAGGCCTAATTACAATGAGCATCACTGCAAATTGGTCCTATCCAACCGCAATCCGTTTCGGCGCCGGACGCATCTCCGAAATTGCTGAAGCCTGCGCCGCCGCAGGTATCAAGAAGCCTCTCCTCGTGACCGATCGCGGCTTGGCCGGCATGGACATCACATCCAAGACGCTTGATCTTTTGGAAGCCGCAGGGCTTGGGCGCAAAATGTTTGCCGATGTGGACCCGAACCCGAATGAAATGAACGCTGCCGCCGGCGTGAAAGCCTACCGCGATGGCGGGCATGATGGGGTCGTCGCTTTCGGGGGCGGCTCTGGCCTTGACCTAGGCAAGCTCGTGGCGTTTTTGGCGGGACAAACCCGCCCCTTGTGGGATTTTGAAGACATCGGCGATTGGTGGACACGCGCCGACGCGAGTGCAATTGCTCCCATCGTGGCCGTGCCGACAACGGCTGGCACAGGGTCAGAAGTGGGCCGTGCATCTGTCATTACCAACTCTGAAACATCAGAGAAAAAGATCATTTTCCATCCAAAGTTCCTGCCGACCGTCGTGATCTGCGACCCTGAGCTAACAGTTGGGATGCCAAAATTCATCACGGCCGGCACCGGTCTTGACGCCTTCGCACACTGCGTCGAGGCTTTTTGCTCGCCGCACTATCACCCGATGTCGCAGGGAATGGCGCTGGAAGGGATGCGATTGGTCAAAAAATACCTGCCCCGCGCCTATGCCGATGGAACCGATATCGAGGCGCGTGCGCATATGATGTCGGCCGCCGCAATAGGGGCTACTGCTTTCCAAAAAGGACTTGGCGCGATCCATGCTTTGTCGCACCCAATCGGCGCAATTTACCATACGCATCATGGCACGACGAACGCTGTTTGCATGCCCGCAGTCTTACAGTTCAACCGCCCCGCAATCACTGACCTGATGGGGCATGCCGCCAATTATTTGGGGATATCAGGCGGATTCGACGGGTTCTGCAATTACGTCGACACCCTCAACGCCTCGCTGGGAATTCCTCAAAATCTATCCGGCCTTGGTGTTGAAAATCCCGATATCGACCGCATTGTTGCAGGCGCGCTAATGGACCCAAGCACGGGCGGCAATCCCATTGAAATGACGAAAACGAACACGACAAAGCTCCTGCTTGAGATTGTTTAAGCGCCAAGCGCACTGTGCCGTACTGAATGAAAATCGCTGACCTTGTATAAAGCAGGCTTTCGCGCAGTGCGCAGCATTTGGCAAAGAGGGCTCCCGGCATGCGGCGAATGACCGGAAGGAGCCCTTTCTGTCGATTGCTGCGCCGCGGAAATTTGACTTGGGTGGCGGACAACAAACTTACGCTACACCTTGCATCAAAGTCGGCAGTGCGGACTGATTTGTCGTTCACTTATTTCGTAGAACGCAGCGGGTCCTATTTGTATAAACATTGGACACACGGAATTTTTCTTGTGGTTTGGTAGGCAACTTTGAAGACATCGTACCAATAAGAGAACGAAGCATACCTTCAAAATTACCTTAACCTAGCTGTGACTTTAGATGATTCCATCGCTCATACTGCCGCCGAGCTGAGTATAGTTGCTGCCAAGGCTCGAGTATGTCGCGGGCAGATGTAGGAATTTCGAGTAAGTTCGGATTGTCAAAGACACTGGCCCCCGAAAGAAATAGCACTCGGGGTCAGCGACCAAATCAATCCGCTTTTTGTATATGTTGGCCGTCCCTTTGGCGAGGTGGAACTGCAACTCGGCGGTGTCTTGAAACGTCTCATGGATGATCAGTGCGGGCTCACCAAGGACTTGATACACTTCGTACCGAAGCAACCCTAGCTCCAGCGAATGTGCGTCAGTACCGACCATCTGCCACCAATGTTTCTGCTGTTGAAGATGCTCTTCTGATTTCGCTGTCCATTTGGCTGTCACTTGAATGGCGGTTTTTGGATCTGGCGCGCGATACTCGTCTTTGACAAAGCCAAACAAAAACTCACCAAAACCTGCCGTGCTGGTGTCACGTTCAAATACACGCCAGATGGCCCTGTGGGGCTGCTAACAGGCAAACGCGCCATCTTCGTAATTGCCTCCGGCGGCACACCGCTCGGAAGTGATATCGACTATGCCTCAGGCTATCTGAAACACATCATGGGGTTCATAGGGATCACTGACGTCACTATCATCGCAGCTGATGCCTTGGGCAATGATGCTGAGGCCAAGATCGCTGCCGCTCAGAACGAAATCGAAAGCCTAGCCTTTGAAGGAGTTGGCCAATGAGCGTTGAAAGCACCATAAAAACCAAGGTACTCGGCGGTTCACGCAACGTCCGGCAAGCGAACAAAGCAAAGCCGGTTTCCGATGATTGAGATTATCTCTTCGCTTTAGCTTTGGCCAATACTGCGACCCGCCACACGTTGGCTTTGGCTATCTGAATGTCATCGACGATGGCCTTGTTGATGACGGGAAAGGCTTTGGCGCACATCCACAC
>JBLHTS010000167.1:0-8357 GCA_047627695.1 Yoonia sp. | reverse complement strand
TACGGTTGGCGCAGCAAATCCCGATATCGACCCGCGGCGGACGCTGTTTGATCGCGTTTTTTTAGCTCTTTTGCGCCGTGCAGTACCACCACATCGGGACAATGAGTATGCGCAACAGTACCTGCATAAGCATGTGGGCACATCCAATCAATACATCGAATGGTGCGCGGTGCGCCCAGACAGCCTGACAAATTCGGATGTGTCACAATATGACATCCTACCATCCCCAGTAACCGGAATTTTTTCAGGACGCCCAACTGCACGTGCAAATGCTGCGCACTTCATGGCGGCGCTGGTCAGTGGAGCTGCGCTTTGGCAGCAATGGAAGTTTCGAACACCGGTCATCATGAACGCGATCGAACAAAGTTGACGGACCGAACGGCAGTTTTGGTCACTATCAAGTATTCAAATCTCGTGAT
Source organism: Yoonia sp. (assembly GCA_047627695.1). Taxonomy (GTDB): domain Bacteria; phylum Pseudomonadota; class Alphaproteobacteria; order Rhodobacterales; family Rhodobacteraceae; genus Yoonia. Next base: position 7,938 of record JBLHTS010000167.1, on the reverse strand, counting down.
CAAAAAAAGGAAAAAGAAAATGAACTCTATCAAGCGCTTTTCACGCATCACCGGCGCTGTTTACTTGTTCGTCGCCATCGCCGGAATGTTCGGAATCAGCTATGTTCCCGGGCTGGTTGAAACTGGCGATATCGACGCGACAATTGACAACCTTCTAGCGAATGAAATGACAATCAGATGGGCGATCATTGCCGCATTAATCACCCAGCTTGGGCACTTGTTCCTCGTTCTTATGCTGCACAAAATTCTTGCCCCGGTAAGCGCCGCAGCTTCAAGATTGATGGTCATACTTGTCTTGGTTGGCATCCCAATTGCGATGTTGAATGAAGCTTGCTACGGCGTTGTTTTGGGATTGCTTCAGGCCGAGATTCCCCCTTCAAACCTGATTTCCGCATTTTTAGACTTTCATGGGTACGGTATCATTATCGTCCAAATTTTCTGGGGACTGTGGTTGTTTCCATTCGGGTACTTGATCTACAAGTCCGACTTTTTGCCAAAAATCATAGGTTTCATGTTGATGATTGGTTGTTTTGGATATCTGGCTGATAGCTTGATCTATTTCTTCAACACCAGTTTTCCAATCAGCTTCGCCGTCTACCTGTTCTGGGGTGAACTGTTAGCGCTTCTGTGGCTGATAGTCATGGGTGTTGATGCCAAGAAGTGGGATCAACAGGTCGACATTGAACTCGTTCATAATTGATTGCCTTATCGAACGGCATTCAATCAAAAGCCCGCAACTATGCGGGCTCTTTTTGAACCCAAAATAGTCCATATCACATGCGAAAAATAAGATCCGTAACAAGTTGTACAAACCAGAACGCTGCCAGGAGCACCGTTGTTCAATACTGAACAAAGCGGCAATTTGCAGCATTGCAGAATTTTTGTAAAACGGGCTCTAACCGGTCATTCGCTGCAGTGGGCACAAGGGTCTACTTAGCGGGACAGAGCGTCATTTCGCTGTGCTTGCGCGAATGACAGATTTTATCATTTTGCCACGCAACAAACATTCACACGATTAAACACAGAAATAGTGCTAACTTTTATCTATCGGATTTGGCCCATTGTAGGTCCAGCGGTACTCAGGTGGTGTCGGGCCTTTGTTGCGGCCGCCTTGCTGCATTTGTTCCCACGCATGGGCAATGATGCCCACGGACCGAGATAGGCAAAACAGGCCTCGCGCTAGCGGGCCGGCAAAGCCAAGTTCCGCGTAGATAACAGCCGTTGCCCCGTCGATATTCATCGGAATGGCCCGCCCCTTGCGGGTGTTCAGAACGTCCTGCATGGCTTTACCTATCTGGCCAAACTTCCCGCTGACCGTGCCGGCCTTTGCGGCTTGCGCAACCAGGCCCAACAGGCGCGGCGCGCGAGGGTCTTCGGGCGTGTGAAATCTATGGCCAAAGCCGGGAATGAATTTCGTGCGCTCTGTCTGCCAGCGGTCAATCATCTGCTCGGCGGCGGTCGCGACGTCCAGACCGTTTTGCATGGCGGCATCGATCCAAGTGTACAGCTCAATGGCTTGCTCGCCCGCCCCCCCATGTACGTCGTCAAGCATGTTTACCGCCGAGGCCATCGCCCCGTTTAGACCAAGCCCGCAGGTCACTGCCATTCGCGCCGCCGCTATCGATGGGGCTTGTGGCCCATGATCCACCGCCGCGACCAAGGCGCATTCAAATAGATCAGCCTGCTCCTGCGTTGGCAATTCTCCACGTGTCATCATCCAGATCATCTTTGGGAACGACACATTACCGATCAGATCCTCGATAGGGTTGCCCCTAAGTCGGATTTGCCCCGGTACCATATCGATGATTTCGGTGGTCCACCAGTCGGACACATCATTGCGTTCACCGGTCATACTACGCCGTCCATTTTCAATTTATCTACGTCGTCTTTGGACAGCCCCAATGCGCCCCAGATTTCATAATTATGTTCGCCCAAAGTTGGTGGCGGCGCAGTCACTGAGGGCGCGGCTCCGTCAAGTTTAATGCCCGTTGTGGCCAACTGAATATCGCGCCCGACGCCCGGAACGTTTTCGTATTGATGCAAGAACCCTCGGTCGGCAACTTGCGGCGTGTTCAAAATTTCTGGAACCGACAGCACGGCCCCTGCTGGCACGCCGATGCGGTTTAGTTCCGTGACCCAGTCGTGGCTGCAGCGGGTTTCAAGCACTGCCTCCAGCTCGACTTTCAGGGCGGCGCGATTGGCTTTGCGCGCCTCTCGTGTGGCGTATTCGGGGCGGTCTTGTAAGGCGTCTAGGCCTAAGTGTTTGGTCAGTAGCACCCATTGCTCGTCCTTGTTGGCGGCGATGTTGATCAGCCCGCTTCTAGATTTGAACGCACCAGAGGGTGCGGAAGTGATGTTTTCGTTGCCATTTGCTGAGGGTTCCACCCCGGCGATCAGGTAGTTGGAGACCACCCAGCCCATCGTGGCCAAAACGGATTCCAACATGGAGACGTCGATGAAGCTGCCCCGTGGGTTGGCATTGAGCGCGGCCGTAATCGCGAAGGCTGCAGTCATGCCACCGACGGTGTCGGCCACGGGGTAGCCCACACGCAGAGGTGCGCTTTCATCGTCGCCCGTGATGGACATAACGCCTGAGGCACCTTGAATGATCTGGTCATAAGCGGGACGGTGGACCCATGGGCCGTCTTGGCCAAAGCCAGAGATTGCGCAATAGATCAGCCGAGGGTTCGCGTCCTTGAGAGCTTCGTAGCCGATCCCAAGCTTGTCCATCACCCCCGGCCTGAAATTTTCGACCAACACATCGGCGGTCTTAACAAGTTTAAGAAATAGTGCTTTCCCTTCAGGGTCCTTTAGGTTGATTGTGACCGATTTCTTACCCGCGTTTTGGGCCAAAAATGAGACGCCCATGTTCGTGTTGTTCAGCTTTGGGTCCGCGCCCAATTGGCGAGCCAGATCCCCGCGCTCGCGTGCTTCAACCTTGATGACGTCTGCACCGAGATGCGCCAGTTGGTGGCAGCAAAACGGACCGGCCAGCACGTTGGTCAAATCAAGAACACGTATGTCCGTTAGCGGCTTAGACATAATACACTCCTTGACAGCCGGCTTGATACAGCCGCGCCATTTTGCTTCCTTCACTTTCGTGTAAGCCTCTTTTTGACTGGCGAGAAGGTTCAATTTTCAAGAAAGGACAGCATCTCGGCAAAAGGTATCCCCTAGTCTTTTTAGCGGTGATGGCCAGCACGGTCCAACTCAGTGATAGGCAGATCACTTAGTTTGGGTAGCACGTGCAATTCAAGGGGGCTGAACCAGCGTCCTGCTTTAACGTCGCCCTTCAGCTCGGCCTTCCGACTTTCAAAAGCATCAAGTGCAACGTCCTTGAGCAAGTGCATACTGCGCTCAGCGTGCCGCTGCTCCTGGGCTCTCTTCTTGTTAGGGTCAATGCCGTGCGCTACGGCGGCTCTGAGGCCCGTTGCGATTTCGCGCGCATCTTTCAGCGATACGGCAGAGATGCCGCCCAGGCCCGTTTCACGGCGCTGTCCGTGGATAGCGTAACGAAACACCCATTGCCCGCCAACGTCCTTGCGCTTGATGAGCCGCAGGCCGTTGCCGTCTTCATGTTTACCGGGCGGCGCGGACTTAACGAATAGTGCAGTCAGTTTGGTCAATCGCATCCTCTAATTTGTGGGGGATATGGTGAGACAATACAAGACACCCTGAAAATTTTAGGGAAATAGTAGTTAATAAAATAAGGGTAATTGAGACATTTTGAGGCGCTATGGTATGGCTGTTGGATGCTCTCCGACCGCGCCAAAACACCTGTGTAGCAAGCGCTGGCCTAGTTAGCGTCGCGCCATTGCCCGTTTGTAATCCTATCCAGTGTCCAATCACCGACCCGCCACCGAATCAACCGTAGCGTTGGAAAACCGATGTGGGCGGTCATGCGGCGCACTTGTCGGTTGCGCCCTTCGCTGATTGTGATTTCGATCCAGCAGTCCGGCACTGATTTACGAAACCGCACCGGCGGATCTCGGTCCCACACGGATGGGGCGTCAACCCGCCGGACTTGCGCAGGGCGAGTCAGGCCGTCTTTAAGGGTCACGCCATCACGCAGGGCTTGCAGATCAGTTTCGGTGGGTTCGCCTTCGACCTGCACAAAATACGTCTTGGTCAGTTTGTGTTTGGGGTCCGCGATCCGTGCTTGCAGTTTGCCATCATCAGTCAGCACCAACAGCCCCTCGCTATCGCGATCAAGACGACCTGCGGGATAGACGTCTGGCACCTCAATAAACGCCGATAGAGTCGGGCGCGGTGACGGGCTTTTGGTGTCGGTGAACTGTGACAGGACGCCAAAAGGCTTGTTGAAAAGAATGATACGGGCCATGTCTTTGCCTATCCTGATCTGGATAGCGGCGTCTACGTCGATGTGTTTGTGTGCTGCCGATTGGTGGCGTCGGTATACCATTGTGTTCTATTAAGCAGTTATAAATGAACATTTTTTTTGTTTACAGTCAGGCAAACGCCGCTAGTTTAGCGTCCAACTGTTATTGCAAAGGCACAGCACATGCCCCCAATTGCCGATCACCCGTTGCGCTATGCTCTGGCCAATGAGCTTCACGCGCGGCCTTTTCCATCCGTTGCTGCGCCTAGCCGTGCAGCTTATCTGGCGATTAAGCCTGCGACAAATGCGGCAGGGCGCGACCGGGCAGCGGATCGGGCGCATCTGATTGATTTACTAGACCGTTTTGGTGCGCAACATCCGCAGCCTGGCGCCACGCATTTTTTTGGCATGATCGGGCGCCACCAGATCAAATGGGAAAGCCATACCGAATTTGTGACCTACACGGTATTCGGAACCGGCGTTGCAGAGCGGCCTTTTGACGCCGCGACCTTTGGCGTTTTCCCCGACGACTGGCTGAATACGGCCCCAGGATCGCGGATCACGTCTGCGTTGATCCGCATCGAGGTTGCCGACGGCGACGACGGTATCATTGAAAAAGCGCGGATGTGGTTTGTGCCTGAAAGCCTCGCGATTAGTCGGGTTATCTCGGATGACCTTGTTGTTGCGGGCGATTTTCGGATCGATCAAAGCGGTCATATGCGATTTGCGGTTTTTGCCCGTCCTCTTGTTGATGACCGCCGCGTCGGACGCGTCGTGCAAAGGCTTTGCGAAATCGAAACCTACAAAGCGATGTCGATGTTGGGGCTATCGCGCGCGCGCGATTTGGGGCCTGCCTTGGGTGCCTTCGACAAAAGCCTGACGGCATTGCTTGACGATATGCGCAGTACGACCGCTGATCCTGCCCCTGTGTTGCATTCGTTGCTAGAAGTGTCGGCCGAAATTGAAAACACAATTGCACAATCCTCGTTCCGGTTTGGCGCGACCGAAGCCTATGAGAAGATCGTCAACCAGCGCATTGACGTTTTGCGCGAAGAACGGTTTGAGGGCCGCCAGACCTTTAGCGAATTTATGATGCGCCGCTTTGATCCGGCGATGCGGACGGTGAAATCAACCCAAGACAGGCTCCAAGCGATGTCGGATCGCGCATTGCGCGCTGGTGATTTGCTGCGGACACGCGTTGACGTCGAACGCTCTGCGCAAAACCAGGAATTGCTGACCAGCATGGACAAACGCGCCGACCTGCAATTGCGGCTGCAAAAAACGGTCGAAGGACTGTCAGTGGTCGCCATCAGCTACTACGCGGTCAATCTGGTTTTGTATTTGACGGGACCGCTGGAGCAAAGCTTTGGGGTCAGCAAGGCCCTGATCGCCGCAGTTGCGACACCGATTGTGTTGCTCTGTGTCTGGTTAATGGTAAACCGGATCCGAAAACACATGGAGTGATCGGATTAATGCGCGCAAAAGCACTGGAAATTTTCAAAGCCGGTGTTGCCGCCGCTGATCCGTTTGATGCCGTTCTTGTACATTTGGATGTGGTACCGCGGCCCACTTTGATCGTTGCAGTGGGCAAGGCTGCGCGGTTGATGGCAAAGGCCGCTTTGACGCGGTTTGCAGGTGTTCCTTGCTTTGTTGTGACCAATTACGAAAACGCGTCCGACTTGGACGGCTCGACTGTAATCGCGGCAGGGCATCCCATGCCAGACGAAAACGGAGTTGCTGCTGCGCGCGCGGTCATTGCCGCCTTGCATGACGCAGACGGGCCAGTTCTGGCTTTGATTTCGGGCGGCGGTTCGGCATTGCTGCCCGCGCCTGCCGGTGATCTGACACTTGCCGATAAGGCAAAAGTGAACACGCTTTTGCTCGCTTCGGGGCTGGATATTACCGCCATGAATATGGTCCGCCAGCAGCTTTCTGATCTCAAGGGCGGGGGATTTCTACGCAATGCGGCCCCGCATCCTGTAACAGCGCTGATCCTGTCGGATGTGATCGGGGACGACCTATCTGCCATTGCCAGTGGCCCTACCGTTGGACCGATCGGGACGGCTGAGACGGCGATTGCTTTGCTCAAGTCGAAGGGGCTTTGGGCACAGCTGCCTGAGACAGTTAAATCGCATCTGGAGACCGCACCCTTGCCTTCACCGTTGCCGCAGGCGGTCAATATCCTTGTCGGGTCGAACGGGAAAAGCGTGGCTGCGATGGCTGCCAAAGCGGGGAACGCGCATGTGATCGCAACCCCGGTCGAAGGCGATGTCACAGACGCTGCGCGTTTCATTTGCGATCAGGCCGGTGCGGGCATTACCGTTTGGGGCGGAGAAACAACTGTTGTTCTGCATGGCAACGGACGCGGCGGGCGCAATCAGGAACTGGCCTTGCGGATCGCACAAGTGGCGGCAAAGCGTGGCTGGACAGACTGGGTTTGCCTGCAAGGCGGCAGCGATGGGCGCGACGGACCGACGGATGCGGCGGGTGGCTTAGTCGATCACCTGACCCTGTCAAAGATCGTGGATATTGATGGTCTATTGGCGAATAACGACAGCTATGCTGCCCTTGCGCAGGCAGGTGATCTTTTGATGACCGATGCGACTGGCACAAATGTGGCTGATTTGGGTGTAATGATCCGACGCGGATTATAGTTGCGCAGTTGAAGCCTCCGGCGGGAGTTTAGAGGGGCAAGATGATATGGAAGTAGCCGTTACTGATCGACAGGCAAACCGCTTGGAACGGTTGTCGGTCGGCCCATGGGGCGGGTCAGCGCGGTCTCGCCCGTGAGCGCGTTCAGGAATGCCACCAGATCACTGACATCGCGGTCGCTTAGTAAGATTGGGCGCAGATCATTTATCGCAGTCTGTCGCGTCATTTCAGCCGAATCTTCGCGGATTGCAAAATCAGTGGCGGCCAGCCAAGGGACATCAGGTAGTTTTGCCATATCCGACGTCCAAGACGCCGCACTTCCTGCGGGATCGGCATGATGACTGACCATCGCAGCAAGTGTTGGATATGCGCCATTGTGCCCGTAGGGCGCAGTCAGGGCCACGTTGCGCAAGGATGGCGTTCTAAATTTATAGGCGTCCTCCAGTAGGTTTGTCTCAGCCATGCGTCCTACATCGCGTGAAATCTGATCCCACTGCCGTGTCCTTCCAGGTCCGAAAGCGGGCAAGCCAAGCGCGTGGAATTGCTGGTCTGTGAACAAAGGCCCTGCGTGGCATGATGCACAACGATTGTTAAAGAAAAGTTCACGGCCCCGTTCTGCGTCCTCGGGCAGGGGTGTGCCTGTGATCCATGCGTCGTAAGGGCTGTCGTAGGACTGCCATTCGCTGATGATAAACGCGCCGATTGCGTTGCCGATTTCGACGATGGTCACGTCGCTCGGTTCATAAATATGATCAAAGGCTTGCACGAACATCTTGCCATAAACCGGGATTGTGCGGATCCGTTTGGCAATAATCGGCCACGCGACATCAATCCGGTCATGGGTCGCCCCTGCGATTTCGTTTTCGCGGGGGTTTCCGGCCATCTCGAATTGGGCAACCAACGGGAACAACGCTTGGGCGGCTACAAGGGTGGCGAGGCCTTGAGGG
>JBLHTS010000166.1:0-8430 GCA_047627695.1 Yoonia sp. | reverse complement strand
TGCGCCATGCACATTTCGACGTGAAGGGCGGGAAGGAGCCATTCGCTGCGAGTGCGATATGATCATGCGACTTCAGTAGGAGCTGACATTCATATGACCTGGAAACCGGGTTTTCTCTGCACCGCCGAAAGGCCGCTGAGAGCCCACAGTGGAGGTGTTTAATCCGTGCTGAGTGCGCTCGCAGCGTCCAATTGTGACGCAGGCTTTGATCAATTATTCCTTGATCAGTACTGTGCGCAGCTCAGCTCCGTTGATTAATCATTTCGTGCGAACGATGAATCTAAAACAGTCGTCATACCATTCATGACTCAACGAAATAACCAACCGGTGCGTTACCATCAGTGTGAAGTCGTACTTTTGCCAACAATCTGTACAGCGATAGTCAGCTGCTAACAGGGGGCCGAATTTTGCCGGACAACGCTTCTTTTCTCGCTTTCACGAGTGCGAAATTGTAGTACTTTTCCGCTGACCGTTCGGTGTATTTTTCAAGCGCGTCCAGAGTGGCGATAGCGGCTTGATGTAGGCCTTGTCTGATCTGGGCTTCGGCGATCCATACGTCGAGATAGGGACGCGCAAGAACCATGCCGGTCGATAGATAATCTTTCTTGGCGTGCTCAAGTGCGTCCAATGCCGATGGATCGCCGGAAAGGTCCGCGATCCGTGCAAGCTGCATCCTTGCCTGCGCGCTCCATTGTACAAACCCCATCTCGTCCGCGCCGGCCTTGGCCTGTTTGGCGTGGATTTGTGCCGCATCTATGTCGTCCAGAAACAGGCATTTCGTCGCTGCAAAGACATTTGCAAATACGTGGTCCAGCCCGGTGTCGTTTTTCTGGGCAATGTGCAACGCGTGCTGTGTGGCGGCGTCGGCCCTGACGCGTTGCCCCAGCAGGGCGTAAACCCAGCCCAGAAAACTGTGCGTCGCCAAAGAGATATCCATGCTGAACCGCGACCTGAGTTCGTCTTTCATGTCGTCGCGGTAGGCCGTGTTGGCGGCCTCAAAATGGGATGCCGCGATCTGCAATTCGCCGCGATAGGCCTGCGTGACGCCAAGCATGTAATGCTGGATGATTAAGGTAATCGGGGTGCCCAATTTTTCCACCGTCGGGGCCAGTTTGGTCGCAATCGCAAGACATTGATCGAGGTCGGCCACCATGAGGTGAATACTCCACCCAATACGAACGGCGTTCACCTGTTCGTCCGCATCGTCCAGTGTTTCGCTGATCGCCACGGCTTTGGCATAATACGGTTTCACTTCGGCAGTCGGAATCCCGCGAAGCGCGATAAGTTGCGACGCAATCTTTAGGTTCAGCGTCAGTTCGCTGCGCAATCGGGCGGTGTCGCGCGGCAATTCTTCAACCAAGCGCAGAGCTTCGCGGTATTCCGAGATGCTTTCGGAGTTGGCGGACATTCCGGTTGCGTAATCGCCCGACTTTTCGAAATATTGCGCAGCCTGCGTGTGTCTGAATGCCATCCTGAAATGGCGCGCGACCTCGGATGCGTTGACGCGCGCGTCCGAGGCCAAAAGCGTTTCTGCCGCAGCGACGTGCATCGGCGGGCGCTGCTCTTTCGGAATTGTTGAATAGATCGCCTCACCGATCAGCGCGTGTTTGAAATTGTAGGATGTTTCCGACGTACGGTGCGTGGCAAATAAGATGCCTGTGGCGACCAATTCGGCCATCAATTGTTTGCTTGCACGGGCGGGTTTGAGAACGTCCTTCAGGTTCGAACTTGTGAACCGCCGCCCGAAAATGCAGGCGTATTGCAGCGTTTGCAGCGCACCCGGTACGGCGTCAATGCGCGACAGCAGCAATGGTAACAGCCGCGACGGGGTTTCAACGCGCGCGTCGATCTTGCCTTGCGAAAAGGTCGGGGCGAAGGGGAGATCCTGGCCTGCGTCGGTGTCTTGCTGGTGGGTAATCGCCTTGGCGAATTCTTCGAGGATCAGCGGGTTGCCTTCGGCGCGTTCGACAACGTTCTTGATCGTCGATGGTTCGGCGGGTGTCGGCCCAAGAAGCCCGCGCAAAAGCTGTTCGGCTTCGTCCGCGTCCAGTGGCGCGAGGATGGTTTTTTGCACGAAGGGATGATCCACGATTTTGGGGTCTTCGCCCAGACGCGACACAAGCACCGCGAACACGGGCGTGTCTGGAACGACGTCAATCAGGCGCGCAATCGCGTCGCAGGTTGTCGGGTCGAACCATTGGATGTCTTCGAACACCATCACGATTGGACGGTTTTGCTGTGCTGACGCGGGCGGGGCTGCAAAGATGTTCAGCGCCGCTTGTCTTTCATCATCGTTGAAGGTGGTCTTTTCGGGGTCTGGCGATCCGGACGAATTGATCAACGCATCAAAATAGGGCGCGGCGCGTGCCAAATCCGCGCTGCGCTGGTTCAACCAGTCCTGAATTTCCACAAATGTGGGCCGGTTGGACGCAAAGCCGCCCGCGTGCAACATCTGGTCGAGAACCGGCCCAAACGCGGTTTGCTGCGCGCTTTGTCTGCCCTGAAAAACCTGCACGTCAAAGCCGATGTCGAGCGCCTTATGCGTGATTTCATGCACCAGTCGCGATTTGCCCTCGCCCGGATTTCCCAGGATTGCGGTGACGCTGCCCGATCCGCGTTTCGCCTGCTTGAGCGAGCCAACCATGGCAGCAAGCTGGTCTTCGCGCCCCAGCATCGGGTGCTTGTGGTCCAGAAGGATTTCAGGCCGCGTCGTCTTGGTCGGGTCGGTTTGCAGCACAACACGTCGCGCTAGGGTCCCGGTTTCCGGCGGCCCCAGACGGATGGCGGGCGACACGACCTTGGCCATGTCACTGCACATTGATACCGACCCTACCGCGCTGTTTCGTGCGACGGTGTCTGCCGTGCGCAGAACTGCGCCTGATACTTTTAGCCGCCCCGCGTCGTCGGTCGAAATCAGGACCTGACCGTGGGCCAACCCGATCTGGGTCTGGGATGCGCCACCGGTTTTTGCGGTCAATGTGGCGAGGATATCCAGTGCCACGAAGGTTGCAGTGTCCGGATCCTTGTCGTGCCCCACTGGATAGCCAAAACAGGCCACGACATCGCCGGAGAACGCGCGCAGAACCGTGCCGCCGCGGGCTTCTATACGGGCGCGTATCTGGGTGGCTGCGGCCTCTGCTGCGCGGTCAAAATCCTCTGGATCGACGATGTCGAGGTTCGCCGTGACCGACAGGATGGAGACATAGCGGCGTTGGCGGGCCGCGCGGTTGGTTTGAACCGGTTTTGGTGTGGCCGCAGCACCGGGGCCCACATTGAAAAGCGCGAGCGTTTCGGGCAACACTTTTGCATCCAGCTGATCCTCAAGCGCGGCTTGGCACCGGCGCAACTGACGCTGCGCGGCGGCCATATCGCCTGTGCGGATATGGGCCCGGATCAGGGCTTGATGCGCGGGTTCATAGGTTGGTTCGATCCGGCACATATGTTCGGCGGTCTGGGTGGCTGTGTCGTGGTCGCCATTGTCGATGCAGCGCGAGAGTGCGGTTTGCCCCAAGCTGAGGATTTCGGCTTGAAGCGATTGCCGCGTGACCCAGACCCAATCCGTAAAAGGCTGGCTGCGAATGCGAAATGTATCCAGAAACGGTGCGGTATATCGGTCAAACAGGGCCAGCAGTGCGGCAGGATCATGGCCAAGGCGACGATGCGCACGCAAGGTCCAGATATCAACGTCCAATCCTTGCTGCGCCACCGACAGCCGATCCCCCTGCTTGATGATGACATCCGCATAGTCCGGGCCAAACGCCTTTCGCAGCACGGACACCTCTTGCCTCAGACTTGCGCGGGCCTGTTCCTCACCGCTGTAGGGCCACAGGTGCGCTGACAAAACCTCGCGCGATACGGGTTCTCCGCCGCGTTCCAACAGATAAGCAAACAGCGCTTCCGACTTGCGTGTCGGAAGATGCACGGCAGCACCGTCTGTTCGACAAAACGCCGGCCCACCCAAAAGTTTAATTGTGATCCCCATCCACCAAGACCATAGCCACTAATCGCCCTTTGGTCACCCAAAATGCAGCGGCGATGTAAAAATAGCCGCAGCCATTTTTGACGCATTTCTGACACTGGCAAACAAAGTGGTGGTGCTAGGGTGGGTGCAGACGTCAAAATGTGGGGATGACGCAGTGACTGAGAAGAAAGGCCTTTGGATCGACGGCAAATCCGTTGCGCACACCGCGCAGGATTTTCAGTCCGTGCTCAAGTATGCGCTGGTTGTGGCGGACGATCAGAACCGTCCCGCATTCCGATCCGACGACATTGCCGAAGTCATGACACTAATCGGCGATCTCGACATCGAAATCGCGCTGGCGATGATCAACGATTACCGCCCCCATGAGTTTGAAAATCCAAAACAGTTGGCCGACAACATTGCCCTGCGCAAAGGCGTTATCGCGGCAATGCAAGGCCTGTGTTCCGGTCAGATTGATGGCGACTATGTTGAGGCCGGTATCGGTGTGCCACCGGCATTGGGGTATCTTCGCAACCTTGAGGTGTTGTTTGCGCCGGGCGCCAAAACCGGCGAGGGCGTCCTTACAAAACAGGCCCCCTTCACAGCACCACAATCCTCATGGGTGCACACGCCCGACACCGCATCATGGACCGGCTTTACCTTTGTGCAAACGCCGGATGTCCCCTTGTCCAAAGCGCTCGGCGATGTGACACCGTTTCGCGGCGAATGTGCCGGTGCGCTGCAATTGTCCATTCTGACAGGGTGTCTGAATGGGTTGGGCGCTGCAAAGGTTGACGCATTGCATGATCATTTTGGCCCCGCATTTATCGGCGCGTGGCGCGTGCCTGTTGCGCCGGAAAAGCCGCCGGTTTTGACAGCGGCAAGCAGGTTCCTTAGCCAGTTGCACGACGTCGCGACGGATTACCCGCGCGGTTCGAGCATCGCGGTTCCAGGTGATTATCTGTATTTCAAGAACAAGGATGACTACGCGACCTGTGCGCGAATGGGTGGCTGGCAAGGGGATCCTAAAGACGATCGACGCGGCGGCTGGCATGGTGGCTGGCAGGGCGAAAACTGTATTTACATGGGCAAGGACGCGTTGGGCGATCCACATTACAGCGGTATGGGCCTCGCTTGGAAAACCGAATTCGCACTGCGGATGTTCCTTGGCAACGCATATTTCACGGATGCCAACTGCGTTTATCTAAAGACGCGGCGCGCAGGCAAGACGAGCGACGCTGATCCAGTGATTGTCGAACATCCGCTGGACCAGATCAGGTTCACCAAACGCGCTGTCATGCGCTATCCCGACCTGACCGATGCGTCCCCGCCCGATTTCCGCCTGCCAACATTCAACCCGACACCCTTAAGCGATGGCGACATCCGCAAACGGCTGGACCAGCTTGATTTCACACAAGCCGGTTCCTGTGTGTTCCAATCGGGTCCGTTGAAATTAGGAACGCTAATGAATGCGCTGCACATTGCCGATACCGAACTGCTGCAAATCCCAAGTTGTGCGCCGGATGACGCTGATTTTACCGTGTCACTTGGCCATTGGTCCCTTCACATTGCTGCTGTGGACCCTGCGATCCAGAATTTGACCTTGCTGGACATGGTGCATGTCCACGCGGCCGATAGCGGCTGAAAGGTCTAACGAGTCTCCCGTTGTTCGAAAGCCCCTGAGTCTTTTGAAGAACATACTGGCGGCCAACATTGTTGGTCGCCATTTTTTTGTTATTCAGGTTGGCGCAAGCGTCGGCCCCTGAAGGCAGTGTTGCGTTTTTTACGGATTTTTGACGGTCTTTTTGCCCATCCAAGGCAGCGGTTTGACGCTTATTTTACGGCGAGCGGCGAGAGTGGTTTCACAGGTACCAAAGGGTCTGTCAGCTCGATCAATTGGCGTCACTAGAGGGAGAAACAAGATGTTTATTTCGACAAAAAAGGCTATCGCTACGTGCGCAATTGGCATGGCGGTGGCAAGCAGTGCTCATGCTGAAGTGAATGTCGGGATTGCGGGCCCAACGACCGGTAGTGTGGCGTTCCTCGGTGAACAGCAAGAAATTGGTGCGCAACGCGCCATCAATGACATTAATGCGGCTGGCGGTGTTCTCGGGGAAGCGATCAACGCGTTTCTGGTGGATGATGCGTGTAACTCAGATCAAGCGATCGCGGCGGCGCAACAATTGGTGTCTGCTGGGGTCGTGTTCGTGAATGGGCACATTTGCTCAGGAACGTCCATCGCCGCCAGCTCGATCTATGAAGACGCAGACATCATTATGATGTCTCCTGCGTCTACAAATCCGCGGGTTACTGATGAAGGCGGCGCAAACGTCTATCGCGTCATTGGCCGCGATGATGATCAAGCAATTGTTGCTGCTGATTTGATCGTTTCAGAGTTTGAGAGTAAAAATCTAGCGATTGTAGCGGGAACAAATCCATATGGAGCTGAGCTCGCCCAAGGTTTAATTGGTGAACTGGCGAACCGCGATATAACGCCAGAACTTGTTATATCGTTTGAGACAGATGCGAGCAGCTATGACGAAATCATAAGCCAACTTGTAGATTCCCAAATCGAAGTTGCCTTCCTTGTAAGCAATAGTCCATCAGACATGGGTTTGATTGCGTTGCAGGCGCGGGATGCATTGCCGGAAATCCAATTTGTGTCGACGGATGCTTTGTCCGGCGATGATTTCTTGCTTGTTTCGGGTGATGCTGGTGTCGGAACACTTTTCACGTTTGGTCCCGATCCACGTAACTTGCCTTCTGCCGCTGTAGTTACTGAAGCCATTCGCAATGAAGAATTCTATGAACCTGGTGGTTATACGCTTTATAGCTATGCGGTTATTCAGGCTTGGGCACAGGCTGTCGAAGCCGCGGGAACATTTGACCAACGCGCTGTTCTTGTGTCGCTCCAGAACAATGAATTTGACACTGTCATTGGCCGCATTGGCTTTGATGAAAAAGGTGATGTCACAGGCGTCGATAACTTTGTTATCTACGAGTACGGTTCCGAAACCTATTCGCAGCGCCCGTAATTCGAAAACATCAAGTATAACATGTCCGTTCGTCCTATATCATTTCTAAGAAGTGTTCGCGGCCGCCTTATCATGGCGTTCGTGGGCATCAGTATGCTTGCCCTTGTTGCGGCTGGTGCAGGGCTGATGTCATTGGACCGGGTGAACGGCGCGCTTAGTCGGATTGCTGATGAGCGCGTCCCTCAGGCTCTAGCTCTTGTTGAAGTGTCGCGCCAAGCAGAACGAATACTGAATGCAGCACCTGCGTTGCTTGTGGTGACGTCGGAAATTTCACGCGTTGAAGTATCTAATACGGTCCGCAGAGAAGTTGAAAAACTTCGGACTAGCTTGTCCCAAGCCGAAACAGGGGCCGAAATCAATCAGCAATCCCAAGACAGTGTTGCCAGCCTTGTTGAAAATCTTGATCAGAACTTGCTTGATCTTGATGCGCTTGTGACCCAACGGATTGAACTTACCGATGCGCGCGAAGCGCTTTCTCGCAATCTTGCCACAGTGAACAATGCCGCATTACGCCTTGTTGCGCCCGCAGAGCGGCAGCTCGGTGCACAGATTTCGTCGTGGAACCGAAGTGGCGCGCCGGATGCCGACACGATTGATCCGGACCAAGGGGAAATCGCGAGAACGATCATTGAAATTCTGCCCCAACAAGATATTGCCACGAAAATTGCTGCTGTCGGAAGCGCACTTTCCAATATTGCAGTTTCAGAAAGTGTTGAAGAAATTGAGGTTCTGATATTTGGTCTCAACGCATCACTGAGGGAACTGGGTGCGGCAAACGATGCGATGCCACCAAGCCTCAGAGGTCGTTTGATAAGACTTATCGCGGCTTTTGCGGAACTATCTGAAGGCAACGAGGGTATTCCCGAAACCCGCAAACGTGAGCTTTCTACGATTACAGCAGCGGAGGACCTACTAAACTCAAACTCAAGTTTGTCGAACCTCCTTAGCAATCGGATCGATTTTCTTGTGACCAACGCAACTGGCGAAATTGAAGTCGCTCGGGAATCGGCGACAGGCGTGCAAAAGCTGAGTTTCAACATTCTGATGGCAGTTGGTGCGTTGAGCTTAGTAAGCTCAATCCTCTTGATTTGGCTTTATGTCGGTCGTGTGCTTATTCGACGCCTTACCGCTCTAAGCACCAGTATGCTGTCGATTGCAGGTGGTGACCTTGAGGCCCCATTGCCCAGACCGGGTACAGATGATGAAATTGGCCGTATGGGCGACGCGTTGATCGTATTTCGTGACACTGCTGTTGAAGCCAAGAAGTCTAACTTGGAAGAAATGGAAACAGCCCGCCGTCGCTTGAATGACGCGATTGAGAATTCGTCCGAAGGCTTTGCGTATTATGATCCCGAAGGAATTTTGGTGATCTGCAACTCAAGATACTCTAACCTCTTGTTCCCAGACGGTGAATTCGAAGTCGTACCCGGTGTG
>JBLHTS010000165.1:0-8433 GCA_047627695.1 Yoonia sp. | reverse complement strand
GGCTTTCGAAGAACATCAGCATGCCGATCATCCCAAGGAACACGACATAGCAAAGCTGCACCAGAAGTTCGACCTGACCCAACGCTTTGAGATAGTTGAACAGAATAATACCAAGGCCCGAACCAACGAGTCCCCCGATCAGCAACACCGTGCCCATCCTGAGGTCCACCGTCTTTCGTTTCAAATGTGCAAGCACGCCCGAGAAAGAAGAAGCAACGATCTGGTTCGCTTCGGTCGCAACAGCAACCGCCGGTGGTATGCCGATAAAGAACAACAGCGGCGTCATTAAAAACCCGCCCCCGACGCCAAACATGCCGGACAGAACGCCCACAATGCCACCTAGTCCGAGTAACAAGAAGGCGTTCACCGAAACCTCGGCGATAGGAAGATAAATTTGCATGAGCTGTTCCGGGGCGCTTGTGCCGCTGTTAGTAACAAAAACCTTTCGCGCTCCGCTGTCAAACGATGCGACGCATTTCATGTTGCAAATGCAGCAATTCCGCAACGTGGACTTATTGGTGGGGGTCGGTTGGACTTATGAAAGGCTACACAGATAGCCGCGTAGAACTTTTTCCAACTTCGCCGCACCGATGGGTGCCTTGGCTTTAGTGTGTTCATGGCTGATAGCTTCATCGCTCATTCCGGCAGCCATATTGGTGATGGTGGAAATTGCCGCAGCCTTGAGGCCAAGGAAACGCGCAAGGATCACTTCGGGGACTGTCGACATACCGACCGCATCTGCACCGAGCATTGCAATCGCGCGGATTTCGGCAGGAGTTTCGAACGACGGGCCGGAATACCAAGCGTACACACCATCAGCCATTTCGACCTTCGCGGCGTCAGCTGCTGCCCGCAAACCCTTACGGACTTGCGGATCATAAGCGTCTTTCATTGGCACAAAGCGCGCATCTGTTGGTTCGCCAATCAGCGGATTAAGACCAGAAAAGTTGATATGATCCGACAGGCACATGATCGACCCTGTCGGCATATCCGCGCGCATCGATCCGGCTGCATTCGTGGCGATCATCGTGTTGGCACCTAGTTCTTTGAGCACTTCCAAAGGTAAGCGCATCGCATCACCGCGCCCGCTTTCGTAGAAATGTGCGCGTCCACCGAAAACCGCGACGCGCACGCCTTCAAGATCACCGATCACAACGTTGGGGTTATGACCAGACACACCAGCATGCGGAAAGCCGGGCAAGTCTCCATATGGGATCGCGACACCATCAACTTCGTTGGCGATATGGCCAAGACCAGAGCCAAGGATCAGTCCGATTTGGACAGGTTCATCTCCGACAATGCCTCTGATTTGATCAGCAAGCGTCTTAGCGTTCTTTGACATATGGTTCTCCGCCAGCTCGTGGAGGGATCGCTTTGCCGACAAAACCGGCCAAGATCACGACTGTCAGGATATACGGGAGCACATCGAGGAACTGACCGTTGACCTTAAAGCCAAGCACGTTTTCGATCACGTCTGGCCGCAATGACATTGCCTGCAAGAAGCCAAACAGCAGGCAAGCATAAAGCGCATACCAAGGCCGCCACTTTGCGAAGATCAGGGCGGCAAGGGCGATAAATCCGCGTCCGGCACTCATGTCTTTGACAAAGCCCGCTTGGAGGGCCGTGGCGAGATAAGCACCAGCAATACCGCACAGGATACCGCAGATGCCGACTGCCGCAAAGCGCAGCCAGACGACGGAAACGCCAGCGGTGTCAACGGCTGCAGGGTTTTCGCCGACAGCGCGCAGCCGCAAGCCGAAGCGTGTACGGAACAAGATCCACCATGTCAGCGGCACCATCAGGAGCGCCACATAGACAAGGATCGTGTGTCCGGAAATCAGTTCATAGTAGATCGGGCCAAGGATCGGCACATCTTGCAAAGCTTGCGCAAATGGTAGCTCGACCGGGTTGAACCGCGCACCACCTGACAATTGTGGTGTGCGGCCACCTTGGGCAAACCAGCTTTGGGCAATGACAACCGTCAGGCCCGCCGCCAAAAAGTTAATCGCCACACCTGATATCAACTGGTTGCCACGAAACGTGATCGATGCCAGCCCGTGGATCAGTGACAGCAACATCGACGCGCCGATGCCTGCCAAAAGCCCCAGCCAGACGTTGCCTGTGACTGCCGCTATGGCGGCCGATAGAAAAGCGGCCGCCAGCATTTTACCCTCTAGCCCGATATCAAAAATACCGGCCCGCTCTGAATAGAGGCCTGCAAGACAGGCCAGAAGAAGCGGGGTCGCCAGACGCAATGTCGCGTCCAGCATCTGCAAAAGGGTGGCAAAGTCCATTTAGGCGGCTTTCTCCATCAGGAATGGGAAGAGGGCAAAGAAACGATCCGCGACCTCTGGATTGTTGCGCAATGCGGCTTCGGCCTCTGCTTGGGTGATGTCGACCGCTTGGGTCTTGTCTCGGCGCAGAAAGAACTGCAGCCCCAGCATCGCGTCGAACCGGTCATCGGTGATGAACGGGTCATGCGGCATACGGGGCAAAACTGCGCCGCTTGATTGCAGCACGCTTGCGGGTTTCTTAACCGATAGCAACGCCACCAAATGGGCTGGGATATCTGTGCTGGGTGTATTGTCGATCACATGGTGAACCCACTTGTGAAGTTCTTCCATCGAGATCATGCCAAGTGCAAGACAACTCAGCACAAAGCCAAGGTCTGCGCCGGTGTCATCATCGACACCTATCTTAAATGGTCCTGTCATGTTCTTGCTCTCCTCATTGCCAAGAATAGCCGCTCGAGCGGCATGCGCACCATATTGTCTAGTGCACCCGTAAAGAGGATCACCAATGCCTGTATTACGATGATCAACTCACGGGGGATCGACGTCCATAGGGCGAGTTCTGCGCCGCCTTGATATAGAAAGCCGAAAAGAAGGGCCGCCAGCAGTACTCCGAAAGGATGGCTGCGCCCCATGAGTGCGACGGCGATGCCTATAAAGCCCGCCCCCTCCACTGCGTTCATGACCAGCCGTTCGGCCTCGCCCTGCACGTTGTTGATGGCCATCATGCCGGCAAGTGCGCCAGAGATAAGCATGGCAACCATGATAATTTTGGTCGGGCTGATGCCCGCGTATTTTGCTGCGGATTCAGAGTGTCCGAAAGACCGGATTTCATAACCAAGCCGTGTTTTCCAGATCAACGCCCAGAGGGCGACGCAGGCAGCAAGCGCTACAAAAAACGACACGTTCGCAGGGGCGCCACGGAAAAATGTGGTTTCGCCAAAATTAAACATGTCCTGAAAGGACGGCAGGTGCGTGGCCTCAGGGAACTTCGGCGTCGCCGGCTCCATGCCCGGCGCCTTGAGCGCGCCAATCAGAAAATAGTTCAGCACGGCTGCAGCGATAAAGTTGAACATGATCGTTGTGATCACGATGTGACTGCCGCGTTTTGCCTGCAAAAACGCAGGAATTGCCGCCCACGCCGCCCCGAAGACGGCGGCACCGACGGATGCGCCCAACAGTGCCAAGGACCAATGCGGCCATGGGATATAAAGACAGATAATCGCGACACCCAAGCCGCCAATCAACGCTTGGCCTTCGCCGCCGATATTGAACAAGCGGGCGTGAAATGCGATGGAAACCGCCAAGCCTGTGAAGATAAAATTGGTCGCGTAATAAAGGGTGTAGCCCCAGCCATAGGTCGATCCTAGCGCGCCATCCACCATCAGTTTCAACGCGGCCCAAGGGCTTTCGCCGATGGCCAAAATCACAAGCGCAGACAGGATCGCCGCCAACAAGATCGAGATCACAGGGATCAAGATCACATCGGCCCACTTTGGCATAACGTCCATTACGCCGTCTCCCCGTTCATGCCCGCCATAAGCAGACCGAGCTCTTTTTCATTTGTGTTTTCAGGCATCCGCTCGCCCATCATTTTTCCGTCAAACATAACCGCAATCCGGTCAGACAGGGACAAAATCTCTTCCAACTCGACGGAAACCAACAAAATTGCTTTGCCCTGATCCCTAAGTGCAACAATTTGCTGGTGAATAAATTCAATCGCACCGATGTCCACACCGCGTGTCGGTTGTCCTATCAGCAGTAAATCGGGGTTGCGTTCAATCTCGCGGGCCAGCACGATTTTTTGCTGGTTGCCGCCTGAAAAGCTTTTCGCAGCAAGGGTTGGATCCGGTGGGCGTACGTCGAAACGGGCCATTTTTTCTTCAGTATCTTTGCGAATGGCAGCATTGTCCATCAGCAATCGGGACCGCTGGTAGCGCGCGTCGTGGTGATAGCCAAAGGCTGTATTTTCCCAGGCGTGAAAGTCCATTATCAGACCTTCGCGTTGCCGATCTTCGGGTACATGGCTGATCCCGCGCGCGCGGCGGCTTTGCCCGTCAGACTTCGCGCCGGTCAGATCAATTGCTTCGCCGTTGACCATGATTGAACCCGTGGCTTTCTCGTAGCCGCCCAGTACCTCGAGCAATTCGGACTGTCCGTTCCCAGCCACACCTGCAATGCCAAGGATTTCGCCTGCATGAACTTCGAAACTGACACCCTTAAGGCGGTGCACGCCTTTGTCATCGGTGACATTCAGGTCTTTGACTTCCAGGATTTTGCGCCCAATCGTTGCGCGGGCTTTGTCGACGCGCAAAAGCACTTTGCGTCCAACCATCAGTTCGGCAAGTGCCGCGGGGCTTGTCTCAGATGTCTTGACGGTGGCGGTCATTTCACCACGGCGCATCACGCTGACGGTGTCTGTAATCTCCATGATTTCGCGCAGTTTATGCGTGATCAGGATGATTGTTTTGCCTTCGCGCTTGAGGTTCTCAAGAATGCGGAACAGGTGGTCTGCCTCGGCCGGGGTCAGCACACCAGTGGGTTCGTCCAAAATTAGGATATCGGCCTTGCGGTATAGCGCCTTGAGGATTTCCACACGCTGCTGCGTGCCAACGCCGACCTCTTCAATAAGCGCATCAGGATCGACGTTAAGTTCATATTCTTCGGCAAGGCTTTTTAGCTCGCGTCGCGCGCGGGCGAGCGACGGGCGCAAAAGGGCGCTGTCTTCGGCACCCAGAACGACGTTTTCTAGGACAGTAAAATTCTCGACCAGTTTAAAATGCTGGAACACCATCCCGATGCCTGCGGCAATCGCGGCTTGGCTATCAGGGATCGCGGTTCTCTGTCCTGCGATAAAGATCTCGCCTTTGTCGGCTTTATAGAAACCATAAAGGATCGACATCAACGTGGATTTACCTGCGCCGTTTTCCCCAATGATCCCATGGATCGTACCGGGCATCACGCGGATGGAAATATCTTTGTTTGCTTGAACAGGGCCAAAGGCTTTGGAAATGCCTTTCAGCTCAATGGCGGGGGCTATGTCTGTCATTGGGGCACCTGTTCTTGATATGCAAAAGGCCGCGCAGATTCCTCAGCGCGGCCTTGATTTATGGCCTGAACATCAACTTAGAAGTCGAGTGCTGGGCAGCTTTCGTCAGATGTGTAGTCATGGACCATCAAGTCGCCCGCAGTGATCGATGCAGCGGCTGCATCTACTGCTGCCTGCATTTCCGCAGACACAAGCTCGGCGTTGAATTCGTCAAGTGCGTAGCCAACACCGTCGTTGGAAACACCCATCACGTTGAAACCAGTTTCAAGCATTTCACCTTGTGTGAAGGCCGCGTAAACCGCGTTATCAACGCGCTTCATCATGGATGTCAGAACCTGCCCCGGGTGCAGGTAGTTCTGGTTTGCGTCCACGCCGATTGACAAAATGTCTTCGTCTGCAGCAGTTTGCAGAACACCAACGCCGGTGCCGCCAGCAGCAGCAAACACGACGTCAGACCCTTGGCTGATTTGTGCCAGTGTCAGCTCGGAACCCTTTACCGGATCGTTCCATGCAGCAGGTGTTGTGCCTGTCATGTTGGCGATGACCGTCGCGTCTGCATTCACAGCTTTTGCACCTTGTGCATAGCCACAAGCAAACTTGCGGATCAGTGGGATGTCCATGCCGCCAACAAAGGAAACGGTGCCGGTTTCGGATGCCATCGCTGCCATCATGCCGACAAGGTAGGAACCCTCGTGCTCGTTGAACACAACAGAGCGGACGTTTGGCGCGTCAACAACCATATCGATGATTGTGAACTTTGTGTCTGGATAGTCAGCTGCAACTTCAGCCAATGGTGTGGCCCACGAAAAGCCAGCCATCACGATCGGGTTTGCGCCAGATTCGGCGAAGCGACGGATCGCTTGCTCGCGCTGTGCATCGGACTGGATTTCGACTTCAGCGTATGAACCGCCGGTCTCTGTTGCCCAACGCTCTGCGCCGTTATAGGCGCTTTCGTTGAAGGATTTGTCGAACTTGCCGCCAAGATCGAAAAGGATGGCTGGATCTGCAGCAGCAGTCCCGGTGGATAACGCCAGCGCAGCAGAAGCGCCAAGGAATTTTTGCATTAGTGTCATTAATAATTCTCCCAGATCGTTACACGAGGTTTAGCGGGCGACGTGCGCCCCCTCTGTTAAAAGCCCAGACAAGCGAGTCCGGTCATCGCAAGATAAGGCCTTGCCTTGCCGCGAAGATCAACCGTTTTTTGGTCAAATTACGATGTATCAGCAGGTTAAGCACACGATACTGCCGTATGACCTAAGGTCAGGCAGGTTTCAGTTCTTTTCGCATGATCAATGCTGCAACGGGTGCAGCGTTTTTGGGAAGATAATAACCCGGGCGTCGTCCGACTTGAGTGTAATCACATGCAGCGTAAAGTGCTTTTGCTGCGGTGTTATCTTCGCTGACTTCCAAGAACATGGTCTGTGCGCCCGCGCTTTGGGCGGCGGCTTCGGCGTCGGACAGTGCAGCTTTGGCAAGGCCTTGCCGCCGCATTGTGGGATCAGTGGCAAGGGTCAGGACTTCGGCCTCGTCTGCGACAACGCGGATTAGCGCAAAACTATACGTTGTGCCGCAGACCTGCGTGCCACGTTGTGAAAGCAAACTTGCGAATTCAGTGGCTGACCACGCGCGCGTCGCGCTGAATGCCTTGGTGTGAAGTGCGGCAAGTGCTTCAGGGGTCATGGCAAGAGTGTCGGTGCCGGATCACGCGGCGGGGCTGCGTCGACACTGCGAATGTACAGTGGTGCAGGTCGTGATACTGGATCGCCCAAACGTGTGGCGGCGATAAGCGCGATTGCTGCGATCAGGTCGGATGCTGGTTTTTGTTCACCTGCTGGTGCGTCGCATTGTTCAGCAGTGCTGATGCCAATGACATCGAAAACCTGCGCATAGGATTGATTGCGCGGTGCAGGGATTGTGGCCGTATAGGGTAGTCGTTCCTGAAAGGCGCGCGCGTCAAATCCGTTGACCCCGATTGCAGGCTTTCCAAGCCCCAAAGCAAGCCCGCGCGCAGCGCCAAGCGAGATACGTACCCCCGTAAAGTTGCCCGGACCAATGCCCACGCCAATGCCGTCAAGATCAGCCCACGTCAGATCAGCTGCCGCAAGCATTTCCTCCAGCATAGGCATCAGATGTTCGGCCTGACCTTTGGCCATTTCATCCACTCGGGTCACAACCTGCCCGCCACACAACAAAGCGGCGGCGCAATGCGCCGCCGATGTATCGAATGCAAGTAGTGTTGGGTTAGGCTGCAACTGGTCTGACCTCGACCACCTCAGGGATATAATGGCGCAGCAGGTTTTCGATGCCCATTTTCAGCGTCAAAGTTGACGATGGGCAGCCTGCGCACGCGCCTTGCATGTGCAGATAAACGATACCGCGCTCGAATCCGTGAAAAGTGATATCGCCGCCATCTTGGGCTACAGCCGGACGCACGCGGGTATCAAGCAATTCTTTGATCTGATTCACGATATCGCCGTCTTCGCCGGTATGTTCGGCATGGCCGCTGGCGGGTTTGTGATCGTCGGCCATAACCGACTGGCCGGACTGGTAATGTTCCATGATCGCGCCAAGAATGCCGGGTTTGATGTGATCCCATGCGACGTCATCCGCCTTGGTCACTGTCACAAAGTCGGTCCCGAAGAACACGCCCGTCACGCTGCCAGTCGCAAAAATGCGCTTGGCCAAAGGCGAACTTTGTGCCGCCTCAAGGGTCGGAAAATCAGCCGTGCCGACCTCCAGTACATTCTGGCCCGGCAGAAACTTGAGCGTTGCAGGATTTGGTGTTGATTCAGTCTGGATGAACATAGCGCAAACCTTTTTTGTCAGGCTTCAAATATGCGCATGGCAAGCCTGATTGTCAAGGTTTGGAATGGTTCTAAAAAGTCAGGCGGGGCGATTAAGTGATCGCCTCAAGCCGCTCTTTGGACATGTCGCCAGGAACAATCGTGAGGGGAATAGGCAAGCTTCCTGCTTGGCGGGTCATATGCGTCACCAGCGGGCCGGGGCCTTTGTTATCATCGCCCGCGCCAAGGACCAGCACGCCAATATTAGGATCTTCGTGAATCTGTGCCATGATCTCGGTTTGCGGTTCGC
>JBLHTS010000164.1:0-8477 GCA_047627695.1 Yoonia sp. | reverse complement strand
TAGGAGATCACATGGCCAAGGAAGAACTGCTCGAATTCCCAGGTGTCGTAAAAGAACTTCTGCCAAATGCGACGTTTCGGGTCGAGCTGGAAAACGGCCATGAGATCATCGCACATACGGCAGGCAAAATGCGCAAAAACCGCATCCGCGTTCTGGCCGGCGACAAGGTACAAGTCGAAATGACACCTTACGATCTGACCAAAGGTCGGATTAACTATCGCTTTAAGTAGCGTGAAGCACAGCTTCACGCATTGCGGGTAAGGGGTTTGTCTTTGGCAAACCATGGCCGCAGCAACGCGGGCTACCTACAATGACCACTCGGCCCCCAAACGCTTCGCTAAAACTGGTTCTCGGCTCCGGCTCGCCTCGGCGGTTGGAGCTTTTGGCGCAGATAGGCCTGACACCATCGGCGATCCGACCACCCGACATTGACGAAGACGTCCGCAAAGGTGAATTGCCGCGTGACTACGTCAATCGCATTGCCGCGCAGAAAGTCGCCGCAATCGAAGCGGCTGCTGACGAAGTGGTCCTTTGCGCCGATACGACCGTCGCCCTTGGACGCCGGATCATGGGCAAACCTGAAAATGCGGGCGAAGCTGCGGCATTTCTTTATGCACTATCCGGTCGCCGCCATAAGGTCATCACGGCTTTGGCCGTTAAACGCGGTACGCAGATTTGGACCAAAGACGTCCAAAGCACCGTCGCTTTCAAGCAGTTGTCAGATGCCGAAGTGAATGCCTATCTGGCATGCGATGATTGGCGCGGCAAGGCGGGTGGCTACGCTATTCAAGGACCCGCAAGTGCGTTTATTCCCTGGATCAGCGGATCTTACACAGGGATCGTGGGCCTGCCATTGGCGGAAACCGCAGGCCTGCTCACCGCAGCAGGCATCGCCATTTACGGAGACCACGCATGAAGGGCCGCACTATCGTTCTGGACCACATCGGCGAGATTGAGGCTGCTGCCTATCTGGTCGATGGCAATCTTGATGATATCCTGATTGCCGATATCGACGCCCCCCGCCCCGGCGCAATTTACCGTGGTATCTGCGACCGGCATATCAAAGGCCAAGGCGGTATGATGCTGCGCCTGCCCGAAGGTGAAACTGCATTTCTGCGCCACGGCAAAGGACTGCGCCCCGGCCAGCCACTTTTAGTGCAGGTCACAGGCCATACCGAGAGCGGCAAGGCCGTGCCGGTCACGGACCGTGTTTTGTTCAAAAGCCGCTATGCCATTGTAACGCCCGGTAAACCGGGCCTGAACATCTCACGACAAATCACCGATGAGGACACGCGCGACACGCTATTGGCGATCGCCCACAACGTTTTTGACAGCGAGCATGGGTTGATTTTGCGGTCATCTTGCGAGGGCGCGGATGAAGCAGAAATCGCGGAAGATATTGAGGCCATGCTAACGATGGCAGATGCTGTCCTGGCTGACGCTGAAGGGTCCGAGCCAGAGGCGCTGACCGAAGGCGATGGGCCGCACACCGTGGCGTGGCGTGAATGGACAGGTGCGGCTGACGTGATCACCGAAGCAGGCTCTTTTGGACACATGGGCGTGCTGGATCAACTGGTAGCGATCGGCGATGCCTTAGTGCCTCTGGGCGAAGGGTCGATGTACGTCGAACCCACCCGCGCACTTGTGGCGGTAGACGTAAACACTGGCAATGACACCTCGCCTGCGGCGGCGCTGAAGGCGAACCTTGCAGCTGCCCGCGCCCTACCACGCGCCCTGCGCTTGCGCGGTCTTGCAGGCCAGATCACAGTCGATTTTGTGTCGATGTCCAAGAACCATCGCAAACAGGTCGAACAATCGCTGCGTGCCTCGTTCAAGAACGACCCGATCGAGACATCATTGGTCGGTTGGACCCCCATGGGCCTGTTCGAATTGCAGCGCAAACGCGAACGTCCCCCCTTTCCCAAGGCGCTACTCAAGGACATCTGATGGCCTGCCCTATCTGTAAAAAACCGACCCTCATCGAATTTCGCCCGTTTTGTTCGAACCGCTGCGCCAATATTGATTTGGGCAAATGGTTTTCTGGCGGCTATGCCATTCCGGCAGACGATCCCGAGGACGCGGAAGAGCTGGAAAACCAGCTTCAGCAAGCGGATTTGCAGAAACCGCACTAGTCATTGATGTTTCGCGCAGTTCCCTCTGGACACCCCCAACAGCCCCGTCTAAAACCGCGACACCCAATATGGGGTGCAATGCATCCCATCCCGGTGCCCGGGTAGCTCAGGGGTAGAGCAGTGGATTGAAAATCCTCGTGTCGGTGGTTCGATTCCGCCCCTGGGCACCATTTTTACCAACAAATACAATAATATAGCCATTACACAGTTTTTACTTCCTGCGTTGCACACTCATCGCACAGTTTTTCATGTGTTGGCAGGTGATTTGATGGGCTGATTTACTGTGTTGAACACAGTGTTTAGATTCGCTGTGTTAACAGAGCAAACGCAACATAGTGCTTGCCCCACAGTAACTTCAACACGGTTCTTAACCACAGCGTTAGCGGTCTACGCCGCTCCCTCATAGCTGGTGAAGATTTCCGTGGTTCCATCACGCAGGATAAGGAATACGTCGTAAGCTTCGCGCCGATCCTCGGGTCCCATCCCGGGTGACCCGTAGGGCATGTCGGGTACAGCAAGACCAACCGCATCGGGACGTTCGGCCAGTAGGCGCCGGATATCGGCTGGAGGGACATGGCCTTCGATCATATAAGCTTCGATCTCGCCGGTGTGGCAGGACACCATGTTCTGAGGAATGCCATTGTCTAACTTGTGGCGGATGAGAAGCGTGCCAAAGCTCCGCTCTGTGGTCACATCGAACCCGTTGTCCCGAAGAATATCGATCCATGCGCTGCAACATCCACAGTTTGGATCGTGCAAGACATGGATATTGGGGGCCGCGTTCGCGAGTGCTCTCAACGGCGCTGCTCCAGCCAAGGTCGCTGCTCCGATAATTAATCTGCGTCGTGTCAACGATTGCACGTCTTCATCTCCCATTTACGACTTACTTATTGTCGAATGTAATTCAAAATTTCCGAAAGTCACACAGACAGTACAACACTGTCTTTGCCCCACAGTCACCTGCTTCGATAATCGACGGGCCCCATGGTCCCATCCCTCACAGCATTGGTTTCCATGCCCAGTATAATATCTGTGTTCTGGGCTGTCTGGACAATCGAGCCTTCCGGAGATCGCTCCGCTACAAAGACCATGATGGAAAAACGATCCTCGAGAGCTTCGCCTGCCTTGCCGATCTGCGCACGACTGCCCATCACCCCTTTTGATGGAGCAGAGGGATGGAAATGCTCAGTCTATTATTACTGGTGGGAGTATCCTTGGAGCGCCAACAGTTCTTGTCGGGCCAACAAAATTTGTACAAAATGGACTACCCACAAAAGATAGAAAGTACGAATTGAGCATGAGCACGTTTGAGCGATATCTATCACTTTGGATTGGGCTGGCTATCATCTCAGGCATAGCCATTGGAAGTGTCGCCCCAGGGTTGGTCCAAGTTATTGCTGCGGCCGAATTTGCCAATGTGAACCTTGTCGTTGCTGTTTTGATCTGGGCGATGGTCTATCCGATGATGGTGGGCGTCGATCCGAGCAGCCTGAAAGATGTTGTGAAACAGCCCAAGGGTCTTGCTATCACGCTGGTGGTTAATTGGCTGATCAAACCTTTCACTATGGCAGCGCTTGGTGTGCTGTTCTTCGAGGTGGTCTTTGCGGATCTAATCGCGCCCGAAGATGCGCAGCAATACTTGGCGGGGCTTATTCTGCTAGGAGCAGCACCCTGTACGGCGATGGTCTTCGTGTGGTCGCAACTGACGAAAGGCGACGAAAGTTATACTCTATTGCAAGTTTCGGTGAACGACGTGGTGATGGTCTTTGCATTCGCGCCTCTTGTCGCCTTCCTGCTTGGCGCAACGGACATCACAGTGCCATGGGAAACACTGGTCCTGTCGGTCGTCTTGTTTGTCGCGCTGCCTCTTGCTGCAGGACTTTGGACGCGGGCTCGGCTGGGCAGCCAGGACCGGATCAATGCGTTTCAGGCGCGTGTCAAGCCCTGGTCGGTGATCGGGTTGATTGCAACCGTGGTGATCCTATTCGGCCTTCAGGGGCAAGTCATCCTTGACCGTCCACAGGTCATCGCTCTGATCGCTGTGCCGATCCTGCTGCAATCTTACGGCATCTTCTTGCTTGCCTATACTGCAGCATTTGCCTTGCGCGTTCCACACCGTATCGCTGCGCCCTGCGCATTGATCGGCACTTCGAACTTTTTCGAACTCGCCGTTGCCGTTGCCATCAGTCTGTTCGGTTTGAACTCGGGTGCGGCCTTGGCCACCGTGGTCGGCGTGCTGGTCGAAGTGCCTGTGATGCTGTCACTTGTGGCTTTTGCTAACAAAACCCGGAGCAAGTTTCCCGAAGGGTCAACATGACGAATTTGTGCCAATTGTCAGTTTGAGGAAGTCTGTTCCAACATGGATCCTTATCTGGTCACGGACGGTTTATGGTCCAACTCGCAATTCACAGGAGGCTTTGATCTTGTGCAAAGCTTTGCATTCTTTCTTCCATATCTCGTTGGCGAGAAGTTCACTTGCGTATCAAGCAGTAAGTTGATCGCAATGCTTTCGCACATCCATCAGCTACAGGATCCAGCCGCAGCCTCTGAAAAGGCTCTCGGAAAATCGTTATGATTAGCATTTAGAATCTGCGAATGGCATCATTTTCATGACGGTATGATTGTCAGTTGAAGTCATTCCTTTGCTTGGGTCTTTCGTTTCTTCCCACCCAGAAGTCGCCAACACCAAATGAGATCAAAATCTTCTCCCGTAGGCCCATTACTGAAGTTGCCAAAATTCCGCGACGCGCCGAATGGCGCATAGGTTCGCATTCACGACGTACTCGGCCTCTATTCCACAAATTTCCGGGTCGCCATCAGCATCGATCGGCACAGCATGCCCAAAGCCCTCGAGCGACCAAGTTTCGATGCGGGCAATTCCAGCGTTGTCGCGATAGACTTCGCGAATGGCACTGCCAATAACCTCTCGTTCATCCGCGACAGGGTCGATATCCTGAACTGCTGTCCACTGCTCCGTCAGTTCGCGAAGGTTGTCGGGGTGGACGATCTTATCGGCGGTGCCCTGCCAAAGCGATAGCAGGGGCCAATTTTCAGGTACTGCATCTGTGCCCTCAGTCACATATTCTGCCCACTCCATACCGTTGCGATCCGTCAGTTCGAAACCGCCGATCCCACAAGCATAACTTGCGTCGGCACCGTCAGGCGCAATCGATTTGACTTGAAGTGAACTCCAAAACAAATCGAACGCGCCTGCCGGTCGATTGCAGCCGACCGGCAGACCGGCGAAAATTGCGCCACCAGCAAAGCGGTTCGGATAGTTCGCCAACATTACAGCTGCCATGGCTCCACCGGCGGAATGTCCTAGGACAAATACGCGGTTGGGATCTACGCCTTCCGCGTCTATGGCAGCATCAACCATTTCTAGGATCGACGCGCTTTCCCCAACCCCAGGTTGATTGTCATTCGTGTCGTACCAACGGAAACATCGCCGAGACATATTCTCTTCCCGTTGTTCCGGCAGTAAAAGGAGGAATGGTGTCTCTTCTGCAAGTGCGAGAAGGCCTGTCTCATCATCGAAGTCAGCTGCGGTTTGCGTGCAGCCATGCAGGGCCACCACCAGAGGCAAACCATCCTTAAATGCAGCAGGCCGATGCAAATACATGAGAAGTTCGCCTAGGTTCTCACCAAAATCAGTTACCAATTCAAGGGACAGCACGGGCTGCGCGGAGAATAATGCAATAAATGCTATTGTTGCCGCCTGCGCAGAACATCTCATCCATTTAGACACATTTCTAAATTCAAGCGGAGCTAAGGACATAAGGAAAACGAAGGGGTTCGATGAATTGATAATCTGACTGATTTCCATGGGGGGATACTCCGGTCTAGACCTTGTACGGGAGGATAGCTGACCTACAACAGGCCACCATCGCCGAAGTCCAGCAAGCTTTATGGGAAAGGGGGAGCGAAGTAACGTTGAAATGTTGCGCGAGACCGCTCCTGTTGACGACTTGATCATGCAATGGTTGCCGCAAGTTGTTCGAAAGAGTAGCCTTGCCAGATTGGTTCGAATGAATTGCCTGGTAGGCAAGTGACGCTTATTTGGAAGTTTCAACCACCGAATCTTGGGGAGCTAAAATGATTTTCAGGCAACTTTTTGACAAAACATCAAGCACTTACACCTACCTTCTTGCCAGCCGGCACGGTGGTGAGGCGCTGCTGATCGATCCGGTTTTCGAGCACACCAACCGGTATTTGAAGCTGCTTGAGGAGCTCGACCTCAAGCTGGTGAAGGTCGTTGATACGCATATTCACGCCGACCATGTCAGCGCTATGGGTAAATTGCGCGACGCCACGCGCTGCACGACCGTCATGGGCGAACAGTCTCCCGCGGATGTGGTCTCAATGCGCGTGCGTGATAATGATCCATTAACGATCGAGGGTCTTACGCTGACTGCTCTGTACACACCGGGGCACACATCAGAGAGCTACAGCTTCTTGATGGATGACCGAGTGTTTACCGGCGATACCCTGTTGATCAGGGGAACGGGTCGCACTGACTTTCAAAATGGCGATCCATATGCGCAATATCATTCGCTTTTTGAGCGTTTACTGAAACTGCCAGAGAACACGATGGTTTATCCGGGTCACGACTACAAAGGGGACACTGTCAGCACCATTGCAGAAGAGCGCCATAACAACCCGCGTCTCCAAGTAAATTCGGCCGAAGAGTATGCCGAAATCATGAACAACCTAAACCTTGCCAACCCGGCATTGATGGACGTCGCCGTACCCGAAAACCTGAAACTCGGTCTGAGAATGTCGGCCCAACACCGCGTTCCCGTTCTGGAGGTCGATGAAATCCTCGCAGGATGGCCATCGGTTGATTGTCAATTTGTTGATATCCGGGAAGAAGGCGAGCGGCGTCGCCACGGCTCAATCCCCAACTCGATCCACGCCCCGTACGGGCATTTTGATCAATACTGTCGATCAAGCGGCCAACTTGCGAGCTTGGCAAAAAGCAGCAGGGTTCTGCTTTTTTGTGCCGTCGGCGAACGATCCACACTTGCGGTTGAGATAGCCCTTGAGATGGGGCTTAAGAATGTTGCACATATCCCAGGCGGCTTTACTGCATGGCAGAAAGCCGGAGGGCCGGTGGAAGCAGTAGAATAACGCGAAAGCCTGAGCCTATCGCCAAAAATAACCCAAGCCACCCGCACCATCGCACAGTTTTTACTTCCTGCGTTGCACGCTCATCGCACAGTTTTTCGTGTGTTGGTGGGAGATTTTGTGGGCAGAAAAGCTGTGTTCAACACAGTGTTTGGAATCGCTATGTTAACACTGCAAACGCAACAGAGTGTTTGCCCCACAGTAACTTCAACACACCAAATGAACTTACTCTTGGAACACACTCATGGGTCGAAATAGCCGCATTGGACATGCGAATGTATTTGCGTCATTGCATGACGCCGGTTGGGCCATGTTTTAGAAAATGCCACTGACCATAACTATCTTTCAGGTCAAGTTTGATACCTGCGTTTGCTGTCGTTGAGGCACTGCCGATTTCCGCGACACCAAACTCAATGCCTCCGGGAATATCAATCCTGACGCGATGCGCTCTTCCACCATGCGGGGCCTGAATCGGTTGTCCAGTCGCGGCCAAAACTTCACCGACCTTGACCTTCGCCGTCCGCTTTTCGATATCAACGTCATAATCGATCGGTAGAAATAATGTTTCGTGGACGGTGTCGCACATTGCCCGAAACACCCACCAGTGGGTCGCCTCTTCCTCTGTCTCTTTGCCAAGGAAAACACGTTCAATCGCGTCGCGTTGTGCATTATCGGCAGCAGGATCGATGATGACCTGCATCTGGCCTCCGCCCTCGAAAATGGCCCCGGGCCAGCTATAGAGCAGCGCTGCTTTAATGCCTGTCAGATCGACATCACCGAAATGACCCTTGGTCACTTCAAGCACTTCGAAACCGTCGCATGTCCCATTTGTCGGCGGCTCTTCGAATTGACACGGGCATGCGTAGCCACAATTGCAATTCCCAAAGCTCGGACCCTCGACATACCAGTCTATAATCTCCATTCTTTATGTCCTCAGAGTCAGTTGATTATGAAGTTGCCAAAAGATATGTTCCGAACAACATGAGGCCTGCGCCCGTTGAGCGGACAAGAAACCACGTATTGGGCACAATTTTTTCAAGCTGGACGTAGATTGCGATTCCCACGATCCAGTAGAGGTTCATCACCCCTCCGACGAACAATAGTGCCATCAACGCCCAACAGCAGCCCAAGCAGTATATCCCGTGCCTTGCCCCCGTGCGCACCGCCCCCCACGCACCCGGCTGACGGTGTTCGGCAAGAAAATGTGCGGGTGATTTG
>JBLHTS010000163.1:0-8493 GCA_047627695.1 Yoonia sp. | reverse complement strand
TATTGGATGAGCCTGCAGGCGGGGTGAACCCCACACTGCTGGAAGAGATCATCGGACATATCCGCAAACTAAACGAGCAAGGCCTGACCGTGCTGATAGTGGAACACAACATGGAACTGGTTATGCGCTTGTCGCACCGGGTTGTCGTGATGTCCCAGGGTCGCGTCATTGCGGATGGAACCCCGGATGAAGTGCGCGCGGATCCGCAGGTACTCGAGGCCTATCTCGGTGGCGGCGTAGAGGAGGTGGCATGACCGAACTGTTAGAAGTGAGCGGTATCACCGCAGGCTACGGCGACGGCCCCGCAATCCTTGATGGAGCGTCGCTTTCGGTTCAGCCCGGCAAGGTTCACTGCATTATCGGACCCAACGGAGCGGGCAAATCCACTCTTTTGAAGGCGATCGTTGGCATGCTGAAGGTCCGCCAAGGAAATGTCCGTCTTAACGGTAAAAACATCGTCGGTCTGCGCCCTGATCAGGTGCTGCGCAAAGGGATCTGTTTCGTGCCGCAAGAGCGGGCACTGTTTCCGAAAATGACGGTCCGCGAAAATCTGCGGATGGGCGGCTATTCGCTGGCCGACAAGTCCGACCTGGAAAAGCGAATAGACAAGATCGAAGAACAGTTCCCAATCTTGAAAGAGCGTCGCGACCAACATGCCGACACAATGTCCGGTGGTCAGCAACAAACGCTGGCAATGGCGCGCACAATGATACTGAAGCCGCAGATCGTGATGCTGGACGAGCCATCGCTTGGACTTGCCCCCAAGATCGTCGCAGAGGTTTTTAAAATCATGCGGGCCATGGCGGAAGAGGGGATCACCATCCTGCTGGTTGAACAGAATGCGATGATGGGCCTAAAGCACGCCGATTGGGGCGTTGTCCTTGATTTGGGCCGGACACTGTTTGAGGGCCCCGCGCAAGAGGTGCTGAACGATCCGCGTATTCAAGAATTGTACCTTGGCGGAAAGAAGGCAGCGTAATGACAGATATCCTGCAAATTCTCATTCTTGGCTTGGCTCTGGGGGGCGTCTACGCCCTGATGGGGTCGGGTCTGAGCCTTGTGTTTGGCGTGATGCGTATTGTGAACCTTGCGCATCCCTCACTGATTATGGTCGGGGCCTATGTGGCCTATTGGGCTTTCCGAATTTACAATATTGATCCGATGATTGTTTTGCCAATCGCTGCCGTGATCCTTGGGACAACAGGCATCATACTTTACAAATTGATATTCGAACGCGAAGCCCGCTCTGCAAAGTATTCAGAGATGACCGTGCTGCTGACCTTCGCATTGGCCATGGTGGTCGAGGGAGCGTTGGGTGCTGCGTTCACCAACACGCAGCGGGTGACGTCGCCGGGCTACGCCACGGACGCCTTCTTTTTCGCCGATGTTTTCATTCCAAAGGGGCAGCTTTACGCTGGGATCGTGTCGCTGACGATCATTTCGTGTCTGGCGCTATTCATGAAATACTCGCGGTTCGGAAATGCGATCCGCGCCACAACCCAAAACCGTGAAGCTGCTGAACTGCTTGGCGTCAATGTGAACCGCGTTGGCCTTGTCAGCTTTGCTATAGGCATCGCGCTGGCCGGGGCTGCGGGGGCTTTGGTGTCCTTCATTTTTTCGTTCTTTCCAGCCAAACACTGGGAGTGGATTGCGATCTTGATGTCGTTGGTCGTTTTGGGTGGAATGGGGTCGATTCTTGGGACAGTCCTTGCTGCTTACATTCTATCGGTTATCGCAGCCTTCGTCGGTTTCTACTTTGGGGCGACCTGGTCAACGCTGACTTTCTTTGTGGCGCTCTTCGTGGTGTTGCTTGTGCGACCCCAAGGCCTGTTTGGCGAAAAACCGGAGCTTGCATAATGACATCGCTAGAGACCGGAGACATCCTTAAGGCGCGCAAATCCTATAACGAGGGGCTTACGTCGTCAGTCGAGAAGAAACGGGCGATATGGTTCCCCGTTGTGATCTTGCTGCTGTTGATGGCTCTGCCAGCGCTGCAGTTTGTGGGCAACTATAACTACCTGATTCATCTCGTTCTTTATACGGCGTGCTATGTGGTCATGGCCTCAGGCTGGAATATCCTTGGTGGGTTTACCGGCTACATCTCTTTGGGCCACAACGTCTTTTTTGCAATCGGCGGCTATTTTGCGGGCATGATCTTTGCACGCTACGGCGTCTCGACCATCATCATGGCCCCAATCGCAGGGATCGCAGCAGGGATGCTTGGCTATTTGATTGGCCTTATCACCCTGCGGGTGCGGGGACCTTCGTTTATCATCTCTTCGCTTGCTTTGGTGATGATCTTCCGGATCTTGTTTGAAAATTGGGACTTTGTTGGGGGGGCCGGAGGCGTACCCTTGAAGGCAAATGACATCTCAGTGGTCTGGGCGAAGCTACCATATTACTATGCCTTTGTGATCATGGCGGCCTTTGCTGTCTGGGTGTCCTACAAGATCAAGCATTCAAAATTCGGCCTTGGGCTACGCGCGATTTCAAAGGACGAAATCAAAGCCGAAAGTGCGGGCATCGATACGCGCACCTATAAGGTACTGGCTTTTGCAATATCGGCCTTCTTTGTTGGCATGGCCGGGGCTGTTTGGGGGGAGTATCTGACCTACATCAGGCCCAACATTTTCCTAGTGATCCTCATCTCAGTGAACATGGTTTTGATGTGCATTCTGGGCGGCAAGGGCACCATTGCAGGACCTGTGATCGGGGCCATTATGATCGTCGCCTTTAACGAACTTTTCGTGGCTACCCTTGGTGCGTCTGAGATCAACATTCTGGCCACCGGTCTGATCATGATGATCTCTCTGATGTTCTTTCCACTGGGGATCGTGGGCACGCTCGCGCAAATGGGTAAGCTGCCGCGGGTGCTGAATTGGGACTAGTGCATGTCTGACTTCGTCCTTTATAACGCGCCGCAATCGACCTGCAGTCAGCGGGTGCGCTATTCGCTGCATGCCAAAGGGCTGGCATTTAAAGAACATAAGCTTGATCTGTTTTCTGGCGATCAGCTGAAGCCCGAATATCTAGCGATCAATCCTAATGGCGTCGTGCCTGCGTTGGTCCATAAGGGTGTGCCAGTGATCGACAGCGCGGTGATCTTGGAATTCCTAGAGGATATCTGCCCCGACGTGGCCCCGATGCGCCCGACCGGCCCACACCGGGTTGCTAACCTGCGCGCCATGATGCGGTTCGTGGATGAGGTGCTGACCCCTGCCGTGCGGGTGCCGTCTTACAACCTTGCCTTCCTGCCACATTTTGAAGCAATGTCAGAGGTTGAATTTCAAGCTCTGTGTGACAGCAAACCGCTGCGGCGAGAGTTCTTGATGCGTATGGGACGTACGGGCTTTCCGCAGGTAGACATGGACGAAGCGATGGGCCGTTTGCGCCGAGGTATTGTGCGCATGTCAGAATGGCTGGCGCAGAGTGGCGGCCCTTGGATCATGGGCGATCAGATCAGCCTAGTCGATTTGGCGATCATGCCAGTGATTGTGCGCATGGACGACATCCTTTTGGGCCATGTCTGGGACAAATATCCAGTTATCCAAGACTGGCTTGATCGCTTGCGCCAAGAAGCCGCGTTTGATGCTACCTATTACCATGGCGCATTGCTAACGCAGAAATATGCGCACCTTACCCGGCTTCACAATGATCGAAAGTTGGTCTCATGAACGCTGTTCCTTACATGATCGTAGCTACTGTGCTTGGTGCGCTTGTCACCCTTCAACCGCTTTTGAACGCCATATTGGCCCGCGCCATCGGCAGCCCATATGGAGCGGCAACAGTTGCCATCTTTCTGGCCGGCATATTCGGATTGATCTTTATAACATTGCGCGGCAATGGCGGAGAGATCAGCCTTAAGACCCTGACCAGCGTGCCTTGGTGGGTCTATCTGACCAGTGTGATTGGCGTACTATTTGTTGCAGGCGGCGTGGTGATCGCACCAATCACGGGCGCATTCATTTTCTTTGTTTGTGTGATTGGCGGCCAGTTGATTGGCTCAGTCGTGATGGACCACTTCGGGGCCTTTGGGCTGCCAGTACGTGAAATCTCAATTCAACGCATCGTGGGACTGGGCCTTGTTTTGTCCGGTGCAATTTTAGTAAGCAGAGGGTGAAATCTACATGAACCGAGCCAACCCCAACGACACAACAATCCAATCCCAGCCGGCTGTCGTCACTGCGTCAGGCACGGGGATGGAGTTTTCCGGCCCAGTGGTTGCGCTGGAAGAAGCCAGTTTCCACGTCAAACGGGGGGAGTTCGTGTCACTGATCGGCCCATCGGGATGTGGAAAATCAACCCTGCTTCGCCTTGTGTCGGGGTTGATTAAACCCACGGCCGGGCAATTGGACGTTATGGGCACGCCCGTCAATGGCCCACGTGCCGAGATTGGGATGATGTTTCAAAAGCCGACGCTGTTGGATTGGAAGTCGGTATTTGATAATGTCTTGTTGCCGATCACGCTGGCAGGAACAGTTACAAAAGCGGATCAGGAACGTGCGATCGAGTTGATCCACCTTGTTGGACTCAAAGGGTTTGAGTTTTCTTACCCCCGTCAGCTTTCTGGCGGGATGCAACAGCGTGTCGCGCTTGCCCGCCTGCTGAATTCCGGAGCGGAAATTTTGTTGCTGGACGAACCCTTTGGCGCGCTTGATGAATTCACACGCGAACGGCTGAACCTAGAACTTATGCGCATTCAAAACGACCTTAATGCGACAATTCTGTTTGTGACCCACAACATCCAAGAGGCGGTGTTCCTCGCAGACAGGGTCTTTGTAATGACGCCGCGTCCAGGGCGACTTGCAGCTACAATCGACGTCCCGCTGCCGCGACCGCGCACCATCGAGATGACCAAATCAACTGAATACAACGACCTTGTCTTCAATATCCGTGATACGCTGGGAGGCTTCATATGAGCACGCAATCAACAACCCCACCAAGATCGATCCCGGTTTGGGCTCAACATCTGATCGTTTTTATCGTGTTCATTACCATTTGGGAAACAGCAGTCCGCAATGAATGGGTCTCCCGGCTAATCCTGCCGTCCCCCTTTGATGTTGTCTTTGCGTGGTGGGACCTAGCCATCGTCAGGGCCCTAATCTGGAAGCACTTTTTTGTAACCCTGACTGAAGTAACCATTGGTTTCTTGCTGGGGGCCAGCTTTGGTCTGATCATCGCGATCGTTAGTGCGATGAACATGACATTCCGCCGCCTGATATCGCCTTATATGGTTGCACTTCAGGTTACGCCCCGGATTGCGGTTGCCCCTATCATTGTGGCTTGGTTGGGGTTCGGAATGGAGCCCAAAATCGCCATTGCTGCGATCATTTGCTTCTTTCCGATCTTCATCAATTCGCTAACTGGCCTCATGCAAGCCGATGACGAGCGACTTGAGATGTTTGAATCTATGCGCGCCTCTCGTTGGCAAATCTTTCGCCACTTGCAATTGCCCGGTGCGATGCCAGTGATCATGGCGGGTTTCAAAACCGGTATCTCGCTTGCCCTGATTGGGGCTATCGTTGGCGAGTTCGTCTCAGCCAGTGTTGGGATCGGCGTGTTGATCCAGCGCTTCTCGTTCCAGCTGCTTTTGCCAGAAGCCTTTGCCTGCCTGATCATGCTGACCGTCATGGGCTTGCTGCTTTACGGCACAGCAACATTTGCAGACCGCCACGTCATCTTTTGGAAAAACGATGATCTGGTGACCAAAAGCGCGCGAAAACTGCGCGCCAAACACGCGAGCCTCCTGAAAGAGCAGGCAGGCACATAATCAACATTCAGACGACCACAATAATCCAAAGGAGAAGACAATGAATATGAAAACCGTAGCCGCGCTCTTAGCGGCAGTCATGGCCGCTGCACCCGCCGCGGCGCAGGACCTGAAAGAAATTAACGTCCTCACGCCGTTGCCGCGCCACACTGCGTGGTATCCGTTACTTGTCGGTGAAGCGCTTGGGTATTTCGCTGAAGAGGGAATCTCTGTCAATTTGGTTGACGGTGGCGACCTTCCAGCGACAGCATTCTTGGAAAACGGACAAGTCGATCTTGCATCGCTCGACCCATCCGAGGTGATCTTGGCGCATGAACGCGGCTTTGACTTTGACGTCGTATACGAGGTCATGCACGGCGCGGTAGAAGGCGTTTTTGTCCTAGAGGATAGTGCTTCGACGTCACTTTCAGAACTGGGTGGCACGACCATCGGCATCGTTGGGGAAAGCGATCGGGGCCTGTTGTTGTCCGCACTGGGCCACGCGGGTCTGTCTGAGGGCGACGTGACCATCGCTGTGCTTGGCGAAAGTGCGCCGCTCTTGGCCAACTCACTTGAGAACGGTCAGGTGTCGGCCATTGTAGGTGCTATCTCTGACTTTGTCGCGTTGGCGTCACAGGGTGTGATGACCAAGAACCTACTGCCACCCGAGATGAGCGAACAGCCGGCCAACAACTACGCGATGCGTGCTGATGCTATCGGCGGCGAAAACGACGCTCTGATTGAAGGGTATCTGCGTGGTTGGGCCAAAGGTGCTGCGGCGGGTCTGGTTGATCTTGAAGTGACACGTGCGATGGCAATGGAAGCTGACCCCGAAAACTGGGTCAACGAAGAGCTTGGCACAATCTTTCTGCAAGCAGCACAAGCTCTGCATACACCTGATGCGGACACCTATGGCGATCTTCGGGTCGATATCTGGGAAGCTGTGATTGCGGAAATGAGAGCGGTTGGCATGATCGAAGGCGACGTTCCGACAGATGAAATACTGAATCCTGTCTATATCGAGCGGGTCAATACCTTTGACCAAGCCGATATCGAAGCCGATGTCGCGGCCTGGAAAGCCGAAAACATGTGATCGTATGGGGCGCGGCAACGGTCGCGCCCCCTTTCAAAAAAGGAAATAAGAGATGACTGACACCCGCAACGAACCTGATGCCCGCGTCGCTGCAGCAACGGCCCATTGGTCTCACCGGTTTTTGTCCAACGGCATTCATTTGTCTGACTTTCAAGACGTGACGGGAAGTATCTCGAGCTGGGATGAATGGTGTGCAGCATGGGCCGGAAAGGGGGATGTGCATTATGGACTTGGACTTGAAAGCGAGGCATCGGGCCACCTGCTAAGTGCGGGAGAGCATTTTACCGCTGCAGGCGTCTGCTATCACTTTGGTAAGTTCTTGTTTGTTCATGATGTTGCCCAGATGCGCGCCGCTCATGCTAGGGCCGTCGACAGTCGCAACCGCGCATTACCTTTGCTTGATCCGCAGGGCGAACGGGTTGCAATACCTTGGAACGGAGACACGCTTTATGGAAATCTGCGCAAGCCACGCGGCATAGATATGCCGCCTGTGGTGGTTATGATTATGGGACTCGATTCCACTAAAGAAGAGATGCACACCAATGAAGCAACGTTCCTTGCCCGCGGAATGGCCACTCTTGCTTTTGACGGGCCGGGTCAGGGGGAAGCGGAGTATGATCATGCGATTTTGCCGGAATATGAAGGGCCGGTGGCTGCAGTCATCGACTACCTTGAGACGCGGGTAGATATTGATCCGGCCCGGATCGGGATTTGGGGCGTCAGTCTTGGTGGATACTATGCACCGCGCGCGGCTGCTTTTGAAAAAAGGATCAGGGCCTGCATTTCCTTAACGGGCCCATTCGACTTTGCCGAAGCATTTGATCGCGCGCCAGAGCTGACGCGGGCGGCTGTCATCGCGCGTACCAAAGCCGCTGATGCCAAGGCTGCACGCAAGATTACCGAGAGGATGTCACTGTCGGCTTGTGCCAAACAGATCACTTGTCCGATCTACATTGTTGGGGGCAAGCTAGACCGGGTGATCCCGCCCGAGCATGCCGAACAGTTAGCTGTTTCAGTGTCTGGTCCTGTTGAGCTGAACATGGTGGAAGACGGTGGCCATGTAGCCAATAACCGGCCTTACAAGTATCGCGGCCAGTCCGCTGATTGGATGGCTGTGCAACTATTGACCAGTACCCGCTAACACTGAATTCCATTTATAATTGGGCCTCACTCAAAGAATATGAAAATAACAGTGAAAACGGTTATGCGAACGATTGCATACGGATAGAAATTGGCTAATTTAGGTCTTGACGATCCATGTGTCAGGCCAGAATAGGCTACAATTTCGAATTCAGGTGCGCCCTTAATTGCGCCTACCCAACAGCTAATTCAAATAGCGCACCTTTCGGAGTGCGCAGGAGTTTCTCATGACCCAACCCAACACGTCCGCCCTCAACCCGCGTATTCTGCAGCCCGGTGATATTGATCCCAACTGGCGCTGGGATAAACACATCCCCTCTTCGGGCCATACAGCTGTTGATTTTGAGCGTCGCGTCGATCACGACCGACTGCGCCGCTACCGGCTATCGCGCGCCAAAGATGCGTTGAAGAAATCGAACCTTGGTTCAATGCTGATGTTTGACGTGAACAACATCCGCTATGTATCCGGCACCAAGATCGGCGAATGGGAGCGGGACAAAATGTGCCGGTT
>JBLHTS010000162.1:0-8527 GCA_047627695.1 Yoonia sp. | reverse complement strand
GTGCCGGATCGGGCCCGATCGCAAGCCAGACCAAAACGGTCAATGTTGCCAGTGCCAGAACGGCAGGGACGAACCACATAGTAACGCGGTCAACCAACCCCTGAATTGGCAGCTTGGCACCTTGTGCCTCTTCCACCATGCGAATGATTTGCGCCAATGTTGTATCTGCGCCAACACGTGTTGCCGCGAATGTCAGGCTACCAGTGCCGTTTACAGTGCCACCCGTCACAAAGTCGTTTGATGATTTTGTGACTGGAAGCGGCTCTCCGGTAATCATGCTTTCATCGACATTGCTTGTCCCATCGGTGACCTTTCCGTCAATGGGAATCCTTTCGCCGGGGCGCACGAGGATAATATCCCCAATTCGCAAAGCGTCGATCTCGACCTCTTCGGTTTGGCCATCCCGCAAGACCTGCGCGGTCTTGGCCTGCAATCCCAGGAGTGCCTGAATCGCCGCCCCTGTACGGCCTTTTGCCCGCGCTTCAAGCCAGCGACCAATGAGAATAAGCACGACGATGACCGCAGCTGCTTCGAAATAGACGGCGCGCACATCGGCTGGCAAAACTTGAGGCAAGAAGGTTGCAACGACTGAATAGGACCAAGCGGCACCAGTTCCTAAAGCCACAAGGCTGTTCATGTCAGGTGCTCTTTTCAGCAAAGCCGGGATACCTTTGGCAAAGAACCCCCAACCCGGACCAAACAGAACGATCGTCGCAAGTAC
Source organism: Yoonia sp. (assembly GCA_047627695.1). GTDB lineage: Bacteria > Pseudomonadota > Alphaproteobacteria > Rhodobacterales > Rhodobacteraceae > Yoonia. Next base: position 7,806 of record JBLHTS010000162.1, on the reverse strand, counting down.
AAACTGGATGAGCCACGACGATTGCATGCCGATCGTGCGCGCAATCAAATCATGAAACCCGGGGATCGTGTGCGCGCCCATTTCCAACGTAAAAACAGGGACCGTCAGAACGGCGGCAAAAATGACGCGGTTCAAAAGTGCCTTCGCCTCATCGGCTTTGCGTTCCGACCGCGAGGCCTGCGCATCGGCCTGCGCGACTTCGGCCGGATATCCGGCATCATTGCTGACGGCGACAAGTTGTTCGGGCGTTGTTGCCCCAGTGAGGTAAACAATCGATGCATTCTCTGCCGCGAGGTTTACGGAAGCCTCGAGAACGCCGGGCGCGGCCAAGAGGGCCTTTTCAACCCGCCCAACACAGGATGCACATGTCATCGAAGCGATGCTCAGGGTGACACGCGATGTACGCGCAGGGTACCCCAAGTCAGCTAAAGTATGTGCAGCGATATCGAGGCCAGAAGGCTCAAAGACCGTGAAAGTCGCTGATTCTGTCGCCAAGTTCACTGTTGCGTTTGTCACGCCGTTCACACCGTTCAAAGCTTTCTCAACCCTGCTAATGCAGGACGCACAGGTCATTCCATCAATGGACAGATTTACGATTTTTGGTTCAGACATTATGTAGCTCCTTTGACGCTCTCGAACCTTACATAAGGCTTCCAGCAACTGGAAGCTCAAGGCCTAATTCAGAATTTTTCATAGTTCGAAAAAATCTCTTGACCTTCCAGCCGATGGAACCTCTACGTGTGAGAAAACACAACGGAGAAAGCCATGATATTCAACGTACCAAAAATGAGCTGCGGCCACTGCACGTCCGCTATCGAAAAGGGCATCAAAGCCAAAGACCCCGCAGCAGTTGTTGCTACCGACCTAGATCTGCGCTTGGTCACTGTGGAAAGTACACTTGCGCAGGACGACGTTCAAAAGGCGATTGCCGAAGCGGGCTACGAAGTCTCTGCAGCCTAGTTGGCCGCACGGGCCTGATTGACCAGAGTAATCATTTGCTCGGCATCAATCAGACCCGGAGCCAGACTATCTCCGATCACGAATGACGGTGTACCACTAAAACCAATCGCACGGCTCAGACGCATTGACGTTTGGATATGTTCGTCGATCTCTGGGGCGTTCATATCGCGTCTAAGTTGCGCAATGTTGATACCAATCTGCTCAGCTGCGCGGATGACCGAAGCTTCTTCGGCTCGCCCATTCAGCCCCATCATTGCCCAGTGAAACTCATCATATTTGCCTTGATTGCGCGAGGCTAAAGCTGCGCGCGCCGCAAAGACCGAGCCCTCCCCCAAGATTGGCCACTCGCGATAGACAACCCGGACGTTGGGATCTGCCGCAAGCAAAGCCTCCATATGAGGCTTTACCCGGCGACAATACGGACAATTATAGTCAAAGAACTCCACAATCGTGACATCGCCATCCGGGTTTCCGAGAACTGGCGCGTTTGGATCCCGTTCAAGTGCGTCTCTTTCATCTACCAAAACCTGCTCTGCTACCTGTGCCTGACTGGCCTGCTGCTGCTCTTCGACAAGCTGTGCGGCCTCAAACACAATTCTGGGATTTTCGCGAATTGCTTCAAGAACGAGCTCTTTGACCCTTGCTTCACTCAGCTCTTCGGCGACGGCCATAAAAGGAATGATCAACATTGCTGTACTGATAAGAAGTTTCTTCATCACTATTCTCCTTGTGCCGCGATATCTGCGGCCGTGCGCTCGGCCTGAATGGTGCTTATGCGCTCCGGCCATGTTGATTTAATATACGAAAGGACTTTCCAGATTTCTTCGTCGCTGAGTTGATCACCGAAACCCGGCATCCCGCTGTCGAAATCCATTTCTTGTGCCGCCAAAGTCTCTTTGCCGCCAAGCTTGGTATAGGTAAACAGCAGGCTGTCAGTGTGGTGCCACGTGTGCCCCGTGTCATCATGTGGCGGCGCTGGAAGGCGTCCGTCAGCCCCGGGGCTGCGCCAATCTTCCTGACCCTCCAGATTTGCGCCATGACATGATGCGCAGTATTGGCCGTAAAGGTCTGCACCGGCGGCGATATCGACCGGGTAGTCAGATGCGGACATCAAATCTGTGTCTTCTGACTGCGCCAGAACAACAGCCACGCCAGCGACAAGGGCGAGAAGACCAAACCCAAGAAACAGCGCGCGGTTTGTCATCCCACGACGATCCGCGTCGTCATGCCTGACGCTGCATGCGACAGCATATGGCAATGCAGCAACCATTCACCGGGGTTGTCGGCAACGAATGCAATCTCCAGATTTGCGCTCCTCTCGATAAGAGAGGTATCGCGCAAAGGTCCAAGCGCGCCATTTTCAGCAACTTCGTGGAAGTGCATCCCGTGAAGGTGCATCGCATGCGGAAACGCAGTGTCGTTGCGAATTGCAAGGCGAACATGCTCGCCAAGCCCAAGCCGTGCGAGAGGTTCGCCACTCATGCCATCTGCGGCACCATTGAAAGCCCAGAAACGGCCAGCATCGACGATTTCACCCATCGTCTTTGGCTCGCCATTCAGGGTTGCAGAACGCAGGCCGCCCATTGCGCCACCTTCCATCGTCAAGGTCAATGCGGTCGCGTTCGCTAGATCGACAGCGGCGTAACTGTTGGACGGCAGCGCATCAGGGGCTGTTCGTTTGGATGCTGCGCCACCTTCACGCACTTCGAATGCGACCTGACTAAATGCCTCTTCCTGACCGATTTGTAGAATATGGGCGGTCTGGCCTACATCCGCGATGACATCGACGATCAGATCAACGCGCTGTGCTGGCCCAAGTACAATCTGACCAGACACTTTCTGAGGAACCGCCAAAGGCATACCATCAAGCGCCACAGTCCATCCATCAAGGCCTTCCAATTGCAACGGAAAGATCCGTGCGTTCGACGCATTGATAATGCGCAAGCGCAGACGCTCGTTTTTGCGCGTTTCCAAAGCTAGATTGTAGACACCATTCGTCGTGATGTAGTTGCCTAGTCTTCCAGCATGGCTCAGGGCATGAGACGCCTCAAAGTCACTATCGATCTGGGCCGTATCAGGATTGACCAACCAGTCATCTAGCACCAGCACTTCTTCGCGATCGATATCAAGAGCATCAGCCTCTTCTACAATCAGTGGGCCATACAGGCCCCGTGCAACCTGTTCGGTTGATCGATTGTGAGCGTGATACCAATAGGTTCCCGCGTCTGGTAAAACAAAATCGTACTCAAAACTTGCACCTGGTTGAACAGCGGTCTGGGTCAATCCCGCAACACCATCCATTGCATTTGCGATACGAATGCCATGCCAATGAACCGACGTTGGTTGTGACAGTTTGTTTTCCAGCGTGCGTTGAAGCCGCATACCTTGCGCAACACGAATCTCAGGACCAGGTGCTTGGCCATTGAAGCCCCAGAGTGTCGTTTGACCGTACCCGTCCGGCAGAAGTTGTACTGTCGCCTCTTGCGCAGACAAAACTTCAGGGTTCTGGTTCGCATGAACGCCAGAGATGGGAAGTGCCGCAAGTGCACTTGCAGTCGCTATGAATTGGCGGCGGTTGAAGCTGCGCATGTTGCCAGAACCTTCCTTATGTATCGCTATCCATGATGTAGGTAGCCATCGCGTTCAAATCATCATCGCTCAGGATGCCGTCCATACGTTCTTTTACGACGCCTGTTGCTCCACTGTGGGCCAGCGCGGCGGCTCCAACTATCGTAACTGCCGTCGCTAATATGGCTACTCTTGTCCGCATACGTAAGTCCTTTCTAGAATATCCCGTTAGCTCTCTGGAGCTCACGGATGTAGGCAACAACCATTTTGACGTCGCCGTCAGTCAACCCTTCAACGGCGGGCATGTTTCCAAATTGCCAATGATGTGCAGTGACGCCATTCTTGGCAGCACTCAGGAAAGCCCCGTCGCCATGATGGCCTGGTTCGTAAGTAATGTGGACCAATGGCGGCGCGACACCATTCTGGCCCGCTGCGTTAACGCCGTGACAATCGGCACAGGCAGCCTCAAACACTTGTTTGCCAATCTGCGCATTGGCCGACAAATCAGCTGGAACCGTCACCTCAACAATAGGGTCACCTACGTCAAGCCCAGACAGATTTGCGGGCGTCATTGAATGGCCATTGACAGGCGGTGCCGGCTGCATCGGCAGCCAAACAAAAACTGCCCCACCGATGAGGAAAAACCCCACGATAAACAAAGCAGACTTGTCCATCAGATCAATTTTACCTGCGTCCCGATCGACGTTCGACCAAACACCTCTTCAATCTGTGCATTATAAAGACCGATACAGCCGTTCGAGGACCGTCGTCCAATCTTACGCGTATCTTGCGTGCCGTGAATCCGGTAGTACTGCCAAGAAAGATAGAGAGCATGCGAGCCCAAAGGGTTCAGCGGATCACCGCCCTCAATGTAAGCTGGCCATTCTGGATTGCGTTCGCGCATGGCGGGCGTTGGGCCCCAACCAGGTGCAACTTTCTTGTCAACGACTTCCGTGTAACCGAGCCGTGTCAGGTCCTCGGAGAGTGGTACGGATGTAGGATAAATCCGTATTTCACCATCATCAGCCCAATGCTGCAGAAAGCGCGCGCCAGTATCCGCCAATAGAATACCTTTGCCAATGGTTTCAAAGTGGTCTTGCCACTCATGGGGCCGAAATGATGCGACGTTACGCGTTACGCTATCCAGTGCTTGCGCACGCAGCACAGACGGTGCCGCCAGCGCGGTCGCGCCAACACCCGAAACAAAGGCGCGGCGGGACAGTGTTCTGATGTTCTTGCTCATGAAGCTTGCCTCGTTTTCTTGCTTGGTTGATCTTGTTGTCTAACCTTCGCAATTGATACCGATTGGGGCCGCTTTTCTGAATAGCTAGACGGTTGATTTTTTGTAATGATATGTATCGCCTTCAGCGAGATGATGTTGCAGAAATCTGGGTCCGCCTGATTGCCATACCAGCAACAGTGCTCGGCCACCCATTCAACTCGACTGGCAGTCTCACGGTGGCGCGCAGCCCCCCTTTTGAACGATTTGAAAGTGCAATTGACCCCCCGTGTTCGAGAATGATGCTTCTTGCGATCGATAACCCGAGGCCGTGACCGCCAGTGTCTCGCGATCGAGATGTCTCGAGCCTGACATAAGGACCAAAAACCGCGTCCAGTTCATCTTCCGGAATGCCAGGTCCCTGATCATCGATGTGGATTTCAGCATCACCGTCGGTGATGCGCCAAGAAACCTTGGCCTCATTGCCATAGCGCACCGCATTTTCAATCAGGTTCCTGAATGCGCGTTTCATCGCGCCCGGTTTGGCCGGCACCACCAAAGGCTGGCCACCATCCAGCTTGAGCCCATCGGTTCCCAGCTCGGCAAGTAAGCGATGAATATCCGTCGGACAAACTTCTTCATGCTGTCCAACGCCTTTGGCAAAATCTAAAGTCGCATCGACCATCTGCTGCATCTCTTCGCTTGAAGCAACAAGCGACGCGCGCGTATCTTCATCATCCACCATTTCCGCGCGCACCCGGAGTGCGGTCAGGGGTGATCGAAGATCATGGGCAAGTGCGGCAAGCATCTGCGTACGATCAGAAACAAACCGTGTCAGGCGATCTTGCATTGTATTGAATGCATGGGTCAGGTCCTGCACCTCTCGAGGGCCTACCACTGGCAAGGGTCCCTCGCCTGCCCCGCGCCCCAAACGCTCGGACGCATCCGCCAAGGTGTTTAGGGGGCCAGTCAACCTATTGAGGAGGAACCAGAAACTCGCGAGAAGGAGTAGTGAGGCGGTGAGTGCAAACGACACATTGGACGCCATCGACCATTGTAATGGTGGCCTCTCAAATCTGGTGGCAACATTTAGCCAATCGCCACCGGCCAGCGCGATTGATAACTCCATTTCGATAGCGGCCAAGCTGACCTGCATCATTTCTGCATGCATTTCTGCCATTTCGGGCGAAAGGTTCGGTAGAGGAAGCAGACCTTGTTCTATTTCATGAATCTCAACCCGAATATCACGACTATAACTGTCCCCAAGCAAGGCACGGACGCGAGCCTCGACAGCGCCACCGTCATCATGACTACCATGCGCGACTGATGGACCTTCGGATAAATCAAACCGCACCAGCGGTGAAGTTGCTGCACGAATAATCTGAGAATGCAGGTTTGCCGGGGCGCCCTCGACCAACTGCGCGATGTTGGCGGCGCGACCTGCCGCCTCTGCACCTATTGCGGCTTGAACTGCGAGGGATCGTTCATCGACAAAGAACCATAGGCTCAGCGCCTGAGCTAATAACAGCATGCCCAAGACGAGCAGTGCTATCTGCGTCCGCAGCCTCCATACCATACGTGTCACGCCAAGACCTCGACATCGCATGTGAGGCTGTATCCACCATTTCGCACAGTTGCTATGATCCGGGGTCGCAAAACGTCCGGCTCAATTTTTCGGCGAAGGCGGCTAACTTGGTTGTCGATTGTCCGATCGAGCGGCCCTGCCAATCGTCCGGTACTCAGTTCAAGCAGTTGGTCGCGGCTCAATACCGCCCTTGGCCTTTCCAACAACAGCGTCAGGAGCTTGATTTCGCCAGTCGTCAGCATCGTTCGAGTACCATCCTTATCAACCAGCATGCGCCCGTCATAATCGAGTTCAAGATGGGCAAACCGCAGCTTCTTTCCAGCAAAGGCTTCAATCTGGGGAATCTGTTGGGTTCTTCTCAGTATCGCGTTGATGCGGGCAAGCAGTTCTTTGGGATTGAATGGTTTCGATAGATAGTCATCAGCACCCCCATCAAGACCAGCAACGCGATCATCGTCATCACCCAATGCAGTCAGCATCAAGACCGGAGTATTCCCGTCTTTGCGGAGGCGCTTGCAGGCACTTAGCCCGTCTTCACCCGGCATCATGACGTCCAACACGATGAGGTCAAATTTGGACTCGCTTAGCTTTACATCCATATCAGCCGCATTCTCTGCCACAGATGTCCGCATTCCGTTTCGTTCCAGATAACGCGACACGGATTTCCGAATTTCGACGTGGTCATCAACCACAAGTATATGAGGCATAATCGTCATTTCGTTCGTATAGCTGGTGCAATACCAAAAGACCCGTCCCACGTTTGTAGCTAAATGTAACAAGGCAGCATATGTGAAGCGGCTCGACTTTTTGAAGGGTTGCAACTAAATGCTGCAAGACAGACGGAGGAAGATCTGATGAACAGACGGCATTTTTTAGCAACAACGGCGAGTATACTTGCAATGGGTCCGGTCTTTGCACAGGACACGCCAACCTTGCAAGTTGCCAAAACGCCCACTTGCGGCTGCTGTTCAGCTTGGGTCGAACGGATGCAGGATGCTGGGTTTGTCACAGAAGTTCAGGATGTCGAGCAAGAAGCCCTTTGGACCATGAAAGACAGGCTTGGCATCACACAGGAATTATCGGGATGTCATACCGCAGTCGTCAGCGACTATTTCGTTGAAGGCCACGTCCCTGCCGCTGATATTCAGCGCATGCTGGCAGAAGCACCCGCTGCGCGCGGGTTGGCCGTTCCGGGGATGCCGATGGGTTCGCCGGGGATGGGCGCGATGGGGACGGGTGATCCCTTTGACGTATTGCTGGTTTTGAACGACGGCTCCACACAGGTCTTTGCGAGCTACGCCTGACGTGTTTTCACAAAGCACTTTTCACAAACACTTCAGCACTGAACTGCCATTCCTCAAGTTTTGCAGGAACCTGATCCTTCTTTCGGTTTTCAGCCTTCTGCCGTTCCTGATCGTCTTCGTTGCGCTGACGCCTGAATTTGCAAAAATGCTTATGACGAACACCGCTGCAC
>JBLHTS010000161.1:0-8598 GCA_047627695.1 Yoonia sp. | reverse complement strand
GCTGCGGTTTGCATAGAGGTCCGCTATGCGGACAAACCGGACTTGTGCAGCCGCGGCTAATGCTCACGCAGAAATTGTTCGCATGCGCGGCATCGCTCGTTTGCCAACGCAGCATATTTCGCCGAACCGGTCATTCAAACCGGTCGATCCTGGCTGATTGCAAAAGCTCTTCCTCATCGTGCAAAAGCTATGCAATAGAACGTATTGCCGCAAATCGACTACGATATTTCCGACGAGACAGTTCCCGTTCCTTCAAGTTTACACTGATGGCCAGTGATTTCTGCTTCGCTTCAAGATCAAGACCAGATCAACGCACTTCAATTCACCAAAACGCAATTCTTGTCGCGAGAAAGGGTTTTCCGCTCCGCTTCGGTCAACACCACGATGGCATCATCGACGCTGAGGCCATTGCTTCGCGCCTTGTCCCAAATGCGTTTGCACGATTTTGGAGACCATGGAAGCGCCGCTGCCGCGAGCCAACTTCGAAGGGGTTGAGGCAACCTATCGTATGTCATCATCGGGTCTGCTACCCGGCGTCGTTTCTTAAGAGTCGTAGATCCAAGATTGTCAGTCATGTCTCTTCTTCCAGGTCAAAGATCGGATCTAAGACCAGAACTAGCCGCATTTCGCCTGACCCTTCAATCGGAGGTGATCGGTGCAGCAGGCCGGAGCGAGGCTCTTCTGGCCATAGTGTGCCGCGCAGCAATATCGGGGTGCCAGTTGGGACGGTGAAAATGCGTTTTGGCTCACCACTATCGTGTGAAATGCCAAATTGGGTTCCCGTGCCGCGGTACGTGCAAACGAGCCGGGCGGTTATGGCATCAATATGGAACTTGCGGCATGCGTTCGCGGTGACGCGACTAAGCCGAAGGCGCACATAGGGAGCATCCATCAAATCGCAAAAGAGATGCGACAATGCGGCGATATCCTCGATGAGACGCTGTCGATGTGGCCCCTCCGGCATCAAAGATGTATCGCATAAGCCCGACAGAACAGAGAGCACGCGTTGGGGCTTCAGGATCAACCGAGCGGACGGCAGATTTTCCGGGTCCACCCCGTCAATCCAAGTCTGAAAAGCAGGCAGAGGTTGCCGCTGCCAAATCGCCGCTGCACATCCCGGCTTTGCCAGAATGTTAAGGTTCTCGGGCACATGTGCCACACCAACGCCGATGGCAGCACTTTGCAGCACGTCCTGCATCATCGTCATGCCGCCTGCTCCGCCCTGCGCCACAGTGGGAATGGGTCGGGGAAGTCAGGCAGGGCGTCTGGCGACTTTGCCAGTTCTTCAGGCAAAAGCGCTGCATCCAGTCGCCCCTTGATGTCAGCCCAGTCAATCCCTGATCCGATAAAGACGATCTCTTGCCGACGGTCGCCCCATGGTTCTTGCCAATGTGCGGTCATATAACTTTGCATACCGTCATGGTCCGGCCAACGGTCCTTTGGAACGGACGCCCACCATGTCCCCATTGGTTTGACCGATGACAGCGAACCGGCCAGTGAAAATTCCGCCACCCAGTCAGGACGGGTCGCGATCCAGAAATGCCCTTTCGCGCGGATCACACCCGGCAGGTCGCCATTCAGGACAGCCATGATCTTCTCAGGTTCAAACGGCCTGCGCGCGCGGTAGACGAATGAAGCGACGCCGTATTCTTCGGTTTCCGGTACGTGATCTGCAAAGCCATAAAGCTCTTTGGCCCACATGGGATGTTCTTGCGCCTTCTCAAAATCGAATAACCCCGTGTTCAGGATTGCATCTGCGGGCACATCTGAATGGGTGGTCTCGATGATCTGGGCGTCTGCGTTCAGGCTGCGGATGATCTGACACGCGGCCTCAACTTGGCTGGATGTGGCGTCCGCAACCTTGTTCAACACCACGACATCCGCGAATTCGATCTGTTCAACCAACAGGTTCACCAACGTGCGCTCGTCGTCTTCACCAAGCGTCTCGCCGCGGTCGCTCAGGAAATCGTGGCTGGAATAATCCCGCAGCAAGTTCACGGCGTCCACGACGGTGACCATCGTATCAAGGCGCGCGACATCAGACAGACTTTCACCATGCTCATCGCGAAAATCGAAGGTGGCGGCGACGGGAAGTGGTTCGGAAATTCCAGTGGATTCGATCAGCAGGTAATCAAAGCGTCCTTCCGCCGCTAACCTGCGCACCTCGGCCAGCAGGTCATCGCGCAATGTGCAGCAGATGCACCCGTTTGACATCTCGACCAGCGTTTCATCTGTGCGGCTCAGCTCTGTATCAGCGCGCACGAGATCCGCATCGATGTTCACCTCGGACATGTCATTGACAATAACCGCAACACGCAGGCCGTCGCGGTTGTTCAGGACGCGGTTGAGGAGTGTGGTTTTGCCGGCCCCAAGAAAGCCGGACAGGACGGTGACAGGAAGTTTTTGGGTCATTGGGGGTTTATCCTTAAGCGGTTTCAGCGGTTTGGTGGGCGCGCAACATGTCGAGGCTGGAGACAAGTTCGGCGCTGGTCATATCGCGGGCAATGACAACGATGCGCGATTGACGGTCCTTGCCCTGCCAATCGTTCAGGGGCACCGGAGGGTCAAAGAGATGCTGCACACCGTGGAACACGAACGGCGTCTCAATGCCGATGAGATGTACGATGCCTTTCACGCGCAGGATGTCGGGCCCACGCAGCATAATGAGCGTGTCGAGCCAACGATCAAACACATCATCAGGAATGGGTTCGTTCAGGATAATGGACGCCGATCCGATCCGCGCATCATGTTGCGATACAGGCGCGAAAGGTGAGGCTGACGGAGCGAAGCCGGACAGGTTTTCAAGAGGATCACTGGGCACGGTTGGCGTCAGCCACGCTATGGCCTGATCAGATGTTCCCTGATGGCGCATACCGCTTAAATCCCAGAGGGCTGTAATTGGCACCACACCACGATCCGCCCGCAAAATGTCCACAGTTGGATTGAGTGTTCGCAGCCGTATTTTGAACGCGCTTGATGTGCTCTCGGACACCAGATCGGTTTTACTCAGGACGAGTAAATCCGCCATCGCGACTTGCGAAACGGCTTCGAACTGGCGGTTGAGCGTGTCCGGACCTGTTGCTGCATCCACCACCGTGACAACCCCGTCTATACGGAAGTTGTTTGCCAGATAGGTGTCCAACAAGAACGTCTGTAGAATTGGTGCGGGGTCTGCGAGGCCAGTTGTCTCGATCACGACACGGTCGAATGTCAAACGGTCTTCTTGTCTGCGGGCTGCCAAGTCTTGCAGGGTGCGCGATAGGTCGCCGCGAATGGAACAGCACAGGCAGCCCGATTGCATCAAGACGATATCTTCGTCCACGGCCTCGATCAGGTCGTGATCAAGTCCGGCCTCGCCGAACTCATTCACAATGACAGCGATCCTTGGTCCGGTTGCATTGGTTAGGATCGCATTGAGGAGTGTGGTTTTTCCCGCACCAAGAAAGCCTGTCAGCAAGGTTACCGGGAAGCGGGTATCTGTGGCGTCCATGTTATCGGTCATTCTGTTCCAGCTCATCATTTTGTAATGTTATGACATAACGCTAAATGAAAGGTCAAGACGCCTCAATCCAAGTAGGGCAACAACATTCCGATGCTGATGGCGATGATCAGGACGCCTCCAGTCACGTGCAGTGTTGCCGAGACGGCCTGCATGGCCTGGTGATCCCGCGCCCCAAGACCGGCCAACCTCCGAGCGGCGACGCCAGAGGTGACAACAGTCAAGTTAAACGCGGCGGTCCCGAGACCCATCGTGATCACGGCAAGACATCCAACGGCGAAAGCATCGAACCGAGCCGCGATCACCAGTACAAATAATGCACCAGTGCAAGGCCTCATCGCGATGCTGGCGATCAAAGCGACCGCCTCGCGCGCCGATGTAAGTGTTGCTATTTCCTGGATGCTTGGACCATGTGCATGGCCACAACAGCCGTGCGCAGCCTGGTTGGCTTGGCCCATTTTGTGCCAACTACGTGCGCCGCGAAATACTAACACAACCCCGATCGCGGCAATTGCTGCGTAACTTGCGGGGGCGAGCCAAGCCTCTGTGAGATCGGCCAGATCAGCGGAACCAATTTGCAAAACAAAATAGAGGCCGCCGACCAAAAGGATGGCCGTCGCCGCCTGCGCCAGACTGGATATAACCGTCAATATGCTCAACCGTTTTAGGGTTGCGCCACTCGCCAGGGCGGCTCCGCCGATTAGCACTTTACCATGACCCGGTCCAAGGGCGTGGAAGAATCCATATGCCGCTGTCGCACTGCACAAAGTCCAGACGGCCCTCGGATCGCCAGTCTGAATTCCCCTTAGGGCACCTGCCATTGCATTTTGGAACGTGCGTTGTTCGCCAGCTGCCCATTGTTGAATGTCGAACCACGGCACAAAGCTCCACGCGGCGGCACCGGCAGCGAAGATGCATAGAACGATGGGACCAAACCTTAACCACATGTCAGGCGCACCTCATCAGAGAAGAGGCGTCCGACATTCTCTTGCGTGGGTGCCTCTTCGCGCCCCAGTGCAGTGAGCGTTTCCTGCAAGGCGTTTTCTGCGGCATTCGGTTCAAACGGCACGATCTGCGCCTGACAGCCTTCAGGCAGAGCGATGGGGTCTTCCGCGGGCAGAATGGTATAGGCGTAGAAAAAGACGGGGTCATAAAGACGCAGAAAAGCGGACGCACCTTCGATCCTGACGGGCTGTGACAATGGTAGATCAAATGAGACTTCAACCTGATTGTTCTCAAGCGTTACAGCAGCGGCTTCGGGTCGCCCCAGTGGATAGTCTTGCCCAGCGACCTCAAGGTAGACATCGCCCTTGTATTCAGGGTCCCAGTTGGTTTCACCGTCTATAACTGCAGCTCGGTCTGCATCATTAAACTGTCCGTCTCCATCGAGATCCAAGTTCAACGATTCAAATAGGATAAGCGTTGTAAATTCGTCGTAGGTCCATGAAATCCGAAGCGCCTCTAATTGCCCGTCAGTCCCAAAGATGAAGCCGGTCCGCGCATCGACGAAGACATGCGGATGTGCCTTGGCGGGTCCACCAAGGCACATCACAACGAACAAAAGGCCCCAAAATTTGTGTGACACGGGAAACTTGTGCTCCAATCTTTAGTCCGGATTTTACGGGGGCTGATGCGATTACATGCAGCCTGCAAGAGCGGTCGACAGATTCCGGATAAGTTGAGGGTAAAGTGCCGGACCCGGCTCCAGATCGGAGCCAAGCGGATCGAGAATGCCCGTCTGTGCTTGCGTTCCATCGAGAACAGTTGCGACTAGACCGGGATTGAATTGCGGTTCGGCCAGAACACAATCAATGCCTTGCTCGGCGATCCGACCTTGGATTTCTGCAATTCGTGCTGGGCTAGGGTCAGACGCATCGCCGATGGAAATTGCGCCTGATGCGGGGAGATCAAAATCCGCCTCAAAGTACTGATAGGCATCATGGAACACGACGAATTGGCCATCACGCACAGGATCAAGCGTTGCTGTGACCTCACCAATCAAGGCTTCAATCTCAGTACGGCCTGCTGCCGCATTCGCAAAGTAAGTACCTGCGTTATCAGGATCGGCGGCGGAAAGCTGCCCTGCGATCACGTTCAGCCAGGTCATTGCATTTTGTGGTGACAACCATGCGTGCGGATCATGCGCACCGTGGTCATGTTCGTTGTGCTCGGCTTCTTCGTCATCATGATCATCATGTCCAGCCTCTTCATCGGCATGATCCTCGTGGCCTTCTTCATCATGATCATCATGATCATCATGCGCTTCGTCTGCGTGATCATCATGGTCTTCGTGGCCCTCTTCGTCGTCATGATCTTCCTCGTCATCATGGTCATAGTCTTCGAACAACGCACCTTCCCGGAACTCCAGTTCGATCGTGCCATCTGCTTCCAGCAATGCCGTCACAGCGGCATCCGGTGCGAGCGTTTCAATCGTATCGGTCAGCCATGGCGTCAAATCGGGTCCAATCCAAAATACAAGATCGGCGGCCTGCAATGCTGTAGCCTCAGATGGACGAAGGCTGTACTCGTGCGGGCTTGCACCGGGCTGAACAATCAAATCGGGTGTGCCGACGCCGTCCATGACCCGTGCTACCAAAGAATGGACCGGGGCGATATCAACCGCCACCTTCGGCGCGTCCGCGTAGGCTGTTCCACCCATCAAAGTGGCACTAAGGGACAGGGTAAGAAGCTTTCTGGACATCGAGGTCTCCATGTGATTGTATAACATTACACATCAGATAGACGAAATGTAATAACATGACAAGTGAGTCGAACAAGACAAATGCTGCGGACAGCCCCTTGGGGTTTGCGCAACATGATCATCGCACATGCGTGAGCGGGGGTCTTGCCGCAGCCGAGGCCCGTTGTGCGGCTGAAGGTCTTCGCTTTACGCCTGTGCGGCGCAAGGTGCTCGAGATATTGCTGCAAAATCACCGTGCTCTCGGAGCTTATACGATTTTGGACAGGCTGCGCGAAGACGGGTTTGGGTCGCAGCCACCTGTCGCGTATCGCGCGTTGGATTTTCTTGTCGCAAATGGTTTGGCCCATAAGATCGAACGGCTAAACGCCTTCATTGCCTGCGTTCACCCCAGTCACTCCCACACACCAGCATTTATGATCTGCCGTTTGTGCGATGCCGTGGCCGAGGCCCAATCCTCCCCTGCGCGGGGGGCGTTGGGTGATGCCGCACGTGCCACCGGCTTTCGGATAGAGCGCACTGTCGTTGAAGCCGAAGGTGTCTGCCCTGCCTGTGCAGATAAGGCCGACGCATGAGCCTTGTTCAGGTTGAAGACCTTAGCGTCCGCTATGGCGCAAGGACGGTGCTATCACGCGTATCTTTGCGCGTCGAACCCGGTGAGATTGTCACAATTGTTGGCCCAAACGGGTCAGGCAAAACCAGCCTGCTGCGCGCGATTATCGGTGCAGTGAAACCGATTGAAGGTCGCATCTTGCAAGGGAACGGCGTGAAAATCGGATATGTTCCGCAAAGACTGCAAATTGACGAAACACTGCCTATTACTGTTTCAAGGTTTTTGAAATTGCCGGGCGGCGTCGCAGATGTGGACATTGATCAGTCCCTTACACAGGCAGGTGTGCCCGACTTGGCAAAGGCGCAACTTTCAAAGCTCTCGGGCGGTCAATTCCAGCGGGTCCTCCTTGCCCGCGCATTGATCGGAAAGCCGGATCTGCTGCTCTTGGACGAAGCCACCCAAGGGCTTGACCAACGCGGTTCAGCATCCTTTTACCAACAAATCGAAACGGTGCGACAGGCAACGGGGTGCGCGGTTCTTATGATCAGTCACGAATTGCACGTCGTAATGAGCGCATCTGACCGCGTCATCTGCCTCAATGGTCATGTTTGCTGTGAAGGGACACCGGCGGTGGTCGCATCTGCTCCCGAATATAGGGCATTGTTCGGGTCCGGCACCGGCGGCGCACTGGCACTTTACCGGCATGAACACGATCACGACCATGATCATGGCGATCATAACCACGACCATTCAGAGGCCGCAGAATAATGCTTGATGATTTTATGGTGCGTGCCGCTCTGGCCGGAATTGGCGTGGCCTTCGCCGCCGCACCTTTGGGCTGTTTCGTGGTCTGGCGGCGTATGGCCTATTTCGGGGATGCCACGGCGCACGCCGCGATCCTTGGTGTCGCCCTGTCGCTCGCGTTCTCGATGTCAATTTTCGTGGGGTCGATGGCTGTGGCATTGCTCATGGCGCTGGTTGTCAGCGTTTTATCTGGTCGGGGCTATGCGATGGACACACTGCTGGGGGTCCTTGCGCATTCCGCGCTTGCCTTCGGGCTTGTCGCGGTGTCCTTCATTTCGGGCGTGCGGATCGATCTAATGGCCTATCTCTTTGGTGATATTCTGGCCGTGTCGCGCGGGGATCTTTCGGTCATCTGGGGCGGTGCTGCAGTTGTCGTCGCTTTGATCGGCTGGCGCTGGTCGGCCCTGCTGACGGCGACATTGAACGAAGACCTGGCTTACGCGAGCGGGATCAACCCGAAACGTGAACAACTGGTGCTGACGATCGCGCTGGCCATTACGGTTGCGGTCGCAATCAAAGTTGTTGGAGTCCTGCTTATCGCCGCCATGCTAATCATACCAGCAGCCGCCGCACGCCCTTTGTCACGAACACCTGAGGGCATGGCCGTCGCCGCCGGTCTGATCGGGATGCTATCCGCCATTATCGGTCTGCGCGCGGCGTTTGTGTTTGATACGCCTGCAGGCCCGTCCATTGTGTGCGTCGCGGCGGTTACGTTTCTAGCAACCAGCGTTCTCAGGGGTTTTAGACACGAGCGGTAAGGCGGTGTTGTACTTTCAAGAGCATTGCTTGATGGCGTCGAACTCAGGATTCATTTTGTTCAGCAAGCCGTAAGTTGGCGATTTAACCGTCGTAACGCCATGCGCAAATAGCCGGTCTCACTGCCGCATAACAGCACGGACAACAATTGCTTCAGCTGCATTTTCTATTCTGCGTGCGTAAGCAGCGGAAAAACCGAGTTTACAGGATAGGATCACCTCTGCCACTGACCCAATATCGACGTATGACCGGTCTCAAGAGGCGAACGGAGTGAAGCCGTTCGCCCAG
>JBLHTS010000160.1:0-8621 GCA_047627695.1 Yoonia sp. | reverse complement strand
AAGAAGAACAAGGAACCCCCATGATCAAAGGCATCATCTTCGACAAAGACGGCACGCTGTTCGATTTCAACGCGACTTGGGGCGCTTGGGCGCGTGGGATGCTTGAGGCTGAAACGAAAGACGCACCGCAGATGTTTGACGTCTTGGCCGATGTTTTGGGCTACGACAGGGATGCCAATCAGTTTCGAGCGGGCAGCGTTGTCATCGCCGCGACTGTGGGCGAGGTTGCAGACTGCATCATCTCGGTCCTGCCCAATCTGGAGCGCCAAGCGCTCTTGGGTCGGATGAACGCCGCAGCTGCCTTGGTCCCGCAGCAAGAGGCCTTGCCTTTGAAACCCTATTTTTCGCAGCTGAGCGCTTTGGGATTGAAGCTGGGACTGGCAACCAACGATGCAGAGGCACCCGCACGTGTGCATCTTGAAAAGGCAGGCATCATAGACCTGTTTGATTTTGTTGCGGGTTACGACAGTGGGCATGGCGGAAAACCGGCACCGGGACAGTTGCTGGCGTTTTGCGCTCAGACCAATTTGGCCCCTGCGGACTGCATCATGGTCGGCGACAGCACCCATGATCTGCATGCAGGACGTGCAGCGGGAATGGGCACAGTCGGCGTGCTGACCGGACCCGCGCCTGCCAGCGAACTAGCCCAATTTGCCGATGTGATCTTGCCCAATATTGGGGGCATACCCGACTGGCTTAATTCACAAAAGCGAACAGCACGCTGAATCCGACACCTTCTGTCGGTTTTTCGGCACCGCGGACCCGCGCAGTTTGCAATGCTAGAGCCAGACAGGATGAGGTTTGCAAATGGCTGACACAGGCAAAACACGGCGGCGCGGTGGCGGACGGGCGGGGGCTGCAACCAGACGCGGCACCGCAGCGATCGAGCAAATGCCTTGGCGCTTGCCCATTAACACCGACCGCCCGACAGAGCCGTTGGGGCCCGAAGGCGTGCAAGATATCCACGATGGCGCGATGCGGATCTTGGAAGAAATCGGGATCGAATTTCTGAACGAAGAAGCCTTGGCGTTATTCAAGCAGGCAGGCTGTACGGTCAACGGGACCAATGTGCGCATGGGTCGCGGATGGGTGATGGAGATGCTCGCCCATGCACCCGCGCAGTTTGATATCACGCCGCGCAATCCTGATCGAAAGATCACCATCGGTGGCAAACATATCTTGTTCGGGAACGTCTCTTCGCCACCCAACTACTACGATATGGAAATCGGCAAAAAGGTCTCTGGCACGCGGGCGCAATGTGCAAATTTGCTGCGACTGACCCAGTATTTCAACTGTATCCACTTCGCGGGCGGTTATCCGGTCGAACCTGTGGACGTGCACGCATCTGTCCGGCATCTGGATGTAGTCTACGACAAAATGACCCTGACAGATAAGGTTGCACACGCTTATTCGTTGGGTAAAGAGCGGGTCGAAGATGTGATGGAAATGGTCAGAATTGCCGGTGGCATGACCGAAGAAGAATTCGCATCCAAGCCGCATATGTATACCAACATCAACTCCACCTCGCCGCTCAAGCATGATGTGCCAATGATTGACGGCTGTTTGCGCTGCGTTCGGCGCGGGCAGGCGGTGATCGTGACGCCATTTACACTGGCAGGCGCTATGGCACCTGTGACGATGTCGGGCGCTGTGACGTTGTCGATTGCCGAGGCGCTAAGCGCGATTGCACTATTCCAATATGTCCGCCCCGGTGCGCCTTGTGTGATCGGGACGTTTACCAGCAACGTTGATATGAAATCAGGCGCGCCTGCATTTGGTACGCCCGAATATATGCGGGCAACGCAAATGACCGGTGAAATGGCGCGGTTTTATGGGTTGCCGATGCGCGCTTCGGGTGTTTGTGCGGCGAATGTGCCAGATGGGCAGGCGATGTGGGAAACGTCGAACAGCCTGTGGTCTGCAGTGCAATCTGGGACAAACTTAGTCTATCATGCGGCAGGTTGGCTAGAAGGTGGGCTTATTGCGTCACCCGAGAAGTTCATCATGGACTGCGAAGTGATCCAGATGATCCAGCGCTACATGGAGCCGCAAATCGTCGCCACAACACCCGATGACATCGCGTTCGATGCGATCAAAGAGGTGGGGCCAAACGGCCACTTCTTCGGAATCCAGCACACCCAGGACCGCTATGAAGAGGCGTTTTATCAGCCGTTCGTGTCTGACTGGCGCAACTTTGAAGCTTGGGAGGTCGCGGGTGGCGTTTGGACCGCAGAGCGCGCGCATGGAACCTTCAAAGACATTATTGCTAACTTCGAGGAACCGCCCATGGATGTGGTAATCAAGGAAGAGTTGAAAGCATTTGTTGATCGGCGCAAAGCGGAAGGCGGGGCTCCGACGGATTTCTAAAGTAAGGTGGATTTCAGTCCACCTTACTTGCCGCCATCCAAGCAATTCACAAAGGCATTCCCAAGCCGGATAATGGTGTCAGCATAAAGGTTTAATCCGGCCTCTAACCCGACGCCCACCCCATCAATGCTGACTGTCTTCGCATCGGTACCTTCGGTGATTACCTGCGCCCAACTTTCCCCGATTTCCGCATCGCTAAACACGCAAACCACTTTATTTTTAGCCATTTGAGCACGCAAAGATGCGATCTGTGCAGGGCCGGGCGTGCGTGCGTCAATCCCTGAAATGGTCGCTTGGGCCGTCAACCCGAAGCGGTTTTCAAAATACTGATACCCGTCATGTGGCAGCACATAGGCGCGATTCCCAAGACCGGCCAAAGTCGCAGCCACTTCATCTTGCAGCGTCGCAAGTGCTGCTGTCGCTGTCGTCGCGTTTGCGCGATATGTCGCGGCATTTTCAGGATCGGCATTACTTAACGCGTCTGCAATGGCCGCGACCCAAGCCTTGGCCACAGTCGGATCAAGCCATGCGTGTGGGTCGATATCGCCGTGATCATGATCGTGATTGTCGCCGTCATCATCGACCTTTTCGCGCAGTTCCAAAGGGTCCCAGCTGGACGTGTCCAGCAAACTGATCCACACGGCATCGGGGGCGAGTGTTTTAAGTGGTTCTTCCAACCACGGCGTCAAACCAACACCCACCCAAATTAACAACTCCGCATCAGCAAGTCGCCCCGCATCGCTGGGCCGCAGCGCAAAATCATGTGGGTCGGCACCTGGGGGCAGCAACAAATCAGGCTGCCCAAGATCGCCCATGACCTGAGCCGTCAGACTATGAATGGGGGCGATGTCCGTGACGACACGCGGGACATCAGCCAAAACAGGCAGGGGCAAGAGGCACAAAACGGTTAGCGAACGAATCATCGGATCTTCCTTGTTCTTTGAAATAGGGTTTGGTATAGGATGTATGTTATAACATCACAAGGCTCTCAAATGGCGCATGACCCCCTCGGCTTTGCAAACCATGACCACAGTAATTGCATGCGCTCCGCTTTGGATGCGGCTGACGCTTCCTGTGCTGTCCGCAATGTCCAACTGACCCCCGTCAGGCGACGCGTGCTTGAGATTTTACTGGAAAACCATGCTGCGATGGGCGCTTATGACGTGCTGGCGCGTTTGGATGCCGAAGGGCTGGGCTCAAAACCACCCGTTGCCTACCGCGCGCTGGGTTTCTTGGTCGAACAGGGCTTTGTCCACCGGATTGAACGGTTGAATGCTTTCATCGCCTGCGCCCAACCTGGTACCGCTCATGATCCCGCCTTTATGATTTGCCGCGCTTGCGGAACGGTAGCCGAAGCAGAGGCCACAGCAGCCCTCGCGCAATCCGCGGCCTTAAGTGGCTTTCAGCTTGAACAGACGGTAATAGAGGCCGAAGGCCTTTGCCCATCCTGCCAACCGCAGGCCGCGACATGAGCTTGATCGATCTGCATAAAATCGACTTTGGACACGGTGGCCAGCGAGTTTTGCAGGGCGTCAGTCTTTCGCTGAATGCGGGTGAGATTGTTACGATTGTCGGCCCCAACGGGTCGGGAAAATCAACGTTGTTGCGGGTCATCATCGGTGCGCTGAAGCCGCAAAAAGGCACTGTGACGCGCCAAGAGGGCCTGCGCATCGGGTACGTGCCGCAAAAGCTGCATATTGATCCGACTTTGCCAATGACAGTGAACCGTTTTTTGAACCTGCCCCGTGCAGTTGACGCCAAAACCGCAGAAGAGGCCCTGCAAACTGCAGGTGTCGCCGGCGTTGGCGCACGGCAGATGTCGCAGCTTTCAGGCGGTCAGTTCCAGCGCGTTTTGTTGGCGCGGGCGATCTTGACCAAACCGGATGTCTTGATGCTGGACGAGGCAACGCAGGGCCTTGATCAGCCCGGATCAGCCGCGTTTTACCGCCAGATTGACGCGGTGCGCCGCGATATCGGCTGTGCGGTGTTGATGGTCAGCCACGAATTGCATGTGGTGATGAGCGCGTCTGACCGTGTGATTTGCCTGAACGGGCATATCTGCTGTGAAGGCACACCAGAGGTGGTTTCTGCAGCGCCCGCATATCGCGAACTTTTCGGGACAGGCACTGGCGGCGCATTGGCGCTTTACCGGCATGACCATGACCATGGGCATGATCACGACCAAGACCATGACGGACATCACCACCACAAGGCGGCTGAATAGATGTTGGATGATTTTCTTGTCCGCGCAGCACTTGCGGGTATCGGAACTGCAATTGCGGCAGGTCTTTTGGGCTGTTTTGTCGTCTGGCGGCGCATGGCATATTTTGGGGACGCGACAGCGCATGCTGCTGTTTTGGGTGTCGCGTTGGCGTTATTGTTCGGAACGTCAATCACGCTTGGTGTAGGGATCGTGGCCTTGGTCATGGCCGTTTTGATCCATGGGCTTAGCGGGCAGGGCGCTGCGGTGGATACAATGCTGGGCGTTTTGGCACATGGTGCCTTGGCGTTGGGCTTGGTTGCGGTGACACTGATCCCCGGTCAACGCATTGATCTGGATGCCTATCTGTTTGGTGATGTCCTAAGCGTCACGCGGATGGATTTGGCGGTCATCTGGGGTGGCGGTGCTTTGGTCGTTGGCGTCTTATGGTGGCATTGGTCGGCGATGCTGACCGCAACGCTAAGCCCCGATTTGGCCTATGCGGCAGGGATCAACCCAAGACGTGAACAACTTGTTCTAACATTGCTTTTGGCGGCTGTTGTCGCGGTTGCGATCAAGGTCGTGGGTGCGCTGTTGATTACTGCTTTATTGATTATCCCAGCCGCGGCAGCGCGCAATTATGCTTCGACACCCGAACGCATGGCGCTGTTGTCGATGGCGATTGGCGCATTGTCTGCAATTGCAGGTCTGCGGCTTGCCGTGGTTTTTGACACTACTGTTGGTCCCGCGATTATTTGCGTGGCCGCGTTTATCTTTGCCGTGAGTGCTGTGGGAACGGCTTTACGCCGCTTGCGGGGCGTTTAGACGTCCAGCCAGATTGTGACAGGGCCGTCGTTGATCAGGCTAACAGCCATATCTGCCCCGAACGCGCCTGTTGCCGTTGTGACCCCCAGTTCGTCCATGTCCTTGATAAAGCTGTCATAAAGAGCACGGCCAGTATCGGGCTTTGCTGCAGCCGAAAACCCTGGACGGTTCCCGCGCGAGGTGTCGGCGGCCAAAGTGAACTGGCTCACGATCAGGGCCGCACCGCCAATATCCACGAATGAGCGGTTCATTTTGCCTACTTCATCTTTGAAAATACGCAGCTTGCTGATCTTGGCGGCAAGCGCGGTGCCTTTGGCTGCGTCATCGCCTTCCATCGCGCAAATCAGGATCAGCAGGCCCGTTCCAATCTCTCCGATAACAGCACCATCAACCGTGACAGAGGCACTGGTGACGCGTTGGATTAGCGCTCTCAAACTTCAGAAGCCCAAGGCGGGTTCGCGCCTGCGCGACTGACTGTAATCGCGGCAACCTTTGCACCAAAGGCAAGTGCTGCACGGATTGTTGGCTCGTCCAGATTGGCGACCTTGTCTTTGTGCAATGCATCAGCTTGATGCAAACTGGCCAGAACTCCCGCGTTGAAGGTGTCGCCAGCACCCACAGTATCAACAACGGTCGCTTTTTTGGCGGTCACGAAGACCTGTTGGTTTGGTGTATACGCAGTGATCCCTTGCGACCCTTGCGTGATGCACAACAGCTTTACGCCGCCAGCAACAAGGCGCTTGGCTGCGTCTTCCGTACTGTCATCGGGCATGAACCAAGCAAGATCTTCATCCGACATTTTCACGATATCGCACTGCCCCAACATCCGCGTCATGCGGGCGCTAAATGCGGCTTGGTCTGCGATAAAGCTGGGCCGCACGTTAGGGTCCATCATGATGACGGCGTCTTTTGCATGCCGTTCGACCAAAGCTTCATAGGCTTTTGCGCAAGGTTCGACTGCCAGCGAAATGCCACCCACGAACAAGGTCTGAGGTGTCACATCAGGCAGATCATCCGGCGACAACATCCGACCTGCGGTGTTTTCATCATAAAAAGCATAGGAAGCGTGCCCGTCTGTCAAAGTCACAAAAGCAAGCGTTGAGGGGCGGTCCGAGATCGCGGCAGGGCTGCTGTCGACCGAGGATGCGGAAAGCTGTGCCCGTAGCACATCACCAAAAAGATCAGACGATATACCAGAAAAGAATTGCACCGGAATGCCAAGACGGCCCAATGCAATGCTTGTGTTAAACACCGCACCGCCCGCATGGGGCGCAAAGGCGTTTTCGCCAGACGCGGTTTCACGCGGCAACATATCAATCAGGGCTTCGCCCGCACATAGGATCATCGGTAGGACCTCTCTTAACTTACTGACTGTTAGCGATAACAAATCCGGCGATAAGTGCAAGTATCAGACCAACCAGCGCCGCAAATGCGATCTTCCACGTGGAATAGGGACGCTCCCCTTGCACGCGGCCCGTGCGCCCGTTGACGACAAATCGGTAAGTATTGCCACGATATTTGTATGCAGCCAGCCATACGGGCAACAGGACATGCTTGAATGTCACGTCACTGACTTGGGTGTTCACTTGACCAATTCGCTGATTGTCGCCGCCGATGTCATATTTCACATCGCGCCGGATCATGCGGTCCATATAGGCGCGGGCCTCGGTAAAGCCGTCGGTCAGTTCAACCTGATACCCTTCAGCGCGGAAACCAGCGAGGTATTCAGGTTTGTAAGGCTCAAGCGCGGACAGATCCCATGGCTCCAGCCCGTCAGTGTATTTCTTCGGAAGTGATTTTGACGCCAGAATTAGCACGTCATCAAAGAACCGCGCGACCCGGCCAGAGACAGCGCGCCAGCGGGTTTTTCGCACACGGACCTGCTGACGTTTGCCGTCGCGCATGACAGTTTTCGTTTCATAATAATGTGTGCCGCGTTGGCCGGAGTATTGGCTTTTCGTATCGGCATCAAAGGTCCAATAGGGCACATAGATGCCATTCATTTTACGCTCTTTGCGGGCGTAATCAGTCAACCCGTTTGGCGCGAACCACAAACTGCCCAGCCACGTGATGACTTCTTTGCGGGCAGCGCGTTCTTCCAGTGCAAAGGGCAATAATCCACGTGGCTTGATGTGGCGGTGCGCGCCAGTGTCCGTAACCACAGCAGTTGCGCAGAACGGGCATTCTGCGGCGTGAATGTCTGGGTCGAACTCGGTTTGCGCGCCGCAGTTCGGGCAGGTCGTGACGCGCGTTTCTTCAAGGTCCTCATCAGCAAGGCGTTCGTTCACGGCGAGGGTAAAGTCCAACTCGCGAATGCTGCTTTTCCACGGCCCGCTGCTTTCAATTGGCGTTGAATTGCCACAGTGATCGCAAGTAAGCTGGTTCTGTGCAGGATCAAACCGGAGGTCAGAGCCGCAGTTATCACACGGAAATCGGTGTTCCACCTCGGGAATTGAACCATCAGGCATGTCAGAGGATCTTATGCAAAAGGCGCGGTGTCATCTGTTTCGTTAGCCTTTGCCTTCAGGGCGCAGCATTCGCATCAAAGTGCCGTCCTTTTTGCCAAACTGATGCCAGATTGCGACTAGCGCATGACCAAGGGCTACTACCATCAGGGATTGTCCCAAGAAGCCATGCACGTCCGACAGGCCCGTGATCCAACGATCCACGTAAAGAAACCCAACAGCGGCACAGCCAGCAACAGCGCGTAAAGCAGGCGATGCCCCCAGATGGCGGCCTGAAGCTGTAACCTCGTGCCAGAAGGCTCTGGTGCGCCGCGCCGGGCCCGCAGGATTAACCGGATCGCCACCAGCAGAAAGACCGTAAACCCCGCGATCGTGTGTGGTGTGGGATAGGGTGCGCCGCCTGTATCCATCAAAGCTTTCAAAGCGTCTTCCATCGCGTCATGGGTCAGAAAGGCCGTGATAACGCCAAGAGGGGTCAGCCAGTGCAGTATGATCTGTGTCAGTGAATATCCGGTGCGTTCGGTCATCTGAATGTCTCCTTGGGACACTTATGCGGCAGGTGGTGGAGGTGGCAGGATCGTGAACAACTGTGCAAGTTCCATCACATCCTCGGCTTTTTTCCAGCCGTCCTGGCCTTGGGTCCAGACCATGCTGTCACGGTTCAGTTTGCCGTCTGTCACCATCCGCCCCATTGAGGCCTTCGAGAACGGACCTGACACTTCGCCCGCAGTAGCAATGTGCCAAACAGGGTCGACCGGTGGCGG